>VHCI01000052.1 GCA_016871775.1 Verrucomicrobiota bacterium | reverse complement strand
CTGGGTGGCGCCGCGCATTCCCGACGAGGAAGTGACGGTCAATCCCGGCGGTCAGGCGCCGGTCTATTGGTACCTCAAGGGCAAGGGCCACACGCCCATGAGCGCCCCGGAGGAGCGCGTGCCCGCCTGGCGCCTGTCCGAGATCGGCCTCACCCCGGAATCCTCGGGCACGATGTCGGGGCACCGGGCCATCTTTATGGCCAACTATGCGCCGTGGATGTTGCGCATCGCGGCGCTCACCGGCGATCAACTGCTCCACGACGTCGCGCGCTCCGCCGTCGTCGGCCGCTACCGCAATTTTCCCGGCTACCACATCAACACCGCGCGCACCACGATCTACGAGCGCGCCGACTACCCGCTGCGCGACCACAAGACGCTCAGCGTGAATTCATTTCACTACAACCACATCTGGCCGCACATGAGCATCCTCCTCGACTTCCTCGTGACGGATGCCTTCGCGCGGTCCGGCGGCAAGATCGATTTTCCCGCGCACTTCATCGAGGGCTACGCCTATCTGCAGAGCAAATTCTACGGGGACCGCCCCGGAAAGTTCTTCGACCGCGACGATGCCGTGCTTTGGCTGCCCCGCCGGTTGATAAAAAGCAGTTCCGTCGAGATCAACACCCTCGTCGCCCGCGGCCGCGACCGTCTCTACCTCGCGTTCACCAACCAATCGCCCGAACCCGTCACCACCGAGATTGCGCTCAACGCCACGCTTCTTCCCCAACTCGCCGGCCAGACCTATCGCACACGTGTCTTCCGCGACGGCTCAGCCACGCCGCTGCGCGATGGCCGACTCACCGTCACCATCCCGCCGATGGGGCTCACCGCCGTCGAGGTCGAGGGCCTCGTTGTGACGCCAAAGTTCCAGGACCGCCTCGTGGGTGCCCGCGCCACCGATGCGTGGCGCCGCGACCACGTCGAGCTGCCGTTCGGCGGCACGCGCGCCATGATCCTGAATTTCGGCCCCGCTGCGACCACCGCCTACGTTTACCTCCGAGCCGACGATTCGAAATTCAAAGAGGTCGCGCTCAGCTATGCCGTGGGCGATCGAAAGGCCACGCTGACCGACGCGAGCTACCCTTTTGAATTCACCGTCCCGGTTCCGGTCGGCGCCTCGAGCTTCGATTTCGAAGTGCAGGGCGTGACGCTCTCCGGTGAAAAGCGATCCTCCGGCCCCGCCGTGCTGCAGCGTTGAGATCCGCATCCTCACATCCTATGAACCATCCTGTTACCCCGGCTGATTTTCCCGCCGCCGAGGCGGTGACACGTCGCGCTTCCTGGCGCGGCCAACCCGAGTAGCCATGCGCCGCATCCGACATCTCCGCTGGTGGATCGTCGGGTTGATCTTTGTCGCCTCGATCCTGAATTACGTGGACCGCCAGGCGCTCTCGATCCTCGCGCCGACCATCCAGCAGGACCTCGGGCTCTCCAACGAGGACTACGCCTCCGTCCTCAACGCCTTCCTGGTCGCCTACACCGTGGCGCTCATCCTCTCCGGGAAGATTGTCGACCGCTTCGGGGTCCGGATCAGTCTGGCCCTTTTCGTCGGCTGGTGGTCCATCGCGAATATCCTCACCGGCTTCGCCCGATCCGCCGCTTCCCTCGGGGCGTTCCGCTTCCTGCTCGGTCTCGGCGAGGCGGGCAACTGGACCGCCGCGCCCAAGGCCGTCTCCGAATGGTTCCCCGCCCGTGAACGCGGGCTCGCCATCGGGATCTACACGCTGGGCGCCACGATCGGGGCGACGCTCGCGCCCATTCTCATCGTCGGCCTCGCTTCGTGGCACAGTTGGCAGGCCGCCTTCATCGTGACCGGTTCCGCCGGCCTCGTCTGGCTCATCCCGTGGCTCTGGCTCTACCGCCGTCCCGCTGAGCACCCCCGCCTTTCCTCCGAGGAGCGCGCGCTGATCGAGTCCGGGCAGGCCGCCGACGTCGCCGCCCATCCGGCCGCGGTGCCCGACTGGGGGAAGTGGCACCGCGTCCTCCTGCGCCGCGAGGTCCTGCTGCTGATTTTCGCCCGGATGCTGACCGACCCGGTCTGGTATTTTTTCCAGTTCTGGTTCGCCAAGTACCTCTACGATTCGCGCGGCCTCGACCAGAAATCCCTCAGCGTGACGTGGGTCGTCTATCTCGCTGCCGACGTCGGGGTGCTCGCGGGCGGCTGGCTGTCCGGCCGGTTGATCCAGCGCGGCACCGGGCCCGTGCGCAGCCGCCTGTGGATTATGCTGGCCTGCGCCGCCCTCGTGCCGCTCGGCGCGGCGATCCCGCACGTCGAAGCGCTCTGGCTGGTGCTCGCGTTCGGGATGGTCGTGGTGCTCGCCCACCTCGCGTGGCTGATCAACCTCAGCGCGCTCGTGGTCGATCTGGTGCCGCGCGGTTCGCTGGCCTTCGCGTTCGGTGTCATCGCGGCCGGCAGCTCCCTCGGCGGCCTCGCGATGAACAAGGCGGTCGGGGCGCTCGTCACCCACGCCTCCTACGATCCCGCGTTCGGGTTCCTCCTCCTCCTCCACCCGCTCGCGTGGCTGCTCGCTTGGCAACTCCGCCCGCGGGCGTCCGGCACCTGAGCGCCCGCCCCGCCGCCCGGCCTCCTTCCCGTCTCCCATGCAGTTCTTTCCTCCCGCCGTCTCGCGTGAACTCCGCACCCTCCGCCACGAGGCCGACCTGGTCGTCGTCGGTGGTGGTCTCGCCGGCACCTGCGGTGCCATCACCGCCGCCCGCGCCGGCCTCAAGGTCATCCTTGTGCAGGACCGCCCTGTGCTGGGCGGCAACGCCTCGAGCGAGGTGCGGCTGTGGATCCTCGGCGCGACATCCCACCTCGGGAACAACAACCGCTGGGCCCGCGAGGGCGGCGTGATCGACGAGGTCTTGGTCGAGAACCTGTTTCGCAACCCGGAGGGTAACCCGCTGCTCGTCGACGCCCTGCTGCTCGAGAGGGTCATGGCCGAACCGAACCTCACTCTGCTGCTCAACACCGCGGTGCACGAGGTGACGAAGCGTGACGCCGACACGATCGCGAGCGTGCGCGCGTTCTGCGCCCAGACCTCCACCCGCCACGACCTGCACGCGCCGCTCTTCTGCGATGCCTCCGGCGACGGCATCGTGGGCTTCCTGGCGGGTGCCGCCTTCCGGGTCGGCGCGGAGTCGCGCGCGGAGTTCGGCGAGGGATTCGCGCCGGAGCACGCCAGCCGCGAACTGCTGGGGCACTCGCTCTATTTTTACTCGAAGGACGTCGGCCGCCCGGTGCAGTTCACGGCGCCGGCCTTCGCGTTGCCGGACATCACCCGCATCCCGCGCTGGCGGCAGTTCAACGCCCGGGAACACGGCTGCAAACTCTGGTGGATCGAGCACGGGGGCCTGCTGGACACGGTCCACGACACCGAGCGCATCAAGTGGGAGCTCTGGCAGGTCGTCTACGGCCTGTGGCACCACATCAAGAACTCCGGCCAGTTCCCGGAGGCCGCCAACCTCACGCTGGAGTGGATCGGCCACATCCCCGGCAAGCGCGAGAGCCGGCGTTTCGAGGGCGACTACCTCCTGCGGCAGCAGGACATCGTCGAGCAGCGCGCGCACGCCGACGCTGTCGCCCACGGCGGCTGGGCCATCGACCTGCATCCGCCGGAGGGCGTGTTCTCGCCGCTTCCGGGCTGCACGCAGTGGCACGCGAAGGGCGTTTACCAGATTCCCTACCGCTGCCTCTACAGCCGCAACATCACGAATCTTTTCCTCGCCGGCCGGATCCTGAGCGCCACGCACGTCGCGTTCGGCTCCACCCGCGTGATGGCCACGGTCGCGCAGGCCGCGCAGGCCGTGGGGCTCGCCGCCGCCCAATGCCGCCGCGAGGGCCTGCTTCCCCGGGACCTGACGGCGGCGCCCAGGATGCTTGAGCTCCAGCGGCGCCTGCTCCGCACGGGGCAATGCATCCCGGGGGTTGCGCTGGCCGAGGAGTCGGACCTCGCCCGCCGGGCGACCCTCGAGGTTTCGAGTGAACTAAGGCTCGCCGCGTTCCCGGCCGACGGGCTCGCCATCCCGCTCGACGATGCCTGGGCGCTGCTGCTGCCGGTGCGCGCCGGCACGACCCTCGACGTGACGATCTTTGCCGACGTGGCCGTCCCCGCGGAGCTGCGCCTCGAGTTGCGCCAAAGCAGCCGCGTTGCCAACCACACGCCGGACGTAACGCTCGAGCAGCACACGCGGAAGCTCGCCGCCGGTGCCGGTCAGGCGGTGCGCTGCACCTTCGCCCACACCTTCCGGGAGGCGCGCTACGCCTTCGTCTGTCTATTCGGCGCGCCCGCGATTCGCCTGCACACGACCGAACGACGCGTCACCGGCGTGCTTGCCCTCTGCCACCGGGCCAACCCGGCGGTCGCGAAGTCCGCCACCCAGTCGCCCCCGGCGGGCATCGGGATCGACACGTTTGAATTCTGGACGCCGCTCCGCCGGCCGGAAGGCCGCAATCTCGCGCTCCGCGTCGCGCCACCGCTCGACGGTTTCGGCGTGGCCCAGCTCGCCAGCGGCATCGATCGCCCGACCTTCCAGCCCAACGCTTGGGTGGCCGACTTTGCCGATCCCACGCCGACGCTCACGTTGCGCTGGCCAGCGCCCCAGACCATCGCCCGCATCGAACTCGTGTTCGATCCCGACCATGATCACCCGATGGAGTCGGTGCTAATGGGCCATCCGGAGCGGCGGATGCCATTTTTGGTTCCGCGCTACCGCGTGGTTGACGCCGAGGGACGGGAACTGGCGCGGGGCGACGGGAATCATCAGGCGCGCCACGTCCTCGTGCTGCAGCAGCCGGTGGTCACGCGCGCGTTGTGCATCGAGCTCACCGCGCCGTCGGCGCAGGTGCCCGCCGCCCTCTTCGCCGTGCGTTGCTACGCCACCCCGGCGGGCGATTGAGGCGTCTAGCCGGCCGGTCCTCACGGAACCTGATAACGACGCTCCGGCTCAGCGTTGGAGAGACAGTCGCGGCGGAGGCTCTCGCTTTGCGCCGCAGCCGCGTTGATCTTGACGTTCCATCGATCGGGTCCCTGACCGCGTGGCGGTTGGCGGCAGGACTGGGCGGCAGGCTCGCCGTCCGCGAGGTCAAGCTCACTCCGTCGATCTCGGAATACCTCAATGGCCACCGCGGGGCGCTCTCGCTCTGCCTCTTTGAGATGCCAGGCGCGAGGGAGGCCGAGCTGCTGGGCAGCCATCAGGGGAGTTCGCTCACCCTGCAGTTCATGACCGACGAAATGCGGCTCCCCGCGGAAGTCGCGATGCACCTCGCAGAGCACCAGGGCGAACTCACCTTAATGGGCGCATTGGACAGTATCGAGGAAGCCGGGGTGCGGGCGTTGGAACGACGTCGCGGCAACCTGCGGCTGATACTGGATCGGCGGTCGGCGCAGATGGACGCGATCGTGGACCGACTGGAGGAAGCGGGTGCGCTCTCGCCCGATAAGGACCCGTCAGTGCGGCCGTTCTTCGGTATTTGAGCGGGAGTAAATCCCAACTCCCGCCTTTGCAGCGCAACGCGCGATCACGGTCGAAAGCTCCGCGGCGAAACGCGGCGCGTCGATCCAACCGGGCTGCTGGGGCTCAACGATCGTGGCGATCGCAGAGGCGGCGCGACCGGGTGCTATGCCGTGCATCACGAGGACCGTTCCGACGACCGTTCCTGTGCGGGAGACTCCCTGATCACAGTGCACAAGCACACCCTCCCCAGCCTGCAGTCGCTGCCGAATACGCTCCGCGACCCGGGCAAATTCGGCCAGTTCCGAAGGTGAAGCGGAGTCCGGGCTGCCGAAATTCCGGCGCTCGATGAAGCCGATCTCGGGCGGAACCTGATAGCGACGCTCCGGCTCAGCGTTGGAGAGACAGGCGATCCAACGGATGCCGTCCACGTGTTCCTCCTCGAAGAACGTGCGGCCGGGAAACGGCACGCCCAGCAGTCGCGCCGGAAGCCCCACCACCTCGTATCCGTCGGCGAAGGGTTCGAGACGAACGCCTCGTGGCTTTTGCTTGTCAGATAGGTTCAAGCGGTGATCAAATTCTGCCGAAGACTCTCAAGAAAACGGCGCAACGGCGATGCCGGGAGTTCCGAAAACAGCCGTGGAAAAAGTGCCCGGGCCATCGAAAACCTACGCGACGAAGTGGATCTGAGAGGCCCAAAACAGGCACTTCGGCGTCCGCGAAATGTGTCAAGTAGACGACAAGACAGCGAAACGCAGGAAACTGTGTTTTTCCACAAACTGTTGCTTATCAATGGTGGGCCGACTGGGATTCGAACCCAGACTCAAAGGATTATGAGTCCTCTGCTTTAACCGTTAAGCTATCGGCCCCCACACGCAGGGTGGGCGCCACGGCCGAGCGGTGTCAAACCGGAGCCTGCTCCCCTCGCCGCAGCAGTGCGTGCACCGCCCCGATCACCCGCTCCTCCACGTCCTCCGCCAGCCGCGTCGGCAGCCCGTAAAAAGTCCATCGCCCGCTCCGCCCGGGCCACGGCGCGCGCGAGGCGTAATTCCAGCCGTTGGGACCGCGCGGCCGAAACCGAACCCGGCGGCCGCAACGGGCCCGCCAGCAGGTGGCCGACCTCATCCGCAGGGGGCCGGCCGTGCCGCGCCACCTCGGCGAGGCCCCGCGGCTACGGATCAGCGTCCGCTCCTCACCCGGGGGCGCCGCGTCAATCCGCCCCGCCGCGGGGGTCCTCAGCCCTCCCAGCGGCGGCGCAGTTCCTCGAACTCGGGCTTGGCCTTCAGCTCCTCGCCGGCCGTCGTGAGGCCCACCTTGTGGGTCACCGGCCCTCCCGGGCCCGGGCGCGGCTCGAAGCGGCGTGCCAGCTTCAAGCGGTCCCACGCGCGGTGGCGGATGCCAAAGGTCGTGCTGTGCCGCAAAAACCAGTTGGCCAAGCGCGGGAAATCCGCCTCCGCCACCAAGAACTGGAAACAGGTCAGCGGCCGGCCCTTCTTGCCCGTCGCCGGAGTGAGCCAGACATCGAGCGCCCCCTGCGCCAGGAGGCGCTCCGCCAGCCACGCAAGGCGTTCGCCAGTGTCGTCATCGATGTTCGCCGCCACCTCCACCACCCGGTCCGCCTCGTAGGGCAGCGACGAGGGGGTACGGCCGTGAATTGCTCCTGACTCCGCGGACGGGCTGCCAGCCTCTGCTTCCCCCGTCCCACCGGTTGCAGGTTTCGTCCTGACCCCTTCCGGCCCTTCCGGCCGCGGCGCCGCATCTTCGAGCAGGGTGACGCGGAACACGTTCGGAAACTCGCCGAAATCGAGGGTGCCCGCACCACAGCCTTGGCGCACGACCGTGCCCGCCGGCAGCTCCCCGGAAAAGACCGGCCGCAGCGACCGCAGGATCGCAATGCCCGTGGGCGTGGAGAGCTCGATGTCCACCCGCGGGATCGCCGCCGGCACCGGCGCGACCGGCAACCCCCTGAGCAGGCGGGCGCTAGCAGGCGGGGGAACGGGGTGGACGCCGTGCTGGATGCGGACGAACCCGCGCCCGGGACGGATCGGGGTCGCCACGAACCGCACGGGGCCCACGGCCTCCAGGCACCAAGCGGCGAGGGTGATGTCGACGATCGAGTCGGCCAGGCCTAGCTCGTGGAACGCGACGTCCGCCACGGGAATCCCATGGGCGCCGGCCTCGGCCTCAGCGATCAGCTGGAAGATGGCGCGCGCGCGGTCCCGCACCCCGGCAGGCAGATCGGCCGTCGCCAAGCGGCGGTCGATGTCGGCGTGGCGGGTGTGGGCGTGCCCCGCGGGCGCATCGATGACGAGGTGCGTTTCCTCCTCGGCGGGATCGCGGGCGGGGGCGGCTCCCGGGGGCGCACCGGCCCCGGCGCCCACGACCCGCAAGTGCGTGGTCTGCATCTGGGCGCGGATGACGGGGCGGGTTTCCACGCGGACCCCGGGCAACCCGAGGCGCACGGGCACCGAGGCGAGATCGGCCGCGGTCACGAGCCCCGCGTCGAGGAAGGCGGCCGCGAACATATCGCCCGCGACCCCGGAGACGCTTTCGAGGAAGAGCGTCCGGCTCATCGGGCGCTGTCGGCCGCGGTCCGCACCGCCCGCACCACCTGGCAGGCGGCAAAGCCGGCGGAGAAGCCGTTGTCGATGTTCGTGACCGTCACCCCCGGCGCGCAGCAGTTGAGCATCGCCAGCAGGGCGCTCAGGCCGCCGAAGTTGGCCCCGTAACCGACGCTCGTCGGCACCGCGAACACCGGCCGCCCGAGCAGGCCAGCGACGACGCTGGGGAGCGCGCCTTCCATCCCCGCGACCACCACCAGCGAGGTGGCCGCTTGGAGGACCTCCACCCGGGCGAGCAGGCGGTGCAGCCCGGCCACGCCGACGTCATAAACCCGGTTGCAGGGAATCCCCATCGCCACCGCGACCTCGCAGGCCTCCTCCGCCACCGGGTGATCGCTGGTGCCTGCGGCGACGACCACCACATGGGGCTGGCCGTCCACGCCCTCGATCGGCGCGGGGGCATGGAGGGTGAAGGTGCGCGCAGCGTCGTTGCGCCGGCCGGTGGGGAACGCGTGCGCGAGGGCCGCAAGCTTCTCCGGCTGGAGGCGCGTGATGAGCACGGGGGCGCCCGCGGACCCGGCCTCCCGGGTGATGGCGAGGATCTGCTCGGCCGTCTTGCTCTCGCCGAAGATGACCTCGCCCATCCCCTGCCGCAGACGGCGGTGGTGGTCGACCTGCGCGAAGCCGAGGTCGGAGGTGCGGAACGGGCCGCTCTGCAGCTGCCGCAGCGCCATATCGGGCGCGATCACGCCAGCCTGCACACCCTGGAGGAGCTGACGGAGGTCGGATTCGGTCATGGGAAAAGGGCGGCCGGGCGCGAGCCCGGTTCAGGAAGCGCGGCTGGTGCCGCCGCCGGTGCGGTAACCGGCCAGGTCGAGCGTCACCCAAGCGAACCCGCGCTCGCGGGCGAGGGCGTGGAGGGCATCGCGGACCCCAAGGACGCGTGGCATCTCGTCGGGCGCGACTTCCACGCGGATCCACTTGCCGGTGGGCTGCTCGTGCAGGCGGACGCGGAACACCTGCAAACCGCCGCCGCGCAGGACCGCCTCGAGGTCCTCGACGTCGCGGAGTTTCTGCGGGGTGACGGCGACACCGGTCATCAGGCGCGAGCTGAGGCAGGGGCTGGCGGGCTTGTCGGCGAGGGGGAGGCCGAATTGGCGCATCAGGGCGCGGATGTCGTCCTTGGTGAGGTCAGCGGCCTCGAGGGGGGCGACGATGCGGTTCTCCTGCGCGGCCTGGTGGCCCGGGCGGTAGTCCCCGCGGTCGGAAGCGTTGTAGCCGTAGGCAATGGCGCCGTGGCCGAGGCGGTCCTTGAGCTCGTGACTGAGGCGGAAGAGCTCGGACTTGCAGTGGTAGCAGCGCGAGAGGTCGTTGCGGGCGTAGGCGGGGTTCTCGAGTTCGCCGCTCTGTTCCCAGCGGTGCTCGACCCCGGCCCAGGCGGCGAAGCGGGCGGCATCCTCGCGCTCCACCTGGGCGAGGCTGGCGCTGACAGCGGTCACGGCCACGAGGCGGCCGCCAGACTCGCGGCGCACCTGCTCGGCGGTCCAGAGGAGGAAGGCGCTGTCGACCCCGCCGGAGTAAGCCACGATCAGGCCGTTGCGCAGGAGGTCCCGCAGGCCGGCCCGGAGGGTGGCGTACTTGGCCTCGACGGGCGCGGAAGGCTGGGCGGTGCTGACCATTGGGGGTGCACTCAGCCACCCGGGCGAGGGGGAGTCAAAAGTGAAAGGGTGCCGCGGATTCCAGCTGGGGCGTGGGGCCGCCGGCGTCGTCAGCGAGCGGCCTTGGCACGGGGCAGGCGCGGGAGCGGGTTGCCGGGGACAATCAGCGGCCCGGCTGCGAACACCGCGCGCGAGGCGGGATCGACCGTGACGAGCACCCCGTGAACGTTCTCGGCACCGAAGGTCTCCAGCCGTGTCACGTTAGGCACGCGCTCCCCTTCCGCAGCGAAACGGATGCCCTCTTCGAGGCGGTAGCGGTGCTCGTCGGCGTGGACCAGCAGCACGGGCCGGCCGAAGGCGCGGGCGCCCGCCTCCAGGGCCCGCAGGCAGGATTCGAAGCCCGGGTCGTAACCCGACCGGTTCTTGTCTGCAGCGAAGGGATTAGCTTGGAAAAAGAAGGTCACGGCGGGGGCGGCGGCTGCGGTCGCGGCGGCGAAGGTGGCGCGGATCCACGCGACGACGGCTGCGTCGCGTTCCCGCCATTCGGCGAGGGCGCCGGGGACCGTGGGCTGGTGGTTGTTGTGACTGCCGACGACGTGGAGGGTCGCGAAGACGACGCCCCCTAGGGTCCAGCGGGCGTGTTCTACGAAGCGGGCGTGGGCCGGGTCGCGGCGCTGGGTGGCGAGCGCGAGGGGGCGGCCGCCGAGGCTGCGTTCCTCGGCGAAGTAAACTTCCCGCAGGCGCGCGAGCCGCTCGAGGGGATCGAAGCCGCCGGCGCCGGGGCGGTGGGTATCGGTCCATTCGTTGTCCCCCGGGGTGTAGACGAGGGCGGTGGCGAGGCGGTTGAAGTCGGCGCGGCGGCGGAGGTAAAATGCGTCGGTGGCGCGCTCGTCGCCCCCGAGGGTGTCCCCGAGGTGGACGGCGAAGGCGGGCTGGTGGCGGTCGACCTCGGCGAGCAGGCGGCCGAAGGCCTCCTCGCTGCCGGATTGGCGGGCGTAGGGCACGCAGCCGAAGGCGGCGAAGGTGAACGGGGCGGGGGCCTCCGCGGCGGGGACGGCGGCCGGGGCGAGGGCGAGCGCGAGGACGGCCAGCAAGGGGCGGGGGGGCATCGGGGGCAGGCTGGGCTGGCGCGGGAAGGCTGCCAAGGCCGGGCTTGAGCCGCGGGCCGGATGCGGCTGACTGCCCAAGCCCGCCGATGAGTTCGCCGCGTCCGCTTCTTCCCGGTTCCCTGGCCCGCCGCCTGCGGTGGGGGGCCGGGTGGTTGCTGGCGGCGGGGGCGGCCGGGCCGCTGGGGGCGCACGGAGACGACCAGCGGGTGCTCGAGCTGCTCACGGCGGAGCTGGCGCGGGCGCCGGACGCGGACCTGCACCTGCGACGGGGGGAGCTGCACCGGCACCTGCGGGACTGGGAGCGAGCGGAGGCGGATTACGCAGCGGCGGCGCGGCTGGCGCCGGAGCTGGCGGTGGTGGCGTATTTCCGGGCGCGGGCGCGGCTGGAGGCGGGCGACGCGGAGGGGGCGCTGCCGGCGATCGACCGTTTCCTGGCGGCGGAGCCCGGCTCGCCGGAGGGATGGTTCCTGCGGGCGGAGATCCACGCGGCCGCACGCCGGACCGCCGCGGCCGCCGCGGACTGCGCGCGGGGGATCGAGTTGGCGCCGGAGCCCCGGCCGGAGCACTACCTGCGCCACGCGCGGCTGCTCGCGGGCGGTGGCGAACGGGTGGCGGCGCTCACGGCGCTCGAAGCGGGCCTAGGGCGGCTGGGGCCGGTGATCTCGCTGGTGGAGGAGGCCTTGGCGCTCGATCTGGAGCGGGGTGAGCCGGAGGCAGCGTTGCGGCGGATCGACACCGCGCTGGCGGCGGCACCCCGGCGGGAAGGCTGGCTATTCCGGCGCGGCGAGGTGCTGGAGCGGGCGGGAAGGTCGGAGGCGGCCCGGGCGGCCTACGCGGAGGGCTTGGCGGCGCTGCTGGCGCTGCCGGAGCGGCTGCGGGACACGGTGCCGATGGAGAAACTCGAGCGCGACCTCAGGCGGGCCCTCGGGCGGCTCACGCCGCCTTGAAGCCTAAACGGAAACTGCCCACCCGTGGGGAAGGTGGGCAGTTTAAGGCGGCGCCTGACCGAGCTCAGTCCGCCTTGCGGGGACGGGAGCGGGGGCGGCGACCGCGGGTCAAGCGGGGCGCCGGGAAACCGTCGGCGGAGGCGGACGCGGCGCCTTCCTCAGCCGCATCATCCCCGGGCGCAGCCTCGGCCGCGGCCGTTTCCCCGACTGCCGGCGCGGAGGCGGAGAGGAGCGGCGGTTCGGACAGGAGGGGCGGTTCGGCCAAGCGGGGCGCGGCACCTTCGGCCGGGGCAGCGGCAGGCGCACCTTCGGCGGAGGGCATCCCTGCTTCGCCAGAGGCGGGCGCCGCGGCGGGCGCGGCGTCCTCGCGGCGTTCGGTGGCGTTAATCCAGAGGCCGCCGCGCGAGTCGAGATTGAGCCACCAGGAGAGGCCAGCGAGCTCGATGGGCGCGGGCGTCTCGCCGCCGGCGACCGGAAGCGGGAGGCCGAGGCGGCTGAAGGCGGCCTTGAGTTCAGCCTCGTTGGTGCGGAAGGCGCGGGAGAGGAAGCTGGCGCTGCCAGAGGCGCCGGGGCTGCGGCGGTTGCGGCGCATCTGCGGGCGGATCTTCTCCAGCAACTCGAGGCCCTCGGGCAGCGGGACTGGCGTGCGGTCGGGCGCGGCGGCATGGTCGCCGGACGGGGCCTCGCCGGCGGACGCGCCCTCGGGGCGGGGAGCTTCACCCTCGATGCGCGTACCCTTGGCCGCGCGGAACACCGGGCGCGGCTTTTCCTTGGTGTTGATCCAAAGTTCGCCGCGGCGGTTGATGTTCACCCAGAACAGGTCGCCGTCGTACTCGAGGTAGACCACGGGCGTGTCCTCGTCCTCGGGCACCGCGAAGCCGCACTCGACGAGGGCGGCCTTGATGTCCTCTTCGGACAAGTCCCATTTCTTGGCAAGGTAGTCGACCCCGACGGACATCCCGGCTCCGCGCTGGTTGCGGCGCATATGGGGGCGGATGGCCTCGAAGAAGGTGGGCAGCTCGTCCTCGGAGGCGAGTTTGTCCCAGTCGTCGGCCTTCTCGTCCTCGGCGGCCTCGGGGTCATTGTCGCGAGAGGTGTCGACGAGCTTGCGGAGGCCATCTTCAGGGGCGGATTTCTCCTCGAGGAAGGAGGTAGCGTTGGACTCCTCGGCGGAGGCGGCGGCGGCGGGGGCGCTGGTGGCGGCCTTGAATTTCGCCTCGAATTCGGCGCGGAGGCGGTCGGCCTCAACCTTGGCGGCGGCGGCGGCGGCGTCCTCAAGGGTCCAGTCGCGCTGCGTGGAGCGGCGGGCGAGACCGGTGAAGGCAAGGAAGTTGTCCGGATGCGAGTGGAAGCTGATGATTTCCCAGTCCTCGCGGCCGAGATCGTTCAGAAATTTCTCCATCATGTCGGGCCGGGCGAATCCGCCCTTCCCGCTCGTGATCACCTTGTATTCCCAGAGTGGCATAAGTTGGTCCGCGCCCAGCGCGGGACCCGCACCGTCCCAAAAGCGTCCCGCGAAGCCGAGCACGAAATGCGGGCGCGGGCCCCGAATCCCAACCTTGCCGCACCTCTGCGCACCGGCACGCTCTCCCCGATGCGCGTGCGCCTTGCCCTCCTGCTCGGCGCCGTGCCGGCCGCGGCCGGCGCGGCGGAGCCGCCCGTCGCCCTCGCGCCCGAGGTCGTCACCGCCGCCCGCTTCCCCCAGCCCGGCACCGAAAGCCCCGCCACGGTCCAACGCCTTACCGGCGCCGAAGTCGCCACCGCCCCCGCCCTCACGCTCGACGGCGCCCTCCGCTCACTCCCCGCCTTCAGTCTCTTCCGCCGCATCGACAGCCTCGCCGCCAATCCCACCGCGCAGGGCGTCTCCCTCCGCGGACTCGGGCCCAGCGGCGCCAGCCGCACGCTGTTGCTCCTCGACGGCGTGCCCCTGAACGACCCGTTTGGCGGCTGGGTCGCCTGGGCCAAACTCCCGCGCGAGGGGCTCGCGGCCGTCGAGGTGATGCCCGGCGGGGGTGGGGCCGCTTGGGGCAACGCCGCGCTCGGCGGGGTGCTGCAACTCCTCGGGCGCGAACGCGAGGGCGCGGGCGGCACGCTCTCGACGCTCGCCGGCGACCGCGGCACGCGTTCCGCCGAGGCTGAGCTCACCGTCCCCACGGGCGGCGGCTGGGTGGACGTCTCTGGGCGCTGGTTCGCCAGCGACGGCTTCCCGCTGGTGGCCCCGGAGCGGCGCGGGCCGGTCGACGGGGCGGCCGCCAGCCGGCACCGCTGGGCGCAGGCGCGCTGGCGGCAGACCCTCAAGGGCGGGACCAGCCTCGCGGTCGCCCTCCGCGGCTTCGGCGAGACGCGCGGCAACGGCACCCCCTACGCGGGCAACACCAGCCGCGAGACTGCCGGGCAGGTCACGGCGCGGGGCGGCGGCGCGGGCGGGCCGGCGTGGACCCTCGCCGCGTACGCCCAGCGGCAGGTGTTCACGAGCACCTTCTCGTCGGTCAACGCCACCCGCACTGCGGAAACGCCCGCGAGCGACCAGTACGCGGTACCGGCCCAGGCGGCCGGGCTCGCGGGCACTCTCGGCTGGCGCCGCCCGGGCGGCGCGCGCACGGCGGGCGGGGCGGACCTGCGCGCGGTCCGCGGCGAGACGCGGGAACTCTTCACTTACACCGGCGGCCGCTTCACGCGCCGGCGCACCGCGGGGGGCCGGCAGGAGGTCGCCGGGGCGTGGCTGCATCACGATCGCCCCCTCAGCGCGGGCTGGCGCCTCTCGGGCGGGGGCCGGCTCGACTTCTGGCGCGAGGCCGCGGGGCATCGCCGCGAGGAGGACCGCGACACCGGCGCGGCGCTGCGCGACGAGCGTTTCGCCGGGCGGCAAGGGACCGCCTTCAGCCCGGGGGCCGGGCTCACTTGGACGCCCGCGCCCGGCTGGCGCCTGCGGGCCAACGCGCAGGGCTCGTTCCGCCGTCCCACCCTCAACGAGCTGTACCGGCCCTTCCGGCAGGGCGCGAACGTCACCGAGGCCAACCCCTTGCTCGCCACCGAACGCGCCCGCGGGGGCGAGATCGCGCTCGAATGGCGCCCGGCGCCCGGGTTCAGCGTGGAGGTCGTCCGGTTCCGGCAGGACCTGCACGATGCGGTGGCGAACGTCACCGTGGCTCGTGGGCCCGGCGTGTTCCCGGTGGTCGGCTCCCTGCCCGCGGGCGGCCTCGGGCGGCAACGGCTCAACCTGGACCGCCTGCGCGTGGCCGGCTGGGAGGCGGCGGCGCGGTGGACGCCCGGCCCGGGCTGGACCCTGACCGCCGCGGCGCTCCTCAACGACGCGACCGTGGCCGCGGCGCGCGTGGCGCCGGCGCTGGCGGGGCGCGAGGTGGCGCAGGTGCCGCGGCGGACGCTGGTCCTGGGCATCGAGGGTCCGGCGGGCGCGGGTTGGACGGCAGCGGTGCGGGGGCGCGCAACCGGGCGCCAATTTGAGGACGACGAAAACCAGTTGCCCCTGACGGCGGTGACCGTCGTGGACCTCACCCTGCGGCGGGCGTTGGACGGCGGGCGGACGCTCATTCTCACCGTGGAGAACCTTGGGGGCGCGCGGGCCGAGGCGGGCCGAGGCGCCGATGGGGTGGTGACCCTCGCCTCGCCGCGGCTTTTCCTCGCCGGCCTGCGCGCCACGTGGTGAACCCTGAGCGTCCCCGCCGACGTCTTCCTTTCCCCAATGCGCCTTGTCCTCTCTCGCCTCCTGCTCCTGTCGCTTTTCCCAGCCGCCCAGCTCGCGGGGGAGCCGGAGACGCCGAGGCTGGTGGTCGTCCTCATTGTGGACCAGCTGCGCGGGGACCATCTGGCGCGTTTCGGCCCACAGTTCGGGCCGGGGGGGGTTCCGGCGGCTACTTGAGGGCGGGCTCGACTTCCGGGACACCCATTACCGGCACGCCTTCACCCAGACGGCGCCGGGGCACGCGACTCTAGCGACAGGGGTGCACGCGGACGTGCACGGGGTGATCGCGAACGACTGGCTCGACCGCGGCACGTGGGAGATGGTCAATTCGGTCGAGGACGCGCTATCGCCGCTGGTGGGGGTGGCCCCAGGGGAGCTCGGGCCAATCGCGGCGGCGCGGCCGGAGAAGACGGGGCGTTCGCCGCGGACCCTGCTCGCGCCGACCGTGGCAGACCGACTGAAGGAGCGTTACGGCGCGGATGCACGCGTCATCAGCCTCTCAAACAAGGACCGTTCGGCCATTCTGCTGGGCGGCCAGCGGGCGGACGGGGCCTATTGGGACGAGGTGGGGCGGATGGTGACCTCGCGGCACTACGCGGCGCGGTTGCCCGCGTGGGTTGAAGCGTTCAACGCCGAGCAACGGGTGCACGCGGCCTTCGGCCAGACTTGGGAACGCCTGCTGCCGGCGGCGGTGTACGAGGCAGTGCAGGGCCCGGACGACCAAGCGGGCGAGAACGCGGAGATGGGCCTCGGGCGGACCTTCCCGAAGCGGGTGGACGGGGGCGCAAAGGCAGTCGGGCCAGCGTTCTTCAGCGCATTCGACAATACCCCGTTCGCGACGGAGGTGCTCGGCGAGTTCGTGCAGCGCGCGATCCGCGAGGAGCGCCTCGGCCATCATCCGGGCGTGGACTTCCTCGGCGTGAGTTTCTCGCAGGTGGACACTGTCGGCCACGCCTACGGTCCGGACAGCCATGAGCTGATGGATTCAATGCTACGGATGGACCGCGTGCTGGCGGCATTGCTGGACTGCCTGGACCGCGAGGTGGGCCTGGGGCGCTGCCTGATCGTGCTGAGCGCGGACCACGGCGTCGCGCCGTTGCCGGAGCAGGCGGCGCGGCGGGAGCCGGGGGCGAAGGGGAGCCGGGCGAACTCGCGGGAGATCGACGGAGCGGTGCGGCACGCGCTGGACACCGCCTTCGGGGCGCCGCCGAAGACCGAGACCTGGTTCGTGCGTGACGGCACCACCTATCACCTGCGGCCGGCGGCGCTCGCCGCGCGGGAGACCACGGCGGCGGCGGCGGCCAAGGTCGTGTGCGACGCCCTGCGGGCGCGGCCGGAGGTCGCGGGGGCATTCACTGCGGCGGAGCTCGCAGCGCTGCCCTCGGACGGGAATGACCTGGCCGCGCAGTTCCGCCGGAGCCAGCACGCGGGGCGGGCGCGGGATGTCCTGTTCGCGTTGCGGCCGCACGTCGGCGCGCGGGCGGGGACCGGCACCGGCCACGGCAGCCCGCACCCGTATGACACCCATGTGGCGAACGTGTGGTTCGGCGCGGGGATCCAGCCCGGCGTGCGCACCGAGCGCGTGGGCGTCGACGCGATCGCGCCGACCCTGATCGCGCGCCTCGGCCTGGCGCCGCTGCCGGACGCGCGGGCGAAGCCGCTGTTCTGAGCCGCCCGCGCCGAAGGCGTCCGGCGGGTGGGGACGGGGATTGCCACGCGCGCGGGGGCCACATTGGCTCGCGAGATCCCCACCTCTTTCCCTCGCATGCCCCGTCTCCTCCTGCTACCCCTGCTGCTTGTCCTCGCGTCGTTGCTGCGCGCCCAGCCCCTCGTCTACGAGGGGGCGGCGGGCCTGGGCCAGGGCAAGCACATCGTTTTCCTCGCCGGCGACCACGAGTACCGTTCCGAGGAGACCCTGCCGGCGCTGGCGCGCATCCTCGCGCTGCACCACGGCTTCAAGTGCACCGTCGTGTTCTCGGTGCATCCCGCCACAGGCGAGATTGATCCGGCGGCGTCGAACCTGCCCGGGATGGAGGCGCTGGCGACGGCGGACCTCGCGGTCGTGTTCCTGCGCTTCCAGGCGCCGCCCGTGGAGCAGTTGCGCCACTTCGAGGCCTATCTCGCGCGCGGCGGCCCGGTCGTGGGCCTGCGCACCGCTACGCACGCCTTCCGCACCCCGGCGGACCACCCGCTCGCCAAGTTCTCCTACGACAGCAAGGTGCCGGGCTACGAGCTGGGCTTCGGGCACCAGGTGCTGGGCCAGACGTGGGTGGGCCACCTCGGCCGCAACCACGCCCAGAGCACGCGCATCACGGTCGTCCCGGAGCGCGCGGGCCACCCGATCCTCCGGGGCGTGAAGGACATCTGGGCGCACGTGGGCGCGTACGTCGGGAAGCCGGTGGACGGCGAGGTCCTGACCCTCGCGCAGCCGCTGAACGGGATGACCCCGGATTCGCCGGCCGACTCGACCAAGGCGGCACAGCCCTCCGAGTGGACGCGCACCTACCGCGGGGCGTCAGGCCGGACCGGGCGCGTGTTCACCTCCCTTTACGGCACGCCGGAAGATCTGCTCAACGAGGGTTACCGGCGGCTGCTGGTGAACGGCTGCCTGTGGGCGGCGGGCCTTGAGGACGCGATCCGCCCCGACCTCGCGATCGGGTTCGCCGGGCCGTTCCGTCCCAACACCCACCGCAACCTCGGTCACGCGCGCGGCGTGAAGCCGGCGCAGTACGCGGGGTTCACCAGCCCGATTCCCGCGAACCATGACACGGGCCCGGCCCCCAAGGCGGCCCCGAAGAAGGACGCATCGAGAAAGGCCGCCGCCCCCGCGGAGCCGGCCAAGGCGGAGCCGAAGGCTGACCCAAAGGCGGCCCCGAAGACCGCCCCCAAGACCGCGCCCAAGGCGGCCAAGGCCGCGCCGCCCCCGCCGCGCGAGCCAGAGCTGTTCCCCGTGCCGGCGAGGCACCGTGATCCCCTGCCCTTCCGGTTAGGCAAGGGCGAGGTCGTTGCGCTCCTCGGCAACGCGCTGCCCGAGCGGATGCAGCACGACGGCTGGCTGGAGACCCTGCTGCAGTCGCGCCTCGTGGGCCAGCAGGTGCGTTTCCGCAACCTGAGCACCAGCGGCGACCGCCCCAACGTCTACCCGCGCAGCAAGGGCCAGCTGCATATGACGGATTACCTGCGCCACGTGCAGGCGGACGTCGTCTTCGCCTTCTTCGGCTACAACGAGTCGTTCGCGGGTCTGGACCAGGCGGACGCGCACCGCCGGGACCTGCTCGAGTTCGTGGCGCGGACCCGTGGCAGCCGGGCCAACGGCCGGGACTTCCCGCGCATCGTGCTCTTCAGCCCCACGGCCTTCGAGGACACCCGCAACCCGCTCCTGCCGGACGGCCGGGAGCACAACGCGCGCCTCAAGGCCTACGCCGACGCGACCGCGGCCGCCGCCCGCGAGGCCGGCGTGGCGTACGTCGACCTGTTCACGCCCACCCTTGAGCTGTTCCGCCAGACCCGCACGCCCCTCACGCTCAACGGCGTGCACCTCACCGCCGAGGGCAACCGCCTTCTCGCCGAGGTCATCGCACGCGCGCTGCTGGGCGAGACGGTCCCCGCCGCCCCGGCGCTGCAGCCCCTGCGCGCGGCGGTCCTAGAGAAGGACGAGCACTGGCACGCGCGCTACCGGGCGCGGGACGGCAACGATGTGTGGGGCGGGCGCTCCACTCTCGCGTTCGTGGATGGCCAGACCAACGCCACCGTGCTCCAGCACGAGCTCAAGATGCTGGACGTGATGACCGCCAACCGCGACGCGCGCGTGTGGGCCCGCGCGGCCGGCGGCGATGCGTCGGTCGACGACCGCAACGTGCCCGCGCCCATCCCGGTGAAGACCAACATCGGCGGCGGCAGCGCCAGCTCAAGCGCGATGAAGGAGGGCATCCCGCGGTACGTTAGCGGCGAGGAGGGCCTGAAGCACCTCGCCCTCGCGGACGGGTTCGCGGCCCACGTGTTCGCGGCGGAGGACCGTTTCCCCGAGCTGATCAACCCCGTGCAGCTGCAGGTCGACGCGCGCGGCCGCCTCTGGGCCGCCGTCTGGCCCACCTACCCGATGTGGCAGCCGCTCCAGCCGATGCGCGACGCTCTCCTGATTTTCCACGACGACGACGGCGACGGCCGGGCGGACCGCACCACGGAGTTCGCGCGCGTGCAGAACCCGCTCGGCTTCGAGTTCTGGAACGGCGGCGTGCTCGTCACCTCCGGCCCCGACCTGCTCTTCCTCAAGGACACCAATGGCGACGACGTGGCGGACGTCCGCGAGATCGTGCTGCACGGCCTCGACACGGCGGACACGCACCACGGCGCGAACAACCTGATCCTCGGCCCGGACGGCGGCCTCTACTGGCAGAGCGGGATCTTTATGGTCCACAATCACGAGCACCCGTGGGGCCCAGCCCTGCGCTCGGAGGCCTCGGCGATGTTCCGCTACGACCCGCGCACGTTCCGGATCGCCTTCCACGCCACCAATTCGCCCAACCCGCACGGCATCGCCTTCGACGGCTGGGGCTACCACTACGCGACGGACGGTACCGGCGGCCGCGCGTTCCAGATCCGCCCGCACGAGCAGGGCTTCAAGATGTTCGAGCTCCTCAAGAAGGAGGTTCGCCCGGTCACCGCCTGCGAG
This sequence comes from Verrucomicrobiota bacterium, assembly GCA_016871775.1. GTDB lineage: Bacteria > Verrucomicrobiota > Verrucomicrobiia > Opitutales > Opitutaceae > ER46. Next base: position 2,706 of record VHCI01000052.1, on the reverse strand, counting down.
ATCGTGTCGTCGACCCACTTCCCGGACGCGATGCAGGGCGATTTCCTGATCTGCAACGTGATCGGCTTCCGCGGGATCAAGCAGTACCGGCTCGCGCGCGACGCGGCCGCGGGCACTGTCTGGGGCGAGCCCGCCGGCGCGCCGCTGAAGGTCCGCGTGCCGCAGGCCGACGGCACCGAGGTCGAGGAGACCTCCGCCGGGCTGCTGATGAGCGGGGACAAGAACTTCCGGCCGTCGGACGCCATCTTCGGGGCGGACGGGGCCCTGTACGTGGCCGACTGGCACAACGTCATCGTCGGCCATATGCAGCACAACGTGCGCGACCCGCAGCGCGACCAACGCCACGGCCGCATCTACCGGGTGACCGCCGCCGGACGGCCGCTGCAGGCGCCAGTCGCGATCGCCGGCCAGCCGATCGAGGCGTTGCTGGAGAACCTGCTCCACCCCACCGACAGCGTCCGCCACCGCACGCGGGTGGAGCTGAGCGGCCGCGACTCGCGGGCCGTGATCGCCGCGACGCAGCGCTGGCTGGCGCGCTTCGACCCGGCGCGCCGCGAGCACGCCCGGCCCCTGCTCGAGGCCCTCTGGCTGCACCAGCAGCACCACGCGCCAGCCCCGGAACTGCTGGCGCGGCTGCTCACCTCGCCGGAGCCGCACGCCCGCGTCGCCGCCGCGACCGTGAACCACTTCCTCAACCCCCCGGCGGCCAAGCCCGCCGTGGCCTCCGCCCACGTGGGCCACGGCGCGGTCGCCGCTACGGAATCCCCCGCCCCGGCGCCCGCCGTGAAGTCGGGCGTGGTGCGCGAAACCGCGGACCTGGTGGAGATCCGGATCGGCACCGTCGTCGAGGCGATGCGTTACGACGTCACGAAGCTCACCGTGCCGGCCGGCAAGCGGGTGCGGCTGACCTTCTTCAATCCCGACGCGATGCCGCACAACTGGCTGCTGGTGCACCCGGGCCGGGCGGACGCGGTGGGCGAGGCGGCGGTGGCGCTCGGCGCCCGCGGCTTCGAGCTCAACTGGGTCCCGCCGGGCGGGGACGTGCTCGCCGCGACCAAACTGGTCGACCACAACCGCGAGGAGGTCCTCGAGTTCACCGCGCCCGCAACGCCCGGCGATTACCCGTACGTCTGCTCGTTCCCCGGCCACCACCTGCTGATGCGGGGCATGCTCACCGTGCGCTGAGTCTTTTGCGCGCTTCCCGCGATGCTCCTCCGCCTGCTCCTGCTCGTGTTTGTGGCGGGCGCCGCGCGCGCCGCCACGCCACCCGCCCCGCGCCCCAACATCGTCTTCATCTTCGCCGACGACTGGGGCTGGGGGGACCTCTCCGCCCACGGCTCCACTTGGCTGCGCACCCCGCACCTCGACCGGCTCGCGGCCGAGGGCATCGACTTCGGGCAGTTCAACGTCCTGAACCCGGTCTGCTCCCCGAGCCGGACCGCGGTGATGACCGGGCAGTACCCGGCGCGGTGGAGCGTGCACCAGCACTTCGCGCACCCGAGCCAGAACCGCCCGCGGGGGATGCCCGACTGGCTGGACCCGCGCGCGCCGACGCTGCCGCGCTTCCTGCGCGCGGCCGGTTACCGCACCGGCCACTTCGGCAAGTGGCACCTGACGAACCGCCAGACGCCCGGCGCGCCGCGGCCCGAGGCGTACGGGATCGACGAATGGGCGGTGTTCAACGGCGGGGCCGGCTGGCCTGCGGCCAAAGTGGGCGATAGCGCGGAGCACGCGGCCGCCTTCATCGCGAAGCACCGGGACCAGCCCTTCTTCCTCAACGTGTGGCTGCACGAGACCCACACGCCCCACGCCCCCAGCCCCGCCGCGGCCGCGCAATGGGCCCACCTCGACGAGCAGCGCCGGGTCTACGCCGCGGTCGTGACCGACGGCGACAACGCGGTCGGCCGCATCCTCGAGGCGCTGCGCGCGGCGGGCGTGGCGGACCGCACGCTGGTGATCTTCTCGAGCGACAACGGTCCCGAGAGCACGGGCCGCACCCCGCGCCCGGCCTACACCGAGGGCGACTCCGGCGTCACCGGCTACGACACCTACTACAGCGTGGGCGAGACCGGCGGCCTGCGCGGCCGGAAGCGGAGCCTGTTCGAGGGCGGCGTGCGCGTGCCGTTCCTCGTGCGCTGGCCGGGCCGCGCGCCCGCGGGCGTCCGCGACGACACCACGGTGGTCACGGCGGTCGACCTCCTGCCCACCCTCTGCGCGGCGGCCGGAGTCACCCTGCCGGACGATTACCGCGGGGACGGCGAGAACCTGCTGCCCGCGCTGCTGGGCCGCCCGGTCGCGCGCACGCGCCCCGTGTTCTGGGAATGGCGGGGCAACGCGACCGAGCCCGACTGGTGGCCGCGCCTCGCCGTGCGCGACGGCGGCTGGAAGCTCCTCCTCACCGCGGACGCGGGCCGCGTCTCGCTGCACCGGTTGCCCGAGGACCGGGCGGAGGCGCGGGAAGTCGCCGCGGAGAACCCCGCCATCGTTGCCCGCCTGAGCCGGCTCGCGCTCGACTGGCGGGCCACGCTGCCGTCGGCGCCCCGTGCCGACTGCTTCGCGCCGGCGGACCAGGTCGCGCCGCCGCCCGGGACCCCGAAGAAGGCCCCGGCCCGCAAGGGCAAGGCGGGGCCGCCCTGAGCGGGCCCCGTCCCCGGAAATGGCCGCCGTCCTCCCGCCCGCGGACCTCGAGGCATACCTCGCGCGCAT
>VHCI01000051.1 GCA_016871775.1 Verrucomicrobiota bacterium | reverse complement strand
CTTAAGCCGGACGAACAGCTCGTCCTCCGCCTACTGGACCTGGAGCAAAAGACGATCGCCGAGATCGCCGCCCTGACCGGCTGGAACCAGTCCCTCATCAAGGTGCGCGCCTTCCGCGCGCGTCGGAAATTGCAAAAGTTATTTCTGGAACTACGGAAAAAGGAGCATTCATGACACCCTCCCCCCTGCCGCCCGAATCCCGCTGGAATCGCTTGGTGCGCGTCGCCCGCCTCGCGCCCGACACCCGCGCCGCCGTGGCGCCTTTGGGCTTCGGTACCCGCGTGGCCGCGCTGGCCCTCGGCCGCCGCGCGCCGGTTTCGCTCCTCGACCTGCTGGCGGGGCGCGCGCTCGGGGTCGCCTGCATCCTCGCGCTGAGCGCCATCGCCCTGAACTACGAGGAGGCCGCGCGCCGCTTGAGCGGCTTGGCCGGGGGCGAGGACTCGCTGCCGATCGGGGAGGATGTGGTGGCGGTGGTGCTGGCTCTGGCCAACTAGGATGGACCGGCCCTGGAAGGTGATTTTGGCCTTTGTCGGCGTGTTCATCGCCGGCGCGGTCTTCGGCGGCTTCTTCACGCTGCGTTCGGGGGCCCTCGTGGTCGAGGTGGCGCGGCCCAAGGTGGGTCCGGCCAGCCAGTCAGTAGCGGCCGCCTTCACTGCCCCGGCGGCGGCCAAGGGCATCGCCCCACAGGTGATGCGCCAACTCACCCAGCGGCTGAGCCCCGCCCCGGAGCAGCAGAAAGCGATCCGGCCGATCGTCAGCCGCGCCGCGGAGGACCTGCAGCGGATGCAGAAGGAACACCTCGCCGACACCACCCGCACCACCGAGCGGATGTATGCCGACGTGGCCGCAGTCCTGACCCCCATGCAGCGCACCCAACTGGAGCAGATGCGCCAAGAGATGCTTGAGCGCGTCCGTAAGATGCGGGAAAAGCGCGGCGAGGCTGCGGCCGACGGGGCCGGCAAAACCGCCGCCCCCGCACCTGCCCGCTAGCCGCCGCTCACTCCAGCCCGAGGGCCTTCCGCCCAGCGGGCGAGATCATATGCGGAGTCCACTGCGGGTCCCAGACGATGGAGACCCGGGCCGAATGCACGCTCGGCAGCTGTGCGATCTTCGCCCGCGCATCCTCGGCAATCACCGGCCCCATCCCGCATCCCGGGGCCGTCAGCGTCATCTTCACCTCGACCCCGTGGTGGCCCGACCCGTCCGGCTCGATCGCCAGGTCGTAGATCAGCCCAAGGTCGACGATGTTAACTGGGATCTCCGGGTCGAAGCAGGTGCGGAGGGCGGACCACACCGCCTCCTCGCTGAATTCGCCCGCCACGGGCGCGTCATCCGGCGCCGGCTCGTAGCCGGCCAGCGCGGCCACCTGGTCCCGGTCGATACGGAACAGCCCCGCGTCCGTCCGCACGGTCACATTGCCGCCGAGGCTCTGGACCACGTGCGCGCGCGTGCCCGCCGGCAGGGTAGCGCGGTGCCCGGCGGGGATCGCGGTGGCGGTGACTTCCTGCACGAGGGTGTGGGGGGAGGGCATCAAAGGGACGGGTTAACGGACGGAGAGCGTGAAAGGCAGGCGCGCATAGACCCCCTGCGGGTCGTTGCACGCCGCGAGAGCGCGCAGTTCCCGCTCGAGCCGCTGGCGGAGCTCCTCGAGCGGGCCGGCGGAGGCGCGGGCGGCGCCGGGCACGGCCTTCGCGATCAGCTCTTGGATGGCCTCGACCAGCTCGCGCTCCCGCGGGATCTCCACCACGCGGTAGTCCGAGCCGAGGCCGGCCCTGCCCGCGGCGTAAGCTAGGGCGGCATCCAGGCCACCAAGCTCGTCGACCAGACCGTGCCCGAGAGCATCGGCGCCGGACCAGACGCGGCCCTGAGCGATCGCGGCCACCTTGTCGGGAGAAAGGTTGCGCCCCTCCGCGACCTTGGCGAGGAACTCGCTGTAGATCCAGTCGACCATCCGCTGGAGCACCGCCATCTCCTCGGGGGTCTTGGGCCGGGAGACGGTCATCGTGTCGGCGAAGCGGCCCGTCTTCACCCGGTCGAAAGTCACCCCGATCGTGTCGGCGAGTCGCTGGACGTCGAACTGCATCCCGAAAACGCCGATCGAGCCGGTAATCGTGGTCGGCTCGGCGAAGATGCGGTCCGCGTAGGCGGAGATCCAGTAGCCGCCGGAGGCGGCGTAGCTGCCCATCGAGACGACCACCGGCTTCTCGCGGCGCAGCAGCCGGACCTCGCGTTGGACGACCTCGGAGGAGGAGGCGCTGCCGCCGGGGCTGTTCACCCGCAGCACGACGGCACGGACGTTCTTGTCCTGACGCAGCTTCCGCAGCTCCCGGGAGAGGCGCGCGCCGCCGATCTCATCGGGGCTGCCCTCGCCGTCGACGATCTCACCCTCGGCGTAGACGATCGCGATCCGGCCGGCCTTGCCGGACCCGGGCTCCACGCCCTCGAAGGGGCGCGGGGCTGGCAGCGCGCTGGCCGGCTTGAGCTGACGGACGTAGGCCGGGAGCGTGACCTGCTTGAAGGGCTTCTCCGAGCCGGCGCGGCCCGTCTTGGCCTTGAGCGCATCGTAAATCTCGTCGCGGTAGGCGGTCCGGTCGATGAGGCGGGCCCCGAGGGCCTCCGCGGCGCGGATCAGACCTTCCTGATCGACGACCGCCTGCACTTGGGCCGCGGTGACCCCGCGGCTGGTCCCGATCTCGCCAAGGAGGCTATCCCAGATGTCCTGCAGCAGCTCCCGGACCTCCTCCCGGTTCTCCGCGCTCATCTCGCGGCGGGTGAAGGGTTCGACCGCGGATTTGTACTTCCCGGCACGCGTAACCTGGACATTGATCCCAACCTTCTCGAAGGCGCCGGCAAAGAACATTGGTTCCGCGGCGAGTCCGGGCAGCAGGATTATCCCGTAGGGATCGAGCGCGAGGTCGCTGGCGGCGGAGGCCACATAGTAGGTGCGGGTCGAGGCGAAGGTGAGGTAGGCGACCACCGGCTTGCCGGACTCGCGGAAGGCTAGGAGCGCCGCGCGCAGCTCCCGCAGGGCGGCGTGGCCGGAGCCATAGCCCGCGGGGTTGAGGTCCCCGGTCAGGTAGACGCCCGCGATGCGGTCGTCGGAGGCTGCGGCGCGAAGGGAGCGCGTGGCCGCCCGCAGCTGGAGCGATTCCTCCCGACCGCGGAGGACGGCGAGATCAAGGTGGGGCGGGGCGTCCGGGAAGTTGGTGGAAAGGTCGAGCACAAGGTACGAGCCGGGCAGCACCGCGGGGGACGCCTTCTCGGACTCCCCGAGGGCCGCCAGCGCGCCGAGCAGGCCGATCCCGAGCGTGACGAGGGCGCCAGCGAAGATCACCAGGGCGGCCAGCGCGCCAAGCAGGGAACCGAGAAAATTTTTCATGATGCAGGCGATCCTAGCCGGTTTTGCCGGTTCCTCCAGACGAAATCCGGTGCAACGCGCGGTTGCGTCCGGCCGCGGGCGGGCCACCCTCCGCCGTATGATGGAACAGAGGGAACTCCTGACGACCAACCGGAAAGCCCTGACAATCAACCTCGACGAGGCCAAGTACGGGACCTTCGCAGAGATCGGGGCTGGGCAGGAGGTGGCGCGCGTCTTCTTCCAAGCGGGGGGCGCCGCGGGGACCGTGGCCAAGACGATCTCGGCCTACGATATGACCTTCAGCGACGCGATTTACGGGAAGGCCCCGCGATACGTGTCGCGCGAGCGCCTCACCCTGATGCTCGACCACGAGTACGCGCTGCTGCAGGAGCGCCTCGCCGGCCAGCGGGGCGACCGCACGACCTTCTTCGTCTTCGCCGACACCGTGACCACGCGCGGCTTCAAGGGGGACAACGAGGCCCACGGCTGGATGGGCATCCGCTTCCAGGCCACGCCGGGCAGCGAGCCCAATGACATCATCCTGCACGTCCGGATGTGGGACAAGGACGCGGTCGCCCAGCAGGCGGCGCTCGGCATCGCGGGCACGAACCTGATCTACGGAGCATTCTACTACCTCGACGACCCTCGCCGGCTGGTCGAGTCGCTCGTCGACCACGTGGGCGCGGCGCGGCTCGAGGTGGATATGATCGCCTTCCGCGGGCCCGCGCTCGCGCACGCCGACAACCGGCTGATGGCGCTCCACCTCGTCCGCCACGGCCTGACCAACGCCGTGATGTTTGGCGCGCGCGGGGAGGTCCTTCAGCCCTCCGAGGTGCTGCACCGCAAGGTGGTGCTCGTCGAGCGCGGGAGCTTCCGGCCGGTGACCCTCGCGAACGTGGATATGCTGACCTGCGCGACCGCCCAGTTCGTGCAGGAGCCCGCCGTCCAGGGCCGCGAGGTGATCGCGCTGATGGAGATTACGATGAACAATCTGCTCGCCGCCGGCGCGGGCGAGCTCGACGCGGCCGACTTCCTTTCCCGCGTGGACCTCCTTGGCGAACTGGGCTTCACCACCCTCATCTCGAACTACCCGGAATATTACCGGCTGACCTCCTACTTCCGGCGCTACACCCGCGAAATGATCGGGATGGCGCTCGGCATCGACAACCTGCTCGAGGTGTTCAACGAGAAGTACTACGAGCATCTTGAGGGCGGCATCCTGGAGTCCTTCGGCCGGATGTTCCGCCACGCGGTCAAGCTCTACATCTACCCGATGCGCCAGCAGCCCCTCGCGCGCATCCCCGGGGCCGCGCTGCCGCACGGCTCCATTGCCGGCCACGCCTTCGCCCGCGACGTGCTGATCACGGCCCGGAACGTCCACATCGCGCCCCACTTGCGGAACCTCTACGACCACCTGCTGCAGAACGGCTACATCGAGTCCCTCACGGGCTTCGACCCCGCCGCCCTCGGCGCCCGCTCCGGGGACGTCCAACAGCTCATCCGCGCCGGCGATCCCGCTTGGGCGCGGCAGGTGCCGCCGACGGTCGCGGCCGCGATCCGGCGGCGCGGCCTCTTCGGCCATCCGCCGCTCGCCGCCTGACGCCAACTCCCGCCCGATGGACCCCCTCGCCTTCGCGCTCAACCCCGCCGACTACGGACTCCCCACGCGCGAAGAGCTCGTCGCGTACCGGATCTGGGACACCCACTTCCACGGCTTCAACGACAGAACTGACCCGCTTGGCCAGTTCCACGCCAACAACCTCTACGTGCGGCGGATGGGCATCGAGCGCTCGGTCACCCTTGAGGCCGGGGGCACGCTCCGCGCCCCGCTCCAGCCAGCCGCGCACGACGCCGAGCTCCGGGAACTGCTGGTGCAGGAACGCGCATGGCTCTCCGGCATCACGCCGATCGACCCGGGCTTCCCTGACGAGAGCTGCGTCAAGATGGAGGCGTGGATCCGACGCGGGCCGTGCATCGGGATCAAGTACGTCGGTGGCAACAGCCGCGGTATCCCCTGTAGCCATCCGAACAACGACCCCATCATCCGTCTCGCCGCGGAGCTCGGGGCCACGATCTACATCCACACCTGGCTGAAGGTCGGCGGCACGCCCCGGGGCCCCGGCCGCGGCAACCTGCCCGGGGAAAGCACGCCGCAGGACGTGGTCGTCCTCGCCCGCCGCTTCCCGGACGTGCGCTTCATCTGCGGCCACAGTGGGGGCGACTGGGAACTCGGGGTCCGCATCGTCCGCGCCCAGCCCAACGTCCTCCTCGAGTTCGCCGGTTCCGACCCCCACTCGGGCGCGGTAGACTTCGCGGCGCGGGAACTCGGCGCTGACCGCCTCGTGTGGGGCGGCCACGGCCCCAGCCGCAGCTACGCGACCGAGCTCGCCAAGGTGCTGGAGTCCGACCTCTCGCCCGCCGATCGCCTCAAGGTATTCGGCGGCAACTTTCGCCGCCTCGCGTCCCCGATCCTCCGCCGCGAAGGCATCCCCTTCGAGCTGTGACCACCCTTTCCCTGCCCCGCCGCCGGTTCCTTTGCCAGACCGCCGCTTCCAGCGCGGCGGTGGCCCTTGCCCGGGCCGGCGCTCCCGCCTCGCCGTCTGCCCCGGCCCCCGCGGCGTCCCCGGAGATCGTCGACACCAACGTCACGCTCTTCCGCTGGCCCTTCCGGCGCTTGAAGCACGACGCGACGCCCGCCCTTGTCGCGAAGCTCCGCCGGCATCGCCTCACCGAGGCGTGGGCCGGGACGTACGAGGCGCTCCTGCAGAAGGACCTCGCCGGCGCGAACGAGCGCCTCGCCGCCGAGTGCCGCGCGCACGGGGCCGGCCTGCTGCGCCCCTTCGGCAGCGTCAACCTCGCCTGGCCTGACTGGGAGGATGACCTGCGCCGCTGCCACGAGGAACACCGGATGCCCGGCGTGCGCCTCTTCCCCGGCTACCAGACCTACGATCTCTCGCACCCCGACCTCGGCCGTTTGATCCAGCTCACTGCCGAGCGGGGCTTGATTCTCCAGATCGTGTTCCAGATGGAGGATCCGCGCGTTCACCACCCGCTGCTCAACCTCCCGATCATTGACGCCCGGCCCCTCGTGCCCCTGCTGGAGCGGACCCCTGCGGCCCGGGTGCAACTCCTGCACTTTGCCGGCAATGTGGCGGGTACGGACCTGCGTGCGCTGGTCGACCGCACCGGAGCGTGGTTCGAGTTTTCGCGCTGGGAGGGGAACGGGCGACTTGGGCAACTGATCCGTCCCGGTCCGGGCGGCGCGCGACCCCCGGTGCCGGCGTCGCGCGTGCTCTTCGGCTCCCACGCCCCGTACTTCCCGGTGGAGACCGGCCTGCTCCGGCTGTTCGAATCGCCGCTGGACGTGGAGACGCTCCACGCCCTGATGCACCGCAACGCCCGCCGCCTGTTGCCAGCCTGAAGCCAGGGCCCGGGGCAACAATCGCTGGCCCGCAAATCCGGGGGGCGCGACGGCGATTTTTTCCGTGCCTCGGCGCCGCGTCGCCGTTGGCATCGACGGCAATGCGTTTCCACAAGTACCACGCCCTCGGCAATGACTACATCGTCCTGCACCCCGAGGACTTCCCGGCCTGGGGAGGCGCGCCGTCCCGCGAACAGATCCGGGTGGTGTGCCACCGGAACTTCGGCGTCGGCTCCGACGGCATCCTCTGGGGGCCGCTTTCCTCCCGCTCCAGCCAGCACGGGCTCCGAATCTTCAATCCCGACGGTTCCGAGGCCGAGAAATCCGGCAACGGCCTCCGCATCTTCTCCCGCTTCCTCTGGGACCAGGGCCTCGTCCGCGAGACTATTTTCACCGTGGAGACGCCGGGGGGCGACGTGCGGGCCGAGATCCGCGAGGGTGGCCGGCTGATCACCGTCGCGATGGGGCAGGTGAGCTTCGACAGCGCCCGTATCCCGGTCCTCCTGCCCGGTGCTGCCCGGGAGGTACTCAACGAAACCGTGAAGGTAATCGACCGCGAGTTCACCTTCTGCGCTGCCACCATCGGGAACCCCCACTGCGTCCTTCCGCTCCCCGAGATCACTGCCGAGCTCGCGCACCGCTACGGGCCCCACCTCGAGGTCCACCCACTTTTTCCCCGGAAGACGAACGTGCAGTTTCTGCAGGTGATTGACCGCGCGAACATCCGCATCGAGATCTGGGAACGCGGCGCCGGCTACACCCTCGCTTCGGGAAGCAGTTCGAGCGCCTCTGCCGCCGTCGCCCACCGCCTCGGCCTCGTGGATCGCGACGTGACCGTCCATATGCCCGGCGGCCAGATCGGAATCTCCATCGGCCCAGATTACGCCATCCAGATGACCGGGACCGTCAACAAGGTCGCTGAGGGCGTGATGCACCCCGACCTGTTTCAGGTTACGGTCTGATGTCCCAATGCCCTTCGCCACGACCCGCCAGGAGCGGCGCATACTTGCCAGCCTCGGATTGATCCTGATCCTTGGCCTCCTCGGCCTCGCGTTCCTCTGAGTTCACCGCCGGCGCCGGTTTGAACTCGCGACCCCTCCTCCAGCGGGATTAGGCTCGCCACCCCCACCGTCGATGAGCCCTGCTCCTTAGCGCCCCGCCGGGGTCCCTTTCCTATGGCTGAAGCCCCTCTGCTGCTGACCAACGATCCCGGGGAACGGGACCGGACGGACGCGTTGCTGCTGGGGCTGGTGGCGGAGGGGGATCGCGAGGCATTCGGCCGCCTGTACGATCGGTTCTCGGGCCCCTTGTACAGTGCGGCGCTGCATATCCTGCAGGATGCCGCGGAGGCGCAGGACATCGTGCACGACGTCTTCATCACCCTGTGGGAGAAGGCCTCCTCTTTCGAGCGGACCCGGGGGAGCGCCTTCTCGTGGGCCGTGACCTTGGTGCGGAACCGGGCGATCGACCGGATCCGGATGCGCCGGCGCCGGGCGGAATTGCTGGCGGAGTCGGTGCCCGAGGACTTGGGCTACGGCGCGGAGGGCGGAGCGCCATCCGCGGATGATGCGGCAGTGCAGGGCGACAACGCCCGGCTGGTCCGCGCGGCAATCGCCGGCTTGCCAGCCGAGCAGCGCCAGGCGCTGGAACTAGCTTTCTTCGGGGGCCTTACCCAGGAAGAGATTGCGCGGCGCTTGCAGGAGCCCTTGGGCACAATCAAGGCCCGGATCCGGCGCGGACTCCTCAAGTTACGGGAAGCCCTCGGGCCGCAACTATGAGCGGGGATCTGCGCGAAGAATCGTCCGCCTTGGACGCCCTCGGGCTGCTCGCCGGCGAGGAATTAGCCCGCTTCCGCCGCGAGTGCCATGCGGATCCGGCCCTGCGCGAAATGAGCCGCGTCCTGCGCGAAGTGACCTCCCATCTCGTGCACTGGGCCCCACCGCATTCGCCGCCTGAGGCCCTGCGCGAGCGTTTAGCCGCGCACATCGGCACCCGCCGCGTGTCCGCCGGCAGCGCGGCCCGCGATCCCTCGGGCCTCTGGCCGGCGGCTTGACCCTCCCCGGGGAGGCGCGCCTGAGTCGATGCCCAAGTCGGGCCGTTTCCGCCCGACGGTTACCCAACCTCCCACCCCCTCATGAAACTGCTCGGGCTGCACCTTGTCGACGTCGCCATCCTCCTCGTCTACATCGTCGTGGTCCTCTGGATCGGGCAGCGATTCTCCCACGGGGTAAAGAACGATAAGGACTTCTTTCTCGGGGGACGTTCGCTCGGCCGCTGGCTCCAGTTCTTCCTCAGCTTCGGCAATATGACCGACCCTGGCCAGGCCACCACCACGGCCAGTTCGGTCTACCGGCAGGGCGCGGGCGGCGCTTGGCTGGCGCTGATCACGCTGTTCCTCACCCCTTACTACTGGTTCATGAACGTGTGGTTCCGCCGCGCCCGCCTCACCACGATGGCGGACCTCTTCGCGGACCGCTTCGGGAGCAAGTTCCTGGCCTCCCTGTATGCCGTGACGATGCTGATGATCGCGATCATCGGGGTCATCGCGGGCGGCAACGTAATGGCCCTGAAGACGCTCCAGCCCCTGATGGTCAAGGAATCCGCGGCCTACACCGCGGCGGAGCGCCAGAGCGTGGCCGAGTTCCACGAGTTCATCGCCCTGCGGAAGGAGCGCGCCGCGGCCCCGCTGGCCCCGGAGAAGGCGCTGCGCTACGACACCCTGCGCGACCACTACACCCGCGGCACCCTCCAGCCCTACGTCACCTACCTCCAGCCGGTAACCTTCTACCTCGTCTCTACCGGGCTGGTCGCCGTGTTCATCATGCTCGGGGGCCTGAAGGCCTCGGCCGTAGTGGACGCGATCCAAGCCCTGTTGGTGGTGCTGATCTCGGTGATCCTGATCCCCTTCGGCCTTTATCGAATCGGCGGCGTGGAGGCGCTGCACGACAAGGTGCCGGAGGTGATGTTCAACCTCTTCGGGGGCGACATCGCCTCCGAGTACACGTGGTACTCCATCGCCGCCCTGCTGCTGGTCCAGCTGATCGGCATCGCCGGCACCCAGGCCAACATGACCATCTCGGGATCCGCGAAGGACGAGATGGCGGCGCGCCTCGGTGCCGTGACGGGCGGTTTCAGCAAGCGCTTTGTGACCATCGCGTGGGCCTACTGCGGGCTGATCGCGATCGCCCTCTTCGGCCCGGGCTTATCCGACCCCGACCAAGCGTGGGGCCTGATGACCCGCGAATTGCTCCCGATCGGCCTGATTGGGGTCATGATCACCGGCATCTTGGGCGGAAAGATCGCCGTGCTCGGCGCGCAGTCGGTGGTGCTCTCGGGTCTCGTGGTGAAGAACCTGTACGAGCCGCTGTTCCCCGGCCGCGCCGACCAGCACTATGTGTTCATCGCCCGGCTGGCGGTACCCGCCCTCCTCGCGATCGGCGTGCTGGTGGGTCTCTTTATGAACAGCATCGTCGCGATCCTGAAGTTCGCGATCGTGCTGCTGCTGGTCTGGGGCGTGCCGGTGACGATGCTCTTCCTCTGGCGGCGGGTCACCGAGGCCGCGGTCAAGGTCCAGGTGATCGCCACCGTGATCTTCATTGCGGTGATCCCAGCGATCGTGCCCACTCTGCCGGCCCTTGCGCGCTCGGAGACATTGACCCGAATGACCCGCGAGCAGGCGGTAGTGACTCGCGTCGCAGCGACCGCGGAGGACGTGGCCGCCGGGCGCGCCCGGACGGCCGGGGAGCAGATCGAGCGCCCGCGCCGGATCGAGCCGGTGTCTTTATTCTTCGAGGAGGGCGTGGTCCGGGTGAACCCCAACGACCCCGCGTCGCCGAAGACGGGCAAGGGTCTCTTCCGGGTTGAGGTCTACCTGCTGCACCTGCTCGGAGCGGATGTGGCCGGGTTCAACCCCGCCCAATTGCTCACCACCCGCTATCTGGTCGACGCGTTCATCCCCATCAGCCTGCTGGTGCTGGTGAGCCTGCTGACCCGGCCGACGGACCCCGCGCGCGTCGCCCGGTTCTACGCGCGGATGAAGACGCCGGTAGCCAAGACCCTCGAGGATGACGCGCGGGAGGTGGACCTCAGCTACGCCAACCCGACCCGGTTCGACCACCTTAAGCTATTCTCAGGATCTAACTGGGAATTCACCCGCTGGGACCGCACGGACGCGCTGGGCTTCGCCGCCTGCTGCGCGCTCGTTGGCGTGGTGCTCTTGGTCTTCAAGGGCGCGCTGGTGCTGGGCAGCGGCTGAGTGAATGAGTCCGGCTGGCCGGGGCAGGCGCCTCAGCCCGCGCCGGTCCCGCCCTGCTCCGGGGTGGCGCGCACGGGGGCGAGGGCCACGCCCTTCATCCGCACGCCCGTGAGCTTGCGGAGGATCAGCTCGGCGTGCTCCTCCGCCACATCCACCAAGATGTGGCGCTGGTGCAGGTCGATCACCCCGACCACGCCCGCGGGCAGTCGGGTCACCCCCGCGATCTTGCCGACCACATCCGCCACCTGAACCAGCTGCTTGCGGCCAACATTCAGGAAGAGGGTCGTCATTCCCGGCTCGCGGCCGGTCCGCGCCGGACGCTCCGCCGCTTCGGCGGGAGCCGGTTCCGGGGCCTCCGCGGGCTCCGGGGCGACCGCCACCGCGGGCGACCGCACAGGTTTGGCACCAGCCGCCGGCGGCTCCGTCCCGGCCTCCGGCGACCCACCCTTGGGCGAGATGTTTCCACGCGCCGGCGCTGCCAGCTCCGGCGCGGCCCCCGCTCGCAGCAGGTGGATCAGGGCGGAGCAGATGTCCGTGCTGGCGTAGCCCTGGTCGAGCAGCCGGTCGATCATCCGGTCATGTGGCTTGAAGTCACGGGCTTCGAGGGTGGCGCGGATCCGCTCGAAGAAGACGTTGGTCCGCGCCTCCTCCACCTCATCGAGCGAGGGCACGCGCCCGCGGTGCAGGTCGAGTCGCGCGGCACGCATCATCGCCTGCAGGCGGTAGATCTCCCGGCCGCTGACGAACGTAAAGGCGCGTCCCTTCCGGCCGGCCCGGCCCGTCCGCCCGATGCGGTGGGTGTAGTCCTCCGCGTCGTTGGGCAGGTCGAAGTTGAACACCACCTCCAGCTCGTCCACGTCGAGCCCGCGCGCCGCCACATCCGTCGCGACGAGGAACTCGAACTTCCGCTCGCGGAAGCGCGCCATCACCCGGTCGCGCTGCGCTTGGCTGAGGTCGCCGTGCAGCCGGTCCACCGCGTAACCCCGGGCGTGGAGGTGCTCGTCGAGGTCATCGACCATCACCTTGGTGCCGCAGAAGATGATCCCGAACCGGAAGTCATGGACGTCGATCAGCCGCGTGAGCGCCTCGAGCTTGGAGCGCCGATCCACCTCGACGTAGGTCTGCTCCACCCGCGGCGCCTGCAGGGCGACGGCGTCGATCCGCACCCACGCCGGATCGCGGCTGAAACGCTGGATCAGTTCCTGAATCGGCCGGGGCATCGTGGCCGAGAAGCAGAGCAGTTGGCGCGAGGCGGGGGCGGCGGCGAGGATGCGCTCGATGTCCTCCCGGAACCCCATATCCAGCATCCGGTCGGCCTCGTCGAGCACCACGGTACGGAGGGCGTCGAGCCGGAGGGTGCCGCGTGCAAGGTGGTCGAGGACGCGGCCGGGGGTGCCGATGACGATCTGGGCCCCGGCCTCGAGGGCCCGGAACTGGCGGTCGTAACTTTGCCCGCCGTAGATCGGCACCTCGCGGATGCCCCGGCGGAAGAACGCGAGCCGCCCCGTCTCCTCGGCCACCTGCACCGCCAGCTCGCGCGTGGGGCACAGGATCAGGGCCTGCGCCGCCTTCAGCTGGGCGTCCACCCGCTCGATGGCCGGAATGGCGAAGGCCGCGGTCTTGCCGGAGCCCGTGGCCGATTGTCCCACGAGGTCGCGGCCGGAGAGGGCGACCGGGATGACCGCAGTCTGGATGGGCGAGGCCTCCTCGAAGCCGAGCTTGGCGACCGCGCGGAGAATGTCGGGCGAGAGGCCGAGCTGGTCGAAGGGACGACGTTCCATACCGCAGCCTGCGGCCGACGCCGGCGGAAGGATAGCCAAATGATGCGCCCGGCCGCGGCGCGGGGCGCTCAGAGCTCCGCGATCCGCACGTTGCGGTACTCGCACTTCATCTCGACCCTCCCGTGGATTTGGAGGCCCAGTGGCGCGGCGCCGGCAAACTTCGGGTCCGTGTACTCGGAGGCCTGCTGGCCGTTGATCCAGCAGGTGAAGGTGTCGCCCTGGGCCTGAATGCGGATGGTGTTCCACTCCCCCTCAGGCTTGAGCTGGCGCTTGGCGTCCTTGGCCTGCCCCGCTTCGGGATACGCCGGCTTGCCGCCCGTGTAGAAGGAGCCCGTCATATCGACCCGCAGGCTGCCCGAGACGCCGAGCTGCAGCTGGAGCTTCGGCTTGCGCATCTCGATGCCTGTGTCGACACCGCGCGGCGTGGTCGCCTTCCAGCGGACGTCGAACTCGAGGACGAAGTCCTTGTACTCCTTCTGGGTCCAGAGGTAGTGACCGGTCTGGGCCTTGTTGTTCTCCCCGACCAGCACGCCGTTCTCGACGCGCCAGAACTCCGCCGCGCCCTCGGACTTAAAGTTGGTCAGGTCGCGGCCGTTGAAGAGCGGTTGGAAACGCGGTTCCGCGGCGAGGGCGGCAGAGGCGGCGGCGAGGAACAGGGCAAGGCCGAGGCGAAGGGCGGTGGGGTGCATCGGGGCGAGCGAAGCGGGCCCCGCGCCCGGTGGGAACACCAAAGTTGCGCGGCCCCGCCCAGCCGGATCAGAGCTGGATCGGCAAGCCGACCTCGATGATCTGCATCGGCGGCAGCTGGTAGTAATCGCGCGCCTGCCGCGCGTTCCGGCTCAGGAAGCCGTAGAGGTGTTTCTGCCATTCCCACATCCGCGAATCGCCCCCCGCGATGATCATCTCGCGATTAAAGTAGTAAGTCGCCTCGTTCGGCCGCAGCGGCACCCCGCGGTCCCGGATCCCGCCGATCTGCGCGGCCACATCCGGAGACTCCATGTAGCCATATCGCGCGACCGCCCGCCAGATGCCCTCGCCGACGGCGCGCACCTCGAGCCGCTCAACCTCGGGCACGAACGGCACCTCCTCGGTGAGGATGCTCAGCAGCACCACGGTCTCCTGCAGCACCTTGTTGGCCTTGACGTGGTGCAGGAGGACCAGGGGCGTGCCCGCGGGGTTGCCCGACATGAAGACCCCAGTTCCGCGCACCCGCACGAGGTGCGGGCTCGAGGCGATGGCGCACAACTCGGACTCCGTGATCTCGTTGGCATACACCCGCCGGAAAATTTCCCGTTTGCCCAGCTTCCAAGTGGTCATGATCGCCAGCACCCCGATTGCGATCAGAACCGGCAGCCAGCCCCCGTCGTAGAACTTGTGCAGGTTCGAGGCGAAGAAGACCGCGTCGAGCGCTAGGAAGCCCACACAAACCACGGCCGCCCGCCAGACCGGCCAGCGCCACGCCCGCACCATCACCGCGTAGAGGGCCAGGGTGGTGACGATCATCGTGCCGGTAACCGCGATGCCGTAGGCGGCGGCGAGCGCCGAACTGGACTTGAAGCCGAAGACCGTGGCGATGGACCCGAGCGCGAGGACCACATTCACCAGCGGCAAAAAAATCTGGCCGCGCTGGTCCGGATTGGTGTGGCGCACGGTGAGGCGCGGGAAATAGCCGAGTTGGATCGCCTGACGGGCGAGCGAGAAGGCGCCCGAGATCAAAGCCTGGCTCGCGATGATCGCCGCGAGGACCGAAAGCGCCAGCAACAGATAGCGAGGCCAACCGTCGGGGGCGATCGAGAGGAACGGGTTGGCCGCCGAGCCCCGGCCCGCGAGGAAATGTGCCCCTTGCCCGAAGTAATTCAGCACCAGCCCCGGCAGCACCACGCCATACCACGAGGTGAGGATCGCTCGCCGGCCGAAGTGGCCCATATCCGCGTACAGCGCCTCCACGCCCGTGAAGGCCAGCACCACGGCGCCGAGCAGAATGCCCGCCTGCGCCGGATGCCCGACCAGCAGGTGGATGCCCAGCCACGGGTCCAAGGCCCGCAGCACCGCAGGGGTCTCGAGCACCCGCCAAAGCCCTAGGCCCCCGAGCACCGCGAACCAGAGCAGCATCACCGGGCCGAAGATCTCGCCGATAAAACGCGTGCCTCGATACTGGAAGGCGAAGATGCCGCCCAAAATCAGGCAGGCGACCGGCACCACCAGAAAGTCCACCCCCGGAGCCACCTCCTTCAAACCCTCCACCGCGCTGAGCACGGTGATCGCCGGAGTGATCATGGCCTCGCCGCACAGCATCGCCGCCCCAAGCAGGACGAGGACCGTGCCCACGTTCAGGCTCGCCCGCACGCCCTGATCGAGCCGGCCCAGCGCCAGCAACGCGAAAATGCCCCCCTCGCCGCGATTGTCCGCCCGCAGCACAAAGGTCGCGTACTTCACACTCACCACCAGCACCAGCGACCAGAAGACCAGCGAAAGCACGCCCAGTACCGCCGTCGCGTGCTCCGCCGGCGGCAACGCGTGCAGGCACTCGCGGATCGTGTACAGGGGGCTCGTCCCGATATCCCCGAAGACCACCCCAAGGGCCCCCAGCCCGAGCGCCCAACGGGCGCCCGCCCCCTGCCCTGCTTCCGCGGAAGGTTTCATAAACTTCCCAATCTTCGCGCAATCGCCCCGCGCCTCCAAGCGGTTTCGCCCTCCGGCCGGAAAACTGCTTGCTTTCGCGCCCTACCCGGAAACCGCACCCGCCGTGGACAACCGCCCGGAAAGGCCCTACGGTAAGTCGATGAGCCCAGACTGGCAGGTCGCCAAGAATTACACCGACATCCTCTACCATAAGGCCGAGGGAATCGCCCGCATCACGATCAACCGACCGGAAAAGCGGAACGCATTCCGCCCTTTGACTGTCAAGGAGATGCACGACGCCTTCGCCGACGCCAGGGAGGACCCGACCGTTGGCGTGGTGCTGCTGACGGGCGCCGGCCCCCACCGGGACGGCAAGTACGCCTTCTGCGCCGGAGGCGACCAGAGCGTGCGGGGCCACGGCGGCTACATCGATGAGGCCGGCATTCCGCGACTCAACGTCCTCGACCTCCAGAAGCTCATCCGCTCGATGCCCAAGGTCGTTATCGCGCTGGTCGCCGGCTACGCGATCGGCGGCGGGCACGTGCTGCACGTGGTTTGCGACCTGAGCCTCGCCGCCGACAACGCGATTTTCGGCCAGGTCGGGCCCAAGATGGGCAGCTTCGACGGCGGCTTCGGCTCCAGCTACCTTGCCCGCGTAGTCGGCCAGAAGAAGGCCCGCGAATTCTGGTTCCTCTGCCGCCAGTACGACGCCCGCCAGGCCCTTGAGATGGGGCTGGTCAATGCGGTCGTCCCAGTGCAACGCCTCGAGGCCGAGGGCGTGCAATGGGCCCGCGAGATCCTCCAAAAGAGCCCCCTCGCGATCCGCCTGCTCAAGAGCGGCTTCAACGCCGAACTCGACGGCCAGGCCGGGATCCAGGAACTGGCGGGCAACGCCACCCTGCTCTACTATATGAGCGAGGAGGCGAAGGATTTCATGACCGCGCAGCGCGAGAAACGCGCGCCCCACGCCCGGAAATATCCTTGGCTGCCGTGAGCCGGTCCTGATCGCCCGGCCTGCCGCAGGGCGAGAGGGCCGTCTGTGGCCGATCGGAGAAGTTAGCCCAGCCCCGCAGCCAGTTCCGCGAACCAGCGCTTCCGCTGCGCGGCATCCCGCTTACGATCAGCCGGCAGCTCCAGCATCCGCACTCCGGGGGCCGGCGCCGACACCCGCTCCGCCAGCGCGGCCCAATCGGTCACCAACTCGTGGGCAATGCCGTACGCGGCCGCCAACCTCCCCAGATCCGCCGCCTGCGGCGTCGCGAAGAAATCCTCGAACACCCCCGCCACCTGCGCGATCGGTAGGTGCTCGAAGATTCCGCCCCCTCGATTGTTGATCACCACGACCGTCAACGACCCGCGGAAACGCGGCGCCAGCAGCATCCCGTTGGTGTCGTGGAGCAGCGAGAGATCTCCCGCGAGCAGCGCCGCCGGCCGGTCCGACCCGTGCGCCAGGCCCAACGCCGTGGACAAGGTGCCGTCGATGCCGTTGGCCCCGCGATTGCACCAGAGCCGCAGCCGCCGCTTGCCCGCCGGCAACACGTACTCCGCGTCCCGGATCGGCATCGAGTTGGCCAGGAAAAGATCCGACCCCTCCGGCAACGCGCGCCCGAGCAGCCACACCGCCTTCGGCTCGAAAATCCCGGCCTCTGCCTCCAGCCGCCCCTCCAGCGCCGGCCGCAGCCGCGCCTCGTAACGGGTCCACATCCGCTGGTAGCCATTATCCGGGGCCACCTGCGGCAAGGCCCCCGCCAACACCGCGACCGGCATCGCCAGCACCCGCGTCCGGCCGTGCAGGGCATCGCGGTTGTCCTCACGTTCCGACACCAGCCACGTGTCCGCATCCGCCTCCTCCAGCCACGCCCGGAGCACCTTGCTCACCGGCCAACCACCGATCCCCAGCACGACCTCCGGACGCAACCGCTCCGCCGCCGCGGGGTGCCGCAGGATGGTATCGTAAGTCGTGACCAGATGCGGAACCCGGTCCGCCCACTGTCGCACGGGCGAAAGCGCGTCCGCCAGCACGGGCCAGCCCAGCCGCCCCGCCAACTCGCCCACCGCCGCCGCGAACGCCTCGGGTTCCGCGGTCTGCACCGGCCCCACCACGATGACGCCGTGCACCTCGGGGGCGATCTCCGGTGGGCGCGTGAGGCGGGTGACCGGCGCCGGCGCCGGCAGCCCGCGGAAGAACCGCTCCCAATCAATCGCCGCCGCCAGCGCCGCGGCTTCCCCGCCGTCCGGCGTCGGCGCCAGCGGGTCGCGGAACGGCGCGTTGAGGTGCACCGGGCCGCCCACGTTGCCGAGGCTGCGGGCCACCGCGTGCACGATCGTCTGGCGCAGGTAACGAAACCGCGCGACCTCCGCCTCCGGTACCGCCAGCTCGTGATACCAACGCACGTAGGCTCCGTAGAGCTTCTGCTGGTCGATGGTCTGGCCAGAAGCGCAGCCGCGCAACTCCGGCGGGCGATCCGCGGTCAGGACCACCAGGGGCACGCCGGCCTCGGCCGCCTCGATGACCGCCGGCAGGAAATTGGCGGCCGCCGTCCCGCTCGTGCAGATGAGCACCGCGGGCCGGCCCGCGCGCTTCGCCAGCCCGAGCGCGAAGAAGCCTGCGGAGCGCTCATCGAGCACCGGGATCGCCTCCCAGCCCGGATGGGTCGCCGCCGCCACCGCGAGAGGACTGGAGCGGGAACCGGGCGACACGACCGCCGCCACCGCCCCCGCCCGCACCAGGCTCTCCACGAGGACGCCGGCCCAGAGGGTGTTCAGATTGCGTGGGTCAGGCTGGAATGGGTGCATCCTTTAGGCCGTGATAGCTTCAACCATCGCCTTAAACTTCAGGTCGGTCTCGGCCAACTCCTTTTCCGGGTGGGACCCCGCGACCAGCCCCGCCCCGGCGTAAACGCGCGCGGCTGCTCCCTCGACCAGCGCGGAACGAATGCCGACGAAAAACTCCCCCTCGCCCCGCGCGTCGAACCAGCCCAACGCCCCCGCGTAAAGCCCCCGCGGAAACCCCTCCAACTGGCGGATGACCTCGCCCGCCCCTTCACGCGGCTCCCCTCCGACGGCCGGCGTCGGATGCAGGGCGGCGGCGACTTCCAGCGGATGCACTCCGGCCGGCAACGCCCCCGCGAGCCGCGTATGCAGGTGCTGCACGTTCGCCAAACGCCGCACGCTCGGCGGCACCGCGGGACCGGCCGGGACGCCGAGCGCCGCGAGGCGCGCGCGCACATCCTCGACCACCGCGGCGTGCTCGCGCAGGTCCTTCTCGCTGCGCAGGAGCGCACCGGCCAGCGCAAGGTCCTCGGCCGCGCCCCGGCCGCGCCGGATCGAACCGGCCAAGGCCTCCGTCTCGAGCTCCCCCCCGCGCACCCGCAGCAAACGCTCCGGGCTCGCCCCGATGAAGCTCGGGCCCCCACCCCAAGCGAAAGAAAAAGCGTAGCAGTCCGGGAAGCGCTGCCGCAGGCCGTTGAGCATCCGCAGCGGATGCAACGGCCGATCCGCCCGCAGATCCTGCGCCCGCGCCAGCACCAGCTTGCGGAACGTCCCTCGCGCAATCAGCCCGAGCGCCGCGCCCGCCGCCGCCGGATAATCCCCCGCCTCGCGCCGCTGGAAGATCGCCGGGCCCGCCTCCGCCGGCGGGAACTCCGCAGGCTCCAGCGCCCGGAACTTCCGGTGCGCCCGCCACACCCGGACCGCCAGCGCCTCGAGGTCCGAATCGGAGGTGACGAGAAGATTTGCCACCGCGGTGGTGGTGTTCCCCTCAAGGCCGACCTGCCATTGCGGCACGAACGCCGCCGCCGCCGGGAACGGCTGGCCGGCCTCCGCCTCCGGCTGGAACCCAAAGGCGCTGAAGATGTGCGGCCCGCCGAAACGGGCTGCCACATCCCCCAGCGCCACCGCGTCCGCCATCAGGACCTCCGCCCACGCCTTGACCCGCGCGAACCGCTCCGGGCCCTCCGCGGCGCAGACCGCCGCGACCTCCGCCCCCGCCAAGGCCCACCCCGCCGCCGGCCGCTCCGCGTAAAAGTGCGGCGCCCGCGGATCAAAGATCGACTCCAAGACCGCCAGCGGATCCAGCGCCTCCACCGCCAGCGAGATGCTCACCAACCGCGGCCGTCCGCTCCGCCGCACCTCCGCCTGGCAGCGCGCGAGGAAATCCCGCAGCGCCTCCGGGGATGAGCTGTTGTCCGCCGGATGTAACGGCAGGATGGTCATCGCAGGATCGCGACTACACCACCGCCGGCTTCTCGGGCCGCGGGAACAGTACCAACGCCGGCGCGACGGAGTTGCCCGCCAGCCGCCCCCCCCAGACCAGCTCGGCCTTCCAGACCGGGTCCGGCACGTGCCCGAGGACCGCGTTGACCTTGGCCGTCGTGCCCGGGATGACGTGCTGCATCGCCGCCACCGCCAGCCGCAGCGCCTCCGCCATCGTCGCAAGCGCCGTCCGCAACCGCGCCTGGTCCGCTGGATCGGCGGACTTGCCTAGCTTCCACGGCGCCCGCCGCTCCACGTAGGCGTTGGTCGCCGTGACAAAGGCCATGGTGCGCTCCAGCGCCGTGTGGAACTGGAACCGCTCGCCCAACGCCACCACCTCCGGCCCCGCCTGCGTCCAAAGCTCGCGCAACGCCGTCTCCGGCTCCTCCGCCACCTCCGCGGCCGGCAGCACCCCGCCGGCGAAGCGCGTGGTCATATTGAGCGTGCGGTTCACGAGGTTGCCGAGGTTGTTCGCCAGCTCGCTGTTGTATCGCACCAAAAACTGCTCCGGCGTGAAATCGCTGTCCTGCCCGACGTTCATCTCCCGCATCAGGAAGTAACGGAAGGCGTCCGCCCCGAACTGGCCCACCAAATCCAAGGGATTGAGGGCGTTGCCGGCGCTCTTGGACATCTTCGCGCCTCGCTGCAGCCACCAGCCGTGGGCGATGATCCCCCTGGGCACTTCTATGCCCGCCGCGTGCAGCATGATCAGCCAGTACACGGCGTGCGGCGGCACGAGGATGTCCTTGCCGATCACGTGGTAATCCGCCGGCCAGATGCCGGGGCGGTCGACTACTGCCGAATAATAGTTCACCAGCGCGTCGAACCACACGTAGGTCACATACTGGTCGTCGAAGGGCAGCGGGATGCCCCACTCGAGGCGCTCACGGGGCCGCGAAATGCAGAGATCGTTCAGCGGCTCCTTGAGGAACTCCAATACCTGGCTCTGCCGGAAGGCAGGAAACACATACCCCGCGTGGGCCTGCAGGAAGGAAACGAGCCAGTCCTGGTGCTTCCGCAGCCGGAAAAAGTAGTTGGCCTCGCTGATCTCCGTCACGTCCCCGAACAGCTCCGGCCACGTCCCGTCCGGATTGCGGTCCCGCTCCTGCAAGAATTGCTCTTGGCGCGTTGAATAGAACCCGCGGTACTCCGCCCGGTAAATCTCCCCCTGGTCGTACAGCCGCTGCAACAGGTCGCGCACCACGCGCTGGTGACGCGGCTCGGTGGTCCGGATGAAGTCGTCCGGCCGCACGTCCAACAAGGGCAGCAAATCCCGGAATTCCTGCGACACCGCGTCGACGAAGGCCCGCGGGGCGATGCCACGGGCCCGCGCGCTCGCCTGCACCTTCTGGCCGTGCTCGTCCGTGCCCGTCAGGAAGTGCACCGCGTCTCCGAGTTGCCGGCGGAACCGGGCGATCACATCCGTCAGTACCTTCTCGTACGCGTGGCCGAGATGCGGTGAGCCGTTCGCGTAGTCAATGGCGGTCGTGATGTAGAAAGGCTTCATCCGCGATTAGATAACCAAAGCCCGGACCGGCCAAATGTCCAAGCCTTTGGCGCCCAACCACCCAGCGTCGCGCGCCCCGCGCGTCGCCGCCGAACGTAAAAAGCGCGCCGCTTTAGTCGGGCGTTAACACCATTCAAGGACGCGTATCCCAACACCCCGCGCGCCCTCAGAAAATCCTTCCTCGAATAGCCAAGCACCTCCACCTCAAAGAATTTAAGTGAGCGCGCCGAAACGAAAACCCGAAAGCTGCTAAATCGCCTCTGATTTTTCTCGTGATTTGTAAGTTTATATTTCTGCGGATCAATACCATGTGGGTCTGTCATCTTTGTCTCCGTTAAGCGTACCTTGGCCCAGAACATACACGTTTTTCCTTTTTGGCATTCTCGAGGCAAAGAGCGAGGCATCGCGGCTGCAACCATCAGCGCTAAGGCAATGGTCTCCTCGAACCCTGAGCCTTTAAACGGCTGGGGCGCGCCGCTCCTCGATTCCACTCTGGCCTCGCGAGACCTCAACTTGGGGAATGCAGTCCCCGGGGGTGGCGGGACGGTTGGCCTGCCGCCCCCACCTCTCCCCATCAAACCGCCTACGCCCGCGGATGCGCCCGGTCGTAGATGCCCCGCAGACGCTCAAGGCTGACATGGGTGTAAACCTGGGTGGTCGCCAACTGCGCGTGACCGAGCAGCTCTTGAACGAGCCGCAAATCGGCGCCGGCATTTAGGAGGTGGGTGGCGTAACTGTGCCGGATCTTGTGCGGACTCAGGTCCAGCGGCAGGCCCGCCGCCTCCAAGTGGCGCTTCACCAGCACCTGGATGTCCCGCACCGAGGTCCGCCGCCCCCCGGGCAACGCCAGCACCGGCGAATCGGGCCCCGCGCCTTCCGTCCACCGTGCCCGGTACCGCCGGAGCACCTCCGCGGCCACCGCCCCGATCGGACACAGGCGTTCCTTGCGGCCCTTGCCCAGCACGCGGACCACCCCCTCGTCCCAGTCCACGACGTCGCCCAGGTTCAGCCCCGCCAGTTCGCTCACCCGCAGCCCGCCACCATAGAGCAGCTCCAATGCCAGCCGATCCCGGGCCGCCGACCGCTCGTCTAGGGCACCCGCGGCCGCCAACCGGTCCGGCGACAGGAGCAGTAGCTTCATCTGCTCCTCGGTCAGGAACCGCGGCAGCAGCTTGGGCAGGCGCGGCAAGGCCACCCCAGCGAACGGGTCCCGCTGGAGCCGACCCCGCCGGATCCAAAATTTGTAGAACGCCCTCAGGCCCGAGACGTGGTTGTGCAGGGTCCGCCGGCCGAGCTTTCGCTGGGACTCGATTACAAAGTCCCGGGCCTCCCGTGGGCTGACCGCACCGGGGCCCTCGCACCAACGGTCCAGGCCCGGACTCGCCAGCCAGCGCTGGAACCCGGCAAACGCCTGCCGGTAATTGCGCACGGTGTGGGGGGAATAGCGCCGCTCGCCCGCCAGGAATTCCGCGAACGGCTGCCACCATTCCGCCCGCACCGCCTCCGACATCTCCTGCGCCTTCATGCTTGGGTCAGGCCAACGCGGCGACCTTCGCCTCGACCGCCTGCATCACGCCCGCGGTGTGCCGCCGCAGGGCGCCTTCGGGATCGAGGCCGCGCGCCCGCGCCGCCGCGACCAGTTCAAAGAGCTGCCGCCCCAGTTGCTCCGCCT
>VHCI01000050.1 GCA_016871775.1 Verrucomicrobiota bacterium | reverse complement strand
GATGAACGCCACCAGCCACTCGCGCGAGCCGTAGCCGGTCAGTTCCGGGCCCACGGCGTCGCCGGTGCCGCGGAACACGTGGCAGTCCGCGCAGTTCATCCGGGGGCCGACCAGCGCCTCGCGGCCCTTGACGATCAGCGCCTCGTCGCGCCGGTCCGCCTCGCGCTGCGCCTTCAGCCCCGCCTCCGCGGAGAGGGCCTTGATGGTCAGCTCGAGCAGCTGGCGGTCCTCG
The DNA here is from genome assembly GCA_016871775.1 of Verrucomicrobiota bacterium. Lineage (GTDB taxonomy): Bacteria > Verrucomicrobiota > Verrucomicrobiia > Opitutales > Opitutaceae > ER46. Next base: position 23,408 of record VHCI01000050.1, on the reverse strand, counting down.
GGTCCGTACTCGGCCACATCCTCCCGGACGTACTTCACCATCTTCCCGTTCTTGAACTTGGTCCCGCCGAAGTAATGCGGCGTGGCGACGCGCGCGGGGTCGAGCAGGCCGGCGAGCCACTCGCGGCTGGCGAAGCCCTTCAGGTCCGCCGCGGACGCCGCGTCCTTCGGCTGGCCGCCGAGGCCGTCGTGGCCGTCGAAGCGGTGGCAGCTCGCGCAGTGGCGCGCGAAGAGCTTGGGGCCCTGGGTGAGCGGGTCCTCGCGCAGGAGGGTGACGGCGCCGGTGGCCGGGATGCCCGCGGGCGAGCGGGCGAGCTCTACGACGCGCCGCGCCTCGCGCTGCGCCGCGGCGACGGCGACCGCGTGGTCGGGGTTGGCGCGGTCCTCCGCGAGCGCGAGCCAGGTGAGCCAGCCGGAGCCGGCGAGGACGATCCAGAGGAAGGCGACGTTGAAGCGGTGGCCGAGGCGCCAGTTGCCGATGAACGGCATCGCCGCGAGCAGCGCCATCAGGAGGCCGGGGATGACGATCGCGCCCCAGACCTCGGTGCCGCCCGGGAAGTACTTCAGGAACTCGAACAGGAAGAGGAAGTACCACTCGGGCCGCGCGGCGGGGAACGGCTCCGACGGGTCCGCGGGCGCGCCCAGCTCGGCGCCCCGGTTGCGCACCACGAGGAAGACCACGACCGCGAGCACCGCGAGGCACGCGACGGCGTCCCGCAGCACCTGGTCCGGCCAGAAGGCGGCGTCCGGCCGGCGGCGCGGCTCCTTCGGCGTCAGGCCGTGGCGCCGGAAGAAGTAGATGTGGGCGACGATGAAGAGGATGATCGCCCCGGGGATCACGCCGGCGTGCAGCGCGAAGAAGCGCGTGAGCGTGTGGTGGCCGTAGTCGGCGCCGCCGACCACCAGCTGCTGCAGCTCGGGGCCGACGAACGGCGTGATGGCGAGGATGTTGGTCGCGACCCGCGTGGCCCAGTAGCCCTTCTGGTCCCACGGCAGCAGGTAGCCCGTCAGCGAGAGGCCGAGGGTGAGGCAGAGCAGGAAAATGCCGGACCAGAAGTTGAACTCGCGCGGGGCCTTGTAGGCGCCGTCGATCACCACCTGCATCAGGTGGACGGCGAGGAGGACCGTCATCGCCTGCGCCGTGTAGTGGTGGAGGCCGCGCAGGAACCAGCCGCCCCACATCTCGTGCTGGATGTAGTAGACGCTCTCCCAGGCCGTCTGCGAGCTGGGGCTGTAGGCGAACCAGAGCGCGATGCCCGTGATCACCTGCAGCGTGAAGCAGAAGACGAGCGTGCTGCCCCAGACGTAGCGCCAGCGGGCGCCCCCGGGCACGTTCTCGAAGAGCACCTCGTGGGCCAGCTTCCGGTAGCCGGTGCGTTGGTCGAGCCAGTCGAGCGGTTTCACGGCGGGAGGGTCAGACGGGGATCTTCTCGTGGACGCCGGCGCGGAAGTTCCGGAACCGGACCCAGACCTCGGTGCCGCCGCGGACCTCGGTCTCGAGCGAGTCGAGCGGCCGGGGGCTGGGGCTCTTCGGGTCGAGCACGCGCCCGTCCAGCGCGAAGCTGCTGTTGTGGCACGGGCAGTGGAAGTTGTCGCGCGCGGGCTTGTAGTCGACGAAGCACCCGGCGTGGGGGCAGGCGACGTTCAGCGCGCGGATGCCGCCGTCGGGGAGGCGCTGCAGATAGACCGCGCCGACGGGGACGTCGGGGGTGCGGTTCCACGCGTCGACGCGGGTGGCGAGCACGGGGAACTTGCGCGGTTCGCCGCCCGCGGGGACCGCGGTGAGGTTGGCCACGAACACGGCGCCGCCGCCGGCGGGTTTGCGGCGGAGCGGGTCGAGGAGGACGAGCAGGCCGGAGGCGGCGGGGATGACTAGGGTGATGGCGCCGATCACGGCGGCGGCGGCCTGGGCGAGGAAGTTCCGCCGGGCGGGGGCGGGCGGGGGCGGGTGAGGATCCATCGGCGGGAAGGGAGCCGGTGCCGGGTCGGCACAGGGGGTAGGACTCTTTGGTGATCCGCGCCAAAGGCAAATTTGGAGTGGGGCCGCCGTCCCGACCCCCCTCAGCGGTACTCCTCGCCGGTGAGGGCGTTGATGATCTTGAAGTTCTCGACGTGGTAGTTGAGGTCGGCCCGGAAGGCTAACTTCACCCCGAAGAGCTTCTCCATCCGCACCAGCAAGTCCGCATCCTCGCTCCGCAGGCGCTCCAGGATGCTCGGGTGCACCAGCACCCGTAGCGAGTAATCCTTCGCGTCGTTCCGCAGCTGCAGCCGGCGCACGACCGAGCTCAGCTTGCGCTGCAATTCAACCGACATCGTCGTCGCGCTCTTCACGATCCCGCGCCCGCGGCAGTACGGGCAGTCGGTGTAGAGGTTGGACGACAGCGACTCCTGCTGGCGCTGGCGGGTCATCTGCATGATCCCCAGCTGCGAGATGGGCAGGATGTGGTTCTTCGCCTTGTCCGAGGCCATCAGCTCGACCATCTTCTCGTAGACGGCGTTGCGGTGGCGCCGCTCCTTCATATCGATGAAGTCGATAATGATGAGGCCGCCCAAGTTGCGCAGGCGAATCTGGCGGGCGGCCTCGACCGCGGCCTCCAAATTCACCGCGTAGATCACGTTTTTCTCGTCGCCGCCCCGGTTCTTGTGGGAGCCAGTGTTGACGTCGATCGCGATGAGGGCCTCGGTCTCGTCGATGATGATCTCGCCGCCGCTCGGCAGCGGGACCTTGCGTTGGCCAGTCTGCTCGATCTGCCGCTCGATGTTGAAGCGCTCGAAGATCGGGATGCTGTCCTTATAAAGGGCGATCTTGCCTGCGCTGCGCTTCGAGATCTGGCCGACCAGCTTCTCGGTACGCTCGTGGTCCTCCGGGCGATCGACCAGCACGCGGTCCACTTCCTCGGTGAGGAAATCGCGGACGGTGCGCTCCACCAGGTCCGGCTCCATATAGAGGCAGGCCGGGGCCCGGTCCGACCTCATCTTCGCCTGGATCTCTTCCCAGGTCTTGAGCAGCAGGTGCAGGTCGCGGACGAAGTAGCGGGCCTTCTTGCCCTCGCCGGCGGTGCGGACGATCACGCCCACGCCCTCAGGCAGGGTCAGCTCGTTGATCAGGCCCTTGAGCCGCTTGCGCTCGTGCGGATCCTCGATCTTGCGCGAGATGCCGCAGCCGTCGCTGAACGGCGTGAGGATCAGGTAACGCCCGGGAATCGACAGGTTGGTGGTCGTGCGCGGGCCCTTGGTGCCGATCGGGCCCTTGGTGACCTGGATGACGATCTCGCTGCCCGGCGGGTAGAGGCCGGGGATGTCCTTGACCGTGGGCTCGGCGGAGCGATCGGGGGTGTTCTTGCGGCGGTTGATGCGGACGACCTCGATGGAGGAGTCGGCGGCCGCCGGGATCATATCCCAGTAGTGGAGGAACGCATTCTTGGTGAAGCCGATGTCGACGAAGGCGGCCTTGAGGCCGGGGTCGAGGTTCTTGACCCGGCCCTTGTAGATGGCGCCGACCATGCGGTGGTCGGACTCGCGCTCGATCTCGAACTTCTCGAGGCGGCCATCGACCAGCAAGGCGACGCGCTTCTCGAGCGGCTCGGAATTGATGATCAGCTCGCGGTAGGCGCCGCGTTCCTTCTGGAAGACGGCGAGGATTTTCTGGAGCAGGGGGCGCTGGCGGGAGCGCTCGGCGGCCCCGACCTTCAGTTCTGCAGGACTGACCGGCTGGACCTCGGGGGTGGCTGGAGGGTTGGCCAGCTCCTCGTCGTATTGGCGCGCGGCGTCAGATGCGGCGTCGCGGGACGTGGTTTCGCTCATGGGGGGGGGCTTTCGGTGTGGGCGGCGGCCCCCCTGGTGCGGCGGTTGCGGCGCAGGAGATTCCGGCAGGGCGGTCATTGGCGCGGGGCGGGTGGTTCATGCGAACTCCCTCCGGAAGCGCCAGACGCTCTGGACCAGTCCTTGCAGCATGCAGCAACTAAGCACAAAGGAGCCACCGTAGCTGACGAAGGGAAGCGGTATGCCCGTAATGGGCACCAGCCCGATGGTCATGGCGATGTTCACGAACACGTGCACTGCGAAGAGCGCCGTCACGCCGATGGCGAGCAGCGTCCCCAGCCGGTCCCTCGCGGAATCGGCGATGCGTATGCCGTTGAACAACACTATCCCAAACAGGCCTAGGACCGTGAGGCTTCCCAGAAATCCTTTTTCCTCCGCGATGACCGCGAAGATGAAATCGTTGTGTGCGACGGAGCGCGGCAGGTAGCCCAGCTGGGCCTGCGTCCCCTCCGTCCAGCCCTTCCCCACCAGCCCGCCGCTGCCCACCGAGATCAGCGACTGCCGCTGGTTCCAGCCGATGCCGTTCGGGTCGTATTTGTCGGGGTTGATGAAGCTCAGCAGCCGGTTGCGCTGGTAGTCGTGGAGCGGCAGACGGAACCAAGTCGAGTCCTCGAACGCGCCCTTGTCCCGCGAGAACGACTTCGCGTTCGCCTCCATGTAGGCGACGTAACGGCTGGTGTCCCACGCCACCGCCCCGACGAGGAGCAAGAATGCTCCCAGTGCCCCCGCGAAGAACCGCGGGGACAGGCGGGAGACGTAAAGCATCGAGAACGCCATCGGGGGCAGCACAATCGCCGACTTCAAGTCCGGCTGAAGCAGGATAAGGATCATCGGCAGACTCACCGCAAGGGTCAATTTCCCCAGCGCTCCGAGCGATTCTGTCACGGTGCCGATCCGCGAGCGCGTGAGCACGCCGGCGACGATCAGGAGCACCGCCACCTTCGCGGTTTCCGATGGTTGGAACGAGAATGGCCCCAGCGGGATCCAGCGTTGCGCCCCCCAACGCGAGGCCGCCTCGCCGGAGATGCCGGGGATCAGGACGATCACAAGCGGCACTAGGCAGGCGAAGTAGAACCCGTGCGCCACCCGCAGCCAGAATCGGTAGTCGATCAGCGACACCACTAGGTACACGCCAACGCCCAGCCCAAGGAAAAGCACTTGCTTGAACCAGTCCTGCCTGAGCCACGAGGCCGAAGCGGCGTGGGCGACCGAATGCTGGGCGGAGTAGATGAACGCTACCCCCACCACCCCCAGCGCCAGCAGGGCGGCCGGCGTCAGCCAATCCCAATGCGAGCGCGTGGTCGGTCGGAGGAGGCGGGCCAGCTCGGCGGCGGCGTCGGACAGTCGCACAAGGAAAGGAGGTCTGCCGGGAGGGCCCCCGCGGGGGTTAGAAGGCGGAGCCGTCGGCCTTGGTGCCGCAGAAGGAGACCCGGATGCCCAGCTCCGCGGCGAGCGCGGCCTTGGCGTACAGGGCAAGGTCGGCCGAGCGGGCGTTGTTGGCGTAAGCCACCTGCAGGTGGTTGGCCTGGTGACGCGCCATCATCTGGTCGCGCGTCACCCCGTAGGTCACGGCGTGCATGATCGGCCATTGCGGGGTGGTCTCGCGCCAGCGGCGCTCGGTTTCCTCGCGGGGCAGGTTCACGACGCGCGCCCGGCCGAGGTCCATCTGGAGGCGGCCGCCGGCGACGAACACGCGGCTCCAGACGATTTCCCCGGGGCGGGCAATGCCGCGCACCGTCCCGCCGCCGAGGCGGAAGTACATCGGCGGCTGGCGCAGCGAATCGGTCCCGCGGTAGCCGCCGATATGGTGCGCCGGCGGGGCGGCGCCTGAGATGAGGAACACCCAGACGTAGTCCGGCACGGTACCGCTGCGGTCCGCGTCGCCCCAACGGAGGTCGTGCAGCGTGTTCTCGACCGGCTGGCCGAGCGCCGCGTGGACGCGCTGCGTGAAGAGGCCGTCGAGCCCGGCGCATTCGTCGACCTCGTTGAAATGGGTCACTGGCTGCCCGGGGCGGATCACGCGGCCGGCAGCGTTTCGCACCGGAGGGCGGTTGGCGTTGTTGAGCAGGCCCTCCGCGAGGTCGCTGGCCGGCAGGAGGTCCTTGAGCCCCTGCTGGTACTGGATGCCGATCGCGTCGCAGCCGAACTCGTCGGCCAGGCGGGCGGCGGCGATGTAGGTCCGACACTGCCAGAGGACCTGGTTCTCCGTCAGCTCGGTGGCCTCGTCCGCGCCGAGGTGGAATTTCATCCCCTTGCGCTGGAGCCAGTTGAATACCGCGCGCGCTTCTTCCTCGGATACCAGCCGGGCCGCCGCGTAGAGGGCGGACTGGGAGAGGCGTTCCTTGTAGACGCCGAGCGGGAACAGCAGCTCGTCCGGGATGATGGCGTTGTACATCCCCATGCAACCCTCGTCGAAGACGCCCAAGATGGCCTTGCGCATGCGCAGCTCGGCGGCGATGCGCCGGGCGAGTGCGGTGGCCTTGGCCGGGACCTTCGCCCGCGCGAACGGCCGCGCGTGCGGGGTGGCGTGGCGGACCCGGCCGGTGCGGAGCCACTCGCGCAGCCCGCGGAGGAAGAAGTCATCCTCGAACCGCTCGCTCCAGAGCGTCGAGTAACGGACGCCCGCTTTGGTCAGGGAGCCGTTCAGGTTGAGCATCCCCACCAAGCCCGGCCAGGTGCCGCTCCAGTTCGCGACCGTCAGGATGGGCCCGCGGTGGCTCACCAGCCCCGCGAGGACGTGGTGCGAGTACTGCCAGACCGCCTCGGCTACGATCAGCGGCGCCGCGGGGTCGAGGCGCGCGAAGACCGCCATCCCCTCCTTCTGTGAGGCGATGAAGCCGTGGCGGCGCTTGCGGTCGTAAGGGTGCGCGCGGACGAGGCGCGCTCCGTGGCGGGCGAGGGCGGCGCCGAGGGCCTGCTCAAGCACGTGCTGGGCGGGCCAGCAGACCTCGTTGGCCGATTGCCGGAGGTCGCCGCTGGCGACAAGGTAGACGTTCATCGGGGATAGGGCGGACGCCTCGGGGCGCCCGTGCGGGATTCCGCCCGCGGGCCCCGCGTGGAGCAACAGCAGAAATCGCGCGCCGGCTGGGCGCCGCGGGCGTCAGAAGCGCCAGTCGAGCTCGAGACTGGCGAAGCCGGGGGCTTTTTCCGATCTCAGCTCGTAGTTCCGCGCCTCGTAGTCGGCCCGCACCATCGGCACCACGCCCGCGCCCAGCCGCAAGCTGACCAGAGGATCCGGTTTCCAAGTGACCGCCGGGCCCACCCGTACCGCCCGGTACTCAAGGCGCGTCCGGTCTAGCCGCACTTGGCCGGGCCGTGGGGTCCGCGGATCCTCCGTGACGTAGAACGAGCCGAAGTCACCTTCCGCCCCGAACTCGGCCTTGAGGCTCTGGCCGGGCTCCCACGAGACGCCCAGGCGCGGGTAGCCGACGCCTACCTTCCAGCCCGGTCCCGGGCTCCAGTCGAAGGTGGCCACCGGCATCAGGCGGCCCGAGCCGCGGGCCAGCGAGTCGAACACGAAGCCGGCGCCCGCGCTGAAATTTTTTCCGAATTTGCGGCTCGCGACCGCGATCACGCCCACGCTCATCCCTTTGGAGGTGAAGCCGCTGCCCGCGTTGGCGACCCCGGGGCTCACGCTCGCGAACAGGCTCCAGTCGGGGTTTAGGTTGCCGAAAAGGCCGAGCCCGGCGCTCAATGCTTGAAAGTGCTGCGGCAGCGGCGTGCCCGCCGCGGTGTCAAGGTTGTGTTGCCGGTAGCGCACGCTCACCAGCGGGAACCACCCGCCGCCCAGCGGGGGCAGGGGGGAGGAGAGCTTCGCGCCGGTCTGCGTGACCCGCATATCGCCGGCGGCCGCGCCCGCGGCAATGAAGTCCACGCGCCCGGTGAAGGCGGCATCCACCGTGAGCCCGACGCGGGCCGCCGCCGGCCGCCCGCCGGGGGCGCTGCCGCTCCCGGTGCTCCCCGCGATGGGCTGGGCGAGGGCGGGGAGGGCGGCGGGCAGGGCCGCGGCGAGGCAGAGCAGGGCGGATCGGAGGGGGCTCATAACAAAGGAAGAAAGCTTGGGCCGGCGGCGGTGCAAACGGGCGTCACGGGTTTTTCGGCGGGGCGAGGGGTTGGCAGGCGGTCGCGGAGTCGATCCCCTCGCTGCGGACCAGTTTCCGGCTGAAGGTGGCGCCGCGGCCTGCGGCGGTCGGCCCGCGCGAACGGGGGTGGCGGGTTGCATCGCCTGCCTGGATGGGACCGCTGATGAATCAAGCGCTTCACGGTCGGCGGCGCGCTCCGCTCGGAGGACGGGAGCTCGATCGGCTACTATGGCGTTGAGCAGCTTCCCGCGGTCATCACCACCCTGGATCCTCGGCGGCCGGTCGACGGCGACGCGCGCGGCTACGTGGATGCCTTGCGGCCGACCCGGTGAAGATGTTGGGGAAGGTCAACGCCGCGGTTCAGATCAGCGTGCGCAACCTGCAGGAGAACGGCCGGCTCTAGGCGATCAGCGCCTATCTCGGCAGCGCGCCAGACGCCTACCGCATCGTCGACCCCCGGCAGTTCATCCTCTCGGCGACGTTGGATTTGTGATCTCGCCGGCCGGGTGGAAGGCGAAACCGTGATGCCCGCGGCCAGTCCGGGTTCGCCCCCGGGCATGTGGTCATCGGGCGGCCGGGCCTGACTCCCGAAAGCCGGGCGGTTGCGGGTGAGGGCGCGGGTGCCCGGAGAGCGATCCGGCAAGGTCCGGTGAAGGAAATCTATGACGGAGCAGACCGTCACGATCCTTCGCCGGCTGGAGCAGGCAGGAGCCCGGCACCGGCTCAGGCGACGCGGTCGAGCGCCTCGCGCAGGGAATCGATGAGGTCCGCCACCGGTTCGGTGCCGCAGCAGAGCCGGAGCAGATCGGGGTCGAGGCCGTTCGCGAGGAGCTCGGCCCGGCCCGCGGGGGTCGTCACAAGGTCATAATGCGCGAGGTAAAGGAACGGGCAGATGAGCGTGTTGTGCATCCCGAAGCTTGGGCCCTTGGGCAGGCGGAGGGCGTCGTAGAACGGCTCCAGCGCGCCCGCGCGGCGGAGCGTGAAGGTGATCATCCCCCCGGTCGTGGTCGCGCCGCGGGCGAGGCGGCGGTAATTGGCCGCGGAATCCTCCCGCAGCGCCCAGAACACGTCCCGCACCGCCGGATGCCCGCGCAGGAACGCCGCCACCTCGCCCGTGTTCGCCTCGATTTGCCGCAGCAGGTTCGGGGTCTGGCCAATCTGGGCCGCGAGGCGCGCAAGGTCGCGCGGGTGCACCGGCTCAAGGGTGGCGGCCAGCCGCGGGCGCAACGCCGCGGCGTCCAGCCCCGCGGGGTTCACCGCCACGAGGCCCGCGATCAGGTCGCCCTCGCTGGCGGTGTACTTAGTCAGGCTGGTGACGATCAGGTCCGCGTGCGGCAGCACGCCGAGACTGAAGACCGAGGCCAGCGAGGGATCGGCGACCAGCCGGACGCCGTGCCGGCGGCAGAGGTCCGCGAGGGCGGGCAGGTCGGGCGTCTGGATGAGGGGATTTGTCGGCACCTCGATCATCACGCCGGCGAGGCGGGAGCCGTGGGTGGCGAACAGCCGTTCCAGCCCGCCGCGGTCGAGGACGTCGGGCAGGGAGAGGTAATCTGCCGGTCCGCCGGTGAACTTCCGGAGCAGCGCGATGGTGTCGAGGTATAGCCACCCGAGCTGGAGCCAAGCGGTGCGCCCCCGGGCGGCCTGCAGGTCGGACACCGCGCGGAAGGCGGCCCAGACCGCGTTCATCCCGCAGGCGGCCGGGAAAAGGTCCGCGTCGGTCGTCGAGGGCAGGGCGGCGCGGAGGTGGCGGCGCACCTCGCTGAGGGCGTCGCCGGAAAAAAGTTTCTCTGCCTGCACCGCCGGCAGTTGACCAAGGCGAACCAGTTGCTCCTCCGCGGCGCGCGACGAGAGAAAGCCCCCGACGTGCTGAAGGTAGAGCTTGGCCGCGCGGGAAAGATCCGGTTCCTGGCGGTGGTGGACCCCGTGGATGCCGTCCGCCGCGCAGGTCCGGGCGTCGGCGGCGGCGCCGAGGTGCGTGGTCAGATCGCGGGCCATCCGGGCCGAGGACACGAGCCAAAGGGTCCGGTCTGGCCCGATGGCGGGATCGACCACCCCGAGATGGGCGGCGAGGAGCCGGAGCCACGGGTGCACCACGAAGCGCGGGTAACCCGAGGTGAGCTGGCTTAGCGTGACCGGGTCCTTCTCCTCGTAGCCGCGCACGTCGCGCATCGTCGGCAGGCTGCACGACACCGCGTGGGGGCGGTCGGGGATGCGCTGGCCAAGCGGCAGGTGGGAGAAGGCGGAGCTCACGGGCGATCGAGGAGCTTTGGGCTGCCGCCGCCGCTGGCAATACCGGCTTGTGGCGTGCCGGGATGGAAACGGGTTGCGGGCCGGCCGCCCGCCGCGTCTAGGTTGGGTTGCGATGAAGCTGCTTTCCTGGAACGTGAATGGCGTGCGTGCCGCCCTCGGCAAGGGCCTGCTTGAGTGGATGCAAGCCGTGCGGGCGGACGTGATCTGCCTCCAGGAGGTCAAGGCGGTCCTCGGCGACGTCCAGCACGTTGTGTGGCCCGCCGGTTACGAGGTGGTCTGGAATGCCGCCGAGAAGAAGGGGTACAGCGGGACGGCCGTCCTCCTGCGCCGCCCGCCGCTCTCGGTTACCTTGGGCATCAGCTCGGCGGAGCACGACCGCGAGGGCCGGGCGGTGACGGTGGAGCTGGAGGAGTGCTTCGTGGTCGGGGTCTACACCCCGAACGCGCAGCCGGAGCTGGCGCGGCTGGCCTTCCGGCAGGCGTGGGACCGGGCGCTGCTGGCGCACGTGCGCCGACTGGAGCGGCGCAAGCCGGTGATCTTCTGCGGCGACCTCAACGTGGCGCACCAGGAGATCGACCTCGCCCGGCCGAGAGAGAACGTGGGCAACCCGGGGTTCTCGGACGAGGAGCGCGCGGGCTTCCGCGACTTCCTCGCGGCGGGCTTCATTGACACCTTCCGGGAATTCGAGCGGGGCCCAGGCCACTACAGCTGGTGGACCTACCGGGCGGGCGCGCGGGAGCGGAACATCGGGTGGCGGATCGACTACTGCCTCGCGAGCGCTGCGCTGCGGCCGCGGCTGCGGCGGGCGTGGATCGAGCCCCACGTTACCGGCAGCGACCATTGCCCCGTCGGGGTGGAACTCCGATGAACGCCGCCGCCGAGGAAGTCCGGATCCGCCTTTTGGGCCCGCCGCGCCGCAGTTTGGCCGTCGCCGAGAGCCTGACCGGCGGCCGGCTGCAGGCGCTGATCACGGGCGTTTCCGGAGCGTCGGCCTGTTTCTTGGGCGGGGTCTGCGCCTACACCGTCCCGCAGAAGGTGCGGCTGCTCGGCGTCGACGCCGCGCACGCCACCGAGGTGGACGGCGTCTCGGCGCGGGTGGCCGGGGAGATGGCGCTGGGGGCGTGCCGGCTGTTCGGCGCGGACTGGGGTGTGGCGACCACGGGTTACGCGGCGCCGGCGCCGGCGCGGGGCGTCACCCATGCGGGCGCGTGGCTGGCGGTGGCGACGACGGGCCCCGCGGGTCCGACGGTGCTCGCGCAGCGCCGGGTGGAGTTTCCGGGTCGGAGCCGGCAGGAGGCGCAGCAGGCGGTGGCGGAGGCCGCCTTGGCGCTGCTGCTGGAGTTCCTCAAGGCGCCAGCGACTGCACCAGCGCCATAATCGGCTGCACCTCGGCGGGGGGCGTCACCCAGTCGCTGTAGAGGAGCTCCGGCATCGTGTAGCGAGTGTTGTAGAGGGCGAAGTTGGCCTTGTCGTTGCGCGAGATGTGGCCGGCCTTGACGGTCGCTCCGGCGTAGAGCCCGACCGTCTTGGTGTAGGCGAGCATCGGGGTGCGCAGGAGGTTCTGGTTGATCCGTTCGGTCTCCGCCCCCCGGGGGCCGGCAACCGCCTTCGCGTCCACGCCGATGTTGAAGCGCTGGGTGAACAGGAGCCGCGGCATCGCGTCGTCGGTGATGATGAAGACGCTCTCGACCGCCTTGGCCCCGACCTGGAAGCCGAGACTCGCCTCATTGGCGTTGATGATCACCGGAATGCTCCAGCGGCCGTCCGGCTTCTTTACCATCATTACCCCGTAGCCGTCCTGCACCCCGAGCAGAAAGCCGGCCTTAAACTGGTTCAGCACCACGATCGCCTTCGCCCGCTGCCACACGGCCGGCGGGATAGCGAGGTGGCGGCGGGACTGGAATTCCTGGAGGATCGCCTCGCAGGACTCGACGCGGGCCACGAGCTCGGACCGGGCTGGTTGGGCGCGCGCGGCGAGGTCGGCGAGGATTGCCAGGAGCGGGAGGAGCAGGAATTTCTTCATGACGGGCGAGAGCGGTTAAGGGGGATTATGCAGGGTCGGGCGGGCTTGGAAAGCGCGGAGTGGGTGGGGTTCCCGGCGGATCGCTCAATCGAGGCCGCGGGCCGCCAAGTCCTCCTCGTCCCAGCCGAGGAAGTGACCTAACTCGTGCAGGTAGGTCACGCGCACTTCCTCGGCGAAGGCTTCCGGGTCGCCGCCCGCGTAGTCCCAAAGGTTGTCCAGGTAGAGCAGGATCTGCGGCGGGGTCGGGTTGGCCTCGGCGAGCTCGGCGCCGTGCGCGGTGCCGGTGAAGAGCCCGAGCAGGTCCGGGGGAAAGCCCTCGCGGAGGACGTCCGGCGCCGGTGCGGCGGGGTAATGCACCTGCACGCCGCGGGCGAGGGTGCGCAGGTCCGCCGGTAACCGCCGTTGGGCGGCACCAACGGTGTGGGCGGCAAGGGTGGTGCGGGCGGTGGCGTCCATCAGCGGGCGGGCCCGTGCCGGGACGGCCGGGGGCAGGCGAGGGACGGCGGCGGGCACGGCATAGGCGCGCGGTCACCCTAGGGCCGGAGGCGCGGCGGGAAAGCGGATTCCGGGCCAGCGCCCGCGAGGGGGCCGTAAGTTTCCCGCAACTCTTCTGCGGACCCCGCGTCTTGCGCGCAGGAATCACCCTCACCCTCCACCCGCTGATGAAAGCCGTCTCCCGCATCCTGTTGGTCGCCGCCCTTTCCGGGGCGCTTCTCGCCGCCATCGCCTCCGCCCAGGAACAGCGCAAGGGCCGCGGCGGCATGATGGACCCTGAGCAGCGCATCGAGCGCCTCGAGCAGGCGGTGGGGTCCCTTTCCGCGGAGCAGAAGGCCAAGATCAAGGAAGTTTACGCGCAGTCCGCGGAGAAGATGCGGAGCCTCCCCGAGGACCAGCGCCGCGAGCAGATGATGGAGATGATGCAGGAAGCCGGCCGCCAAGTGCGCGCCGTGCTCACTGCGGATCAGCAGAAGAAGTACGACGAGATGATGGCGCAGATGCGCCAGAGCGGCGGCGGCGGGGGCGGCGAGCGCCGCAAGAAGAACTGAGACCTGCTGAGGGCTGGTTGGCCGTCGCGGATCGCAGCCCGCGGCGGCCCTTTTTTTGCCTGCCCCCGGCCGCGCGCAGATTGACCTTCCCCTGCGCCGCCCGGGCGCCAGCGTGGCCTGATGGCAGCGAAAAGACGCGTCATTGTGATCGGGGGGGGAGCGGCGGGGTTCTTCGCCGCGATCACCTGCGCCGAGGCCCTAGGCGCCGCCGGCGAGGTCACGCTTTACGAGGCCACCGCCCACCCGCTGGCCAAGGTCCGCGTCTCCGGCGGCGGCCGCTGCAATGTCACCCACGCCTGCTTTGACCCGCGCGAACTCTCCCTGCGCTACCCCCGCGGTGGCCGCGAGCTCCTCGGCGCATTCCACCGCTGGCAGCCGCGCGACACCGTGGACTGGTTCGCCGGCCGCGACGTCGCGACCAAGGTCGAGCCCGACGGGCGGATGTTCCCCGTCTCCGACGACTCTGCGACCATCGCGGACTGCCTGCTCGAGGCGGCCGCGGCCGCGGGCGTCCACGTCGTCACCGCGCTGGGCGTGCGCCAGGCGGAGGCCCTTCCCGGCGGCGCGGGGTTCTGGCTCACGCTCACCGACGGCGCCGAGGTGCGCTGCGAGCGGCTGCTGCTCGCGACCGGCGGAAACCGGGCCTCGGCCGGCTTCACCATCGCGGCCGCCCTCGGGCACACCATTGAGCCGCTCGTGCCCTCGCTGTTCACATTTCACATCGACGATCCCCTGCTGGTGGGCCTGTCAGGCCTCGCCACGCCAGCCACGGTCGCGGTGCCCGGGACGCGACTGACTGAGTCGGGCCCGGTGCTGATCACCCACTGGGGGCTGAGCGGGCCGGCGGTGCTGCGGTTGTCCGCGTGGGGTGCGCGGATCCTCGCGGAGCGCAACTACGAGTTCCCGCTCACGGTGAATTTTGCCCCGCCGCGCAACCGGGAAGCGGTGCTAGCGGAACTGGTCGCCCAGCGCACGCGCCACCCGCGACGGCAGGCGGCCAACGGGGATCCCTTCGGCCTGCCCCAGCGGCTCTGGGAACGGCTGCTGGCCGCCGCTGGCGTCGCCGGGGACGCCCAGTGGGCGGGGCTCGGCAACGCGGCGCTCGGGGCCCTCGCGGGCGTGGTCGCGGCAACGGAGCTGCGCGTTGTCGGCAAGAGCACCTTCAAGGAGGAGTTCGTCACCTGCGGCGGGGTGCGGCGAGCCGAGGTCGACTTCCGCACGCTGGAGAGCCGCAAGTGCCCGGGGCTCCATTTCGCAGGCGAGGTGCTCGACATCGACGGTGTCACGGGCGGCTTCAATTTCCAGGCGGCGTGGACCACCGGCTGGCTCGCGGGCCAAGCGATGGCTGCCCCCGACCCCGCGCCCGCCTCACGCGCCACGCGCTCGCCTTCGGCCCCGGGCCGCGTTCAGGGCCCCGGGGCGAGCGGCGCCGCGAGGTCGCGGATCAGCTCCATCAGGTAGTCCGGGAACTGCGGGCCATAGAAGGACATCGTACGCGGCTCGTAGCCGGGCAGGGCGTAGTGGCGCCCCGGCAAAATGTAGCCCACGTAGGCCCCGTTGAAGCTGGTAACCGCCGCGTCCAGTCCCCGGGCGCGCGCGAAGTCCTTCACGTCGAGCGCCAGTTCCCCGCTGAAATCCCCTGGGGTCGAGACCCAGAGCGCGTCCCCCGCCCGCAGCACCTGCAGCGGCACCGGCGCCCGCCACGGTAACAGCCGGTCCGCCGCCCACGCGCGCAGGCGCAGGTCCTGCGAAACGCGCACCTGCGCCTCGGGTAGGGTCACCGCTAGGGTGCGCACCGCGAGCGGCACCGCCGGGCGCAGTGCGAGCGCCGGCAGGACTTCCAGGGTGCGCCGCGCCAGCTCCCGGCCCATCTGGTCGGCGCCGTCTACCCCGCGGGCCGGTGCCACCGGCCCGTGGCTGCCCATCGCGCCCGCCAGGAACAGGGCCCAGCCCCCGGTCGCCTCCTCCACCGCCCGGCGCCACGTGCCGGGATAGTCGCCCGCGAACTCCATCCCCTGCCCGGGCAACGCGGTCGCGTGGGCCGCGTAGGCCCCGACCACCCCGCGCCGTCCAGCGTCCTGCGCCACCACCAGCAGGCTGAACTCGGGATCGATCCGGCCGAGCGGGCCGAGCAGCCGGTTGCGGACGAGGCTGGGCGCGCGGAACCGCCCGTGACCCAGCCGCGCCGGCCGCAGGTCCGCGAGCGCCGCCTCCGCGGCGGCGACGAGCCGGTCCGCCAGCCACTCGCGCACCCCGGGCGTGAAGGGCCCCGCGAACTGGCGCGCGAGCCAGCCCTCCCCCCAGCCGCCCGGCCCGGCGTGGGTGTGGGTCGCGCCAAGATAAAGGTTACCTGGCGGCAGGCCGTGCTTCGCCTCCAAGCGACCTGCGGCCAGCGCCGCCACCTCGGGCGGCACGATCAGCGCCTCGATTCCCGCGATGACCACGGTGGTCCCGCCGGACCGCAGGGCGAGGGCGCGCGCCGTGAGTTCCTCCCTCATCCCCGTCGCGGGGCGACCCTGCCGGTGCCCGTAGCCCGCGAGCGGCAGCGCCGCGAAGCGGCCCGCCGCCGGGTCGACCGGGCCCGAACCCGGCGCGGGCAACAACGCCCCGCCGCCGAAGCCCGCCGCGAGCGGCGCCGGGTTGAGCGCCGGGGCGGTCAACTCCGCCAACCGCGCGCGCGTCTCCTGATGATAAGGCTGGCCCGGGTAGGGGGCCGGATCCACCGGCCGCAGGGTCGCGACCGCGAGCGCCGCGACAAGGCCGAGACCGGGGAGCAAAGTGCGGGTGAGGACGCGCCGCCAGTTCATCGCCGCAGGCGAGGCCAGCGGCCCGCCCGAGGCAACGGCAATCGGGTGCCGCCGGCCGCTGCGGTCTTGCGCCGCGGCGCCGGGCCGCCACATCAGGTCTGCCCCCGATGACCACCCCGCCCGCTCGCCGCTCCTGGATCGCGCGCCTCCTCCGCGGCCTCGGCGCCCTCGTCCTCCTCCTTGCGCTCGCCCTCGCGCTGCGAGCCGCGTACGCGTTCCGCGACCGCTCGCCGGGCTACAGCGTGCGTATCGCCATCGACGGCGCGGCCGCCCGCGCGGAGCCCCGCCCGCTGCGGGCCGGGTTCGCCCGCGAGAAGATCAATCCCGACCTCGGCGACCCCGCCCGGCCCGTCTACCTGGCCGGCTTCAGCCAGAATCGCCGCGCCACCGCGATCCACGACGACCTGCAGGCCATCGCCTGGGTCGTCGACGACGGCCACACCCGCGTCGGCTGCGTGGCGCTCGATGCCATCGGGCTGTTCCACGATGACGTGGTGGCGATCCGCCGCCGGCTCGCGCCGGAACTCGGCCTCACCTACGCGATCGTCGCCACCACCCACAACCACTCGACGCCCGACCTGATGGGCCTCTGGGGGCCGCACCCGCTGCGCAGCGGCGTCGATCCGGCTTACCGGGAACAGGTGCTCGCCACCTCTGCGCGGGTGCTCGCCGCCGCGGTCGCCGCCCTCCAGCCGGCCCGCCTCGCCGTCCACGAGATCCCCGTGGCCCCGGAGGGCCTCGTGGCCGATACGCGGCCGCCGCTGGTGTACGACAACGACCTCCGGGCGCTGCACTTCACCGCGGCCGACGGCGGGCGCTCCCTTGGGACGGTCGTCTCGTGGGGCAACCACCCGGAGACCCCCTGGTCGCGCAGCACCGAGATCACGTCCGACTTCTGCGGCTTCCTGCGCACTGCCCTCGAGGAGGGCCTGGTCGAGGGCGGCGAGGTCCTGGTGCCGGGCGTCGGCGGCATCGCGTGCTTCATCAACGGCGCGGTCGGCGGCCTGATGACCACCCACCCAAGCGTGACCGTGCGGGACCCGTTGACTGACCGCCTGCTGCGGACGCCCTCCCACGAGAAGAGCCGCGCCGTCGGGCGGCAACTCGCCGCGCGCCTCCTGCCCCGCCTCCGCCGGCCGGCTGAGGCCGCGGTCGCGTACGCCCCCCTCGCGGTGCACGCGCGCACGGTGGAGCTGCCGGTCGACAACCCTAATTTCCTGCTCGCCCCGGTGCTGGGCCTGATGGACCGCGGCCACAGCCGCTGGGGCCACGTGCGCAGCGAGATCGCCGCCCTGCGCCTCGGGGAGGCGGTGTTGCTATGCGTCCCAGGCGAGGTCTATCCGGAGATCGTGAACGGCGGCGTCGAGAATCTCCCTGGCGCCGACTTCCCCGGGGCGCTGGCTGAGGTGCCGCCGTGGCGCGAGCTGCTCCCGGGGCGGGTGAAGTTCGTGCTCGGCCTAGCCAACGACGAGGTGGGCTACATCATCCCGCGGACGCAGTGGGACCGGAAGCCGCCGCACGTGCGCGGGACGGCGAAGCCGGAGTACGGCGAGGTCAACTCGCTCGGCCCCGAGACCGCGCCGCTCCTGCACGCCGCGGTGCGCGAGCTGGCGGCGGCGCCGGGGATCGCGGACCGCTAGGCGGAGCGGGTGGGCCGCGGCGCGGCTCGCCGGCGCGTTTGGAGCCGTCGGGTCCGGGCGCAAAAAGACCCGGGGGGAAGAGGTCCCGCCCGGGTCCGCAGGGTCGCGGCTGAGGTTCAGCTCAGCGGAACTTGTAGTCGACGCGCAGCGTGAACGAGCGGCCGCGAGGGTCGGCCACGCGGGGCTCCCAGCTGCTGCCCGCGCCCGTGTTCGTGTCGTAAACAGCCGAGAACGGCGGGTCGGTGTTGAACAGGTTACGGATGCCGCCGGTGAACGTGATGTTGCGGATCCCGCGGTAGGCGAGCGAGAGTCCGTACAGGTTGTAGGCCTTTACCCGCTCCTGCCAGTTGGCGGGCTTGACCGTGCCGTTGGCCACGCCGGGCAGCACCGCGTCGATGTAACCGCCGCGGTAAAGGTTGTTCACCTGGGCGGTCCAGGACCCGATCCGGTACGAGACGAAGGCCGTGTGCTTCCACTTGATGCCGATCTCGGTGGAACGGGTGAAGCGGCCGACCTCGCTCTGGCTCCACGGGGCGGAGGGGAGCAGCTTGGACTGCTTGCCGAGGAGGTAGGAGAGGTCGAAGCCGGCGGAGAGCTTACCGCGGCCGACGTCGGTGTTGCCGCGCAGGCCGAAGTCGACGCCCTTGGTGGAGGTTTTCCCGGCGTTCACCCAGCGCGAGTCGACGCGCGAGATGGCGCCGGCGGCGTTGCGGGTGAAGCGGTCTTGGAACAGCCCGTAGTTGGCGAGCAGCACGGTGGTGCCGAAACTCTGGATCGTGCCGGTGCGGTCGACCTCCCACCAGTCGACGTTGCCGCTCAGGTGGCGGCCCGCCTGCACCACGATGCCGGCCGAGTACATCTTGGCCTCCTCGGGCTGCAGGTCGCTCTTGCCGCCGAAGAGCACGGTGGCCGTGTTGGGCGCGATCTGCTGGCCCGTGCCCGGGTCGATCAGGCCGGTCGCTGCGAGCGGGCTCTCCGTCACCGGATCGAACATCTGCTTGAAGCTCGGGACGCGGAAGCCGGTGCTGTAGGAGCTGCGGACGAGGAGCGCGTCGTTCGGCGCCCAGCGCAGGGTGAACTTCGGGTTCTTGGAGGAGCCGAAGCCGGTGTACTGGTCGATGCGTCCGGCGGCGTTGAAGTCGAGCCCGCGGAGGAGCGGGATCTGGAGCTCAGCGTAGGCCGCCTTGATCGTGCGCTTGAGGGTACCCGCGGTGGCGAGGCTGTTGTCGAAGGGCGCGTTAAAGATCAGCGCGTCCGACGAGTTCAGGTTCTGCCGGTTGTCCCCGGAGAAGAAGAAGCTCTCCTCGCGCCAGTCGACGCCCACCGCGCCTTGGACCGTGCCGGCGGGGAGCTTGAGCACGGGGCCGGAGCTGGCGAAGTCGGCGTTGTCCGTGCGGTACGTACCGCCGTAGAGGCGCACGCCATTGGCGCGGGTCTTGTCGATCGCGGCCATCGCCTCCGGGGTCTGGGTGTAGGAGAACACGTCGATCGCGCCGGTGTTGATCAGGTTTACGAACGGCACGGTGTAGACGTAGCCGCTGTTGAGGAGCGAGTTGCCCTTGCTCTCCGCCCGCGAGGCGCCGAGCCGGTAGTCCCATTGCGAGAGGAAGCCCAGCGGGCCCTCCGCGCCCACCATCCCGCGGTAGGTGTCCGTGGTGGTGGTGAAGGCGCGATTGCCCAGCGGCAGCGAGCGCCAGCGGAACGCCATCGGCAGGCCGCGGTTCGCCGCCAGCGCGGGGAAGTAGCCGGCGAGGGTGTTGAAGACCTTGTTGTAGCTCGCGCCCGTCGCCGGGTAGGCGAGGTTGTACAGCGGGTTCGGCACCTGCGTCCGGCCGTCGAGGGCTGTCGTGTTCACCGCCGTGCCGCTCGACCACTGGTTGGGCGAGAAGCTCTTGGTCGACTCCGACCGCCCCACGACCGCCTCGACGAACAAGCGGTGGCGCTCGGCCACCTTGAAGGTCGCGCGTGTCACGAGGTTCGTGTTCTTCACCGGCTGCTGCAGCACGGCCGCGCGGCCGGTGTCCCAAGCCGCGCCGTACTTGGAGGCGGGCGAGGCCCAGAGGACCTCATCGTAGGGCCCCATCCCGTCGAGGCCCGCGTAGCCGGGGCCGTTGGGCAGGTCAACGTAGTTGATGCCGTTCACGCGCTGCGCCGGGTTCTGCGGGTCCGCCGGGCCGGTCGAGCGGCCGGCATTGTCGAGGTTGTCCCGGCTCAGCACCGAGTTGAGGGTGCCGATGGCGAAGAGGGTTGCGACGGGGGTGCCGCGGGTGTCGGGCGAGAGGCCGCGGTTCACTTGGAAGGTGTTCACGAAGTCCCGCTGGGCGCCGCGGAGCTGCTTGGCGTCCGAGAGCGAGAGCGACGCCATCAGGTTAAACTTGTCGCGGTCGAGGTCGCCCCAGCCGCCCACGAGGTTATAGCGGAAGATGTTGCCGCCCCCGTCCTGGGTCACGTCGGCCGCCGCGCTCGCCGCGAGGCCCTGGTAGTTGGTCTTGAGGATGAAGTTGATCACCCCGCCCACCGCGTCCGTGCCGTAGATGGCCGAGGCGCCGTCCTTAAGTACCTCGACCCGCTCGATGGCGGCGAACGGGATCTGGTTCAGGTCGACCACACCGCCGTTGAGGCCGTGCGAGGAGACGCGGCGGCCGTTGAGGAGGATGAGCGTCGCGCCTGCGCCCTGCATCCGCAGGTTGGCCGACGTCGCGCCGTTGTTGCCGCGCTGCTGGCCGGCGACGACGTCCGCGTTCGACGCGAGGTTGTCCAGGCCGTTGCCGTTGATGTTCAGCTCCATCAGCATCTGCTCGGCCGAGGCAATGCCGCGCAGCTCGAGCTCGTCGGGGGTCAGGGTCAAGACCGGGAGCGCACCCTCGCCCTCAAGGCGCTTGATGAGGGAGCCGGTGACGACGTATTTCTCGAGTTTGACGGAGTCCTCCTTGCGGGCGGGCGCGGCCGGGGCCGGCGCGACGCTCTGGGCGCAGAGGGCCGGCGCTAAGGCGGCGGCGGTGATGAGGGAAAGCCACCGGGAGCGGCGGCGGGAGGGACGGATGTGCATGGCTGGTTCGGGTAGTCCGTGCCGACGGGGTCAGGCCGGGCAGGCCGGAAAGGGAGAGTCAACCGCCGGGCCCCGGGGCGGCAAGGATATTGCCGTTGGTTTCCGCTTGAGTGGCGATCCGCCGCCGGCGCTCATCGCGCCGATGTTCGGCCCCCGCGAGACCCCGCCCCCCGCGCCGGCCTCCGCGGCGCCCCGTCCCCTCCGGCGCGCTTTCCGCCGGGGCCTCCTCGCGGCCACCGTTCTCCTCGGGCTGGCGCTCCTGGTCTGGCTGCACGAGGCCCTCTGGAACCGCTGGGTGCGATTCCCCCGCGAGGAACGCGCTTGGGCCGGGCTGCGCGCCCTTCGCGAGCCCGTGCTCGAGGACGCCGGCTGGCCCGAGTTCCGCGGCGCCCTGCACGCCCACTCCGAGCTCTCCCACGACTCCGAGGTGCCGTTTCCCGACATCCTCCGCGCGATGGGCCGCGCCCGCCTCGACTTCCTCGTCCTCGGCGACCATGCCCAGCCCGACGGCCGCGCCGACTTCAGCGCCCAGTGGCGCGGGCTCCACGAGGGCCGGCTCCTTATTGCGGGCTTCGAGCTGCGCGACGGGTTCCTCGCCTTCGGCGCCCGCCCCGGCGTCACCCTCAGCAACCGCACCCCGCCCGACCAGCTCGCCCGCCAACTGGTCGCCGCCGGGGGCGTCCTCTTCTACGCCCACCCGGAAAATCCCCGGGACTGGGACCGCCCCGAGCTCTCCGGGATGGAGATCTACAACCTCCATTCGGATTTCAACCGGGCCTACGGCAGCGTCGCCGCGGCTCTGCGCGCCCGCCTGCCCGACCTGCTCCTCAGCCACGGCCGCTACCCCGAGCACGTCGCGCGCCTCGCCTTCGCCCGGCCCGACGACTTCCTCCGCCGCTGGGACGAGCTTAACCGTGCCCGCCCGATCGCCGGCGTGGCCGGCAACGACGCCCACCAGAACGTGGGCTTCCGCCTCGTGGTGACTGAGCGCGGCCGCCTCCGTCTCGAGGACACCAGCCCGCGACGGCTAACTGAGTTTGGCGTGCCGGACTGGCTTCGGCCCGCCCTCGCCGCCGCGGCCGGTCCCCTTGAGCCTGGCCGACGTCTCTTCACGGTACAGTTCGACCCGTACGACCTCTCCCTGCGCTACGTGACCACCCACGTGCTCGCCCGCCGCCTCGGCGAGCCCGAGATCGTCGGGGCCCTGAAGATCGGGCGCGCCTTTGTCGCCTACAGTCTCCTCGCGGACGCCACCGGCTTCCGCTGGTTCGCCGAGACCGGCGCTGCGCCGGTGGTGATGGGGGAGACCGCGCCCTGGCTCCCCGGGACCCGCTTGCGCGCGCTCGCGCCGGTGCCGGGCCGCTTCACGTTGATGCGCGACGGCGCCGTCCTCAGCCGCGCGGAAGGGCGCGCCGCCGCGTGGGACGCCCCCGGGCCGGGCAACTACCGCGTCGAGGTGGAGCTGCGCGTCGGGGATGACTGGGTCCCTTGGATCTACGCCAATCCGGTACGGCTGCGTTGAGCCGCGCTCAGCCGGGTTCGGATTGCCCTTGGCCCGTCCCCGCGTTGGATTTGACGCATCCGGTCCGTCCCCTCCGGCGTCTTGGTTCCCCGATGAGAGTCCTCCTCCTGCCTCTTTCCGCCCTCCTGCTCGGTTCCGCGCTCTGCGCCCAGGAACCGCTCGCCGCCGATGAACTGGCCCGCGGCGGCCGCCTCCTCGCCGCCGAGACCGCCCGCCTCGAACGCTTGCCCTTCCGGCTGGAGCTCGCCGCCGATCGCGCCTCTGGCGTCAAGGCCGGTGAGGCCGGCGCCCTGTTCCTGCCCGACCAGCGCATCCTCCAGACCCCAAGCCGCCGCCAGGCCAAGGACGGCGAGGCTAAGTCCCGTAAGGCCGAGCGCGGAGCTACCCAGCCGGTCGGCCAGCTCTGGCTCGCCCGGCTCGTCCCGCTCCAAGGTGAACTCGCGCTGCCGGCTGACTCGCTTCGGCGGGTCAAGGTCACCGAGGACGGGCGCGAGCGCGACCTCGTCACGTTCACCCTCGGCATCGAGAAGGTCCGCAAGGCCGGCACGCAGCTCGCGCTGCACGGGCGCGACGGGATCGTGGTGCTGCGCGTGCCGCTGACCGCCCAAAAGGCCAAGGGCGGCCCCACCAAGCTGACGGCCCGGAAACTCGCCGACGACCGCGGCGTGCTCGAGCTGCACCTGCACGGCCGGTACCGGGCCGAGATCCCGGTGACGCTCGCCGCCAGCTGACGCCACGGATGCCGCGTCTCCGCGTTGTTCTCAGGCGAACCCTCCTCGCCCTCGGCGGCCTGCTGGCGCTCGCCGTCCTCGCCGCGGCCGGGCTCTGGATCTACTTGCACCCTCCGGTCGAGCGGACCGACGGCCTGGTCTACGGCCGCCGCGGCGACCAGGCGCTGACCTTCGACCGCCTCCGCCCCGCCCAGCCCAACGGCGCCGCCGTGGTGGTGGTCGTGAGCGGCGGCTGGCGCTCGAAACGGCCCGGGGAGTTCGCCACGTGGATGGCTGCCCCGCTCCTCCGCCGCGGTTACACCGTGTTCGCGGTCTGCCATGTCTCCCAGCCCCGCGCCACCGTGATGGAGATCGCGGCCGACCTCCACCGTGCCGTCCGCTTCCTCCGCCACCACGCGGCGGAGCACGGCGTCGACCCCGCCCGCTTCGGCATCACC
>VHCI01000049.1 GCA_016871775.1 Verrucomicrobiota bacterium | reverse complement strand
CTGGTGGGGTGGTGCCTCCTGATGTTCACTCCCCACTCGACCGTGATCCACCAAGGCTCCCTCGCCGTGCCGCTGGTGTTGTTCCTGCTGCTCTCCCGCTGGAGCGACGCGGCCAGCGGCTGGACCCTGCCGCTCATCGCCGGGATCCAGCTGGCCACGCTCGCGGCGAATTACGCGCGGCCCAATGAGATTATCTCCGGCCCGCCCACCGGCCTCCCCCTGTTGCTGGTAAGCGCGGCCGGGCTCGCCGCGTTGCTGCTCACCGCACCCCGCGACCCTGGCGCGGAATCACCCCTGCCCAGGCCCCCGCCTCCGCCCGGACCGGCCCCGTTGCCGACGGACCCCATCTTTCCACCCGTCGCCGAGCCCGGACCCGCGGGCCGCCGCTTGCTGATGATTCTGTTCGGGCTCGCCGCGCTCCTCGCCCTGCGCAAGCCGGACGCGCTGCTGAATCCCCAGCTTTGGGCCGAGGACGGCAGCGTGTTCCTCGTCGAGCAGGAACAGCGCGGCGCCGCCGCGATCCTGCAGCCCTACATGGGCTACCTGCACCTGCTGCCGCGGCTGACCGCTTGGTCCGCGGCACAACTGCTCGACCCAGCGTGGTGGCCCGCGTGGTACAGCGGCATTGCCTTCCTCGTCTGGTGCGGGCTGCTCGCGCGCACCCTCTCGCCGCGGCTTCCGCTACCGCACCGGCCCTGGCTGGCGCTCGCCGTCATCGCCGGCCCGCAGACGGGCGAGATTCTCGGCACGATCACCAACGCCCAGTGGGTGACCGCGCTCCTGCTGGTCCAGCAGGCCCTGCTGCGGCGCCCGGAGACGATCGCGCAGCGTGCCGGCGACCTTCTGCTGGTGGCCGGCGCGGGCCTCACCGGGCCCTTCGCCGCGGCCCTCCTGCCGCTCTTCGCGTGGAAGTGGTGGCGCGAGCGGGATCGCGACGCGCTCGCCGCGCTACTGGTCGCCGGGGCGGCGGCGGTCTGGCAACTGGCGCACCTGCTGCCCGCCGCCGGCGCTACGGGCGTCCCGGGCGATCCCCTGCAGGCCCTGGTCATCGTCACCCGCCGCCTGCTGATCTGGCCTTTCCTTGGGGCCGGCGCTGCCCAAGGCGTGCCGGACGCGATCATCGGCGGGGCCGGCCTTGCGATCGGCACGGCCTTCCTCGCCTGGGTGCTGCGTCCGCACCCCCGGCGGGAGATCCGCCTGCGGCTCCTCGGCGCCGCCGGCCTGCTGCTCGCCGCGGGGGTGTTGCGCACCCGGCCGGACACCTGGCCGCAGGATGACCTCATCTTCGGTGACCGCTATTTCTTTCTGCCCCGGCTGCTGCTGGTGTGGCTGATCATCCTCGAACTCGACGCGGTGACGCGACTGGCAGCGTGGGGCGCACGGCTGGCGCTGGCGGCCTTTGTGCTGCTGCCAATGCCACGCTTCATTTTGCCAGCGGCGCCGGACTACCGCTGGCGCGAGCACTGCGCGCCGATCCGCGCGGGCACGCCGGCCCGGATTCCGATCCTGCCGGAGGACTGGATACTCGACTACCCCGGGCGTCCGCCCCGGGACGGACGATGAAGGCCCCTTCGCCCGCCCCGACCGGACCGGACCGCGTTGCGTGGGCGGCGGTCGCCGTCGCGGCGGTTTGCCTAGCGCTGCGCAAGCCGTGGGCGCTGCTCACGCCCCAACTCTGGGCCGAGGACGGGAGCATCTTCCTCGTGCAGGCGGAGCAGTTGGGCCTCGGCGCGTGGCTCACGCCGTACAACGGCTACCTCCACCTGCTGCCCCGGATCGTCGCTTGGCTCTCCTCCCGCACCCTCGATGTCGCTTGGTGGCCGGCGGCGTACAACGGCGCCGCTTACCTCGTCACGCTGGCGCTCTTCGCGCGCCTCGCCTCACGGCGAGTCGACCTGCCCGCGAAGCCCGCGCTAATCCTCGCGTTCAGCCTCGTGGTCGGCACGGGCGAGGTGCTGATCGTGCTGACGAACCTCCAGTGGCTCGCCGCGTTCTTCCTGCTCCTCCAAGTATTCATCCGGCCACCGCGGACGCGCGGCGAGCGGACGGGCGACCTCGCGCTCCTCGCCGTGATCGGGCTCAACGGCCCCTTTGCCGCGGTCTTCGGCCCCCTGCTGGCCTGGAAGTGGTGGGGGACACGGCACGGCGACGACCTCGCCGCGCTCGTCGTGACGGGGACGGCCACGGTGACCCAGGGCCTGCTCCTGCTGCAGACACCCCTGGACATCAACGCGGAAGCCGCGCCCTTCCGGCCCCTGATGGCGCTGTCGGTGATCGGGAGCCGGCTCGTGACGTGGCCGTTCCTCGGACCGGAGGCGGTGCGCGGCGCCGCGCCGTGGGTGCACGCGGCCGCGGGCGCCCTGTTCCTCGGCGCCCTCGCCGGCTGGGCCCTGCGGCCCGACCCACTGCGGCCCATCCGGCTGCGTCTGGTCGTGGCCCTCGGGATCGTCACGGCGGCGTGCGCCTTCCGGGCGCGGGCCGATGTCTGGGCGGAGGACACGCTGGTAAATGGCGACCGCTATTACTACATCCCGCGCGTGCTGGTGGCGTGGCTGGTCCTGCTGGAGTGGCGGGCGCGGCCGGCGGCGGTGGGGTGGACCGCGCGGATACTCATCGCCGCGGGCATCCTGCTGAACCTGCCGCATTTCATTCTACCCGCGCCGCCAGACTACCGGTGGGCGGAGCATTGCGACGCGATCCGCCGGGGTGTGCCGGCGAACATCCACACCCTGCCGGAGGGGTGGTGGATCGAATACCTCGGCCGGCCGCAGCCGACCCCGTTGCCGTGAGCCTGCGATTCCTGCGCCTCCTCTGGCTCACCGCCGGTCTCGGGCTTGTCCTCGGCTGGTGGACCGAGGCTTTGCCCGGCTGGCCGGCGCCACCGCGGGGACTGCCACGCGCAGACGGGCGCAGCGGCTTGCCGTGGCTCGAGGGCCCTTTCCAACCCGACGGCCGGCTGCAGAGGGGCGACCTTCCTGCGCACCTCGAGACTGCCAGCTCTCACGTCGGCGGCGATGCCTTCACCGGCAGCGCGGCGAGCGCGTGGTTCCGCGCGAACCGGCGTACCGTTTACGTGGGCGTGGCCGGCTACCCCGGACGGCCCGGATGCGCGTTGCGGCTCGAGTTCCGCGACGCGGCCGGCGCGATCACGGCGGTGCCTTACCGGGGTGCCGTGCCGACGGAGATCTGGCAGGTCTGGGAGGTGCGGCGACCAACGGAGGCCGTGGCGGTCCGGGTGGTGGGCGAGGACGCCTCCGCGGCGCATCAGGGCTGGGTGGCCTTCTCGCATCCGTTCCGCGCGTGGCCCTTCGCGGCGGCGGCGGCGTTCGCGGCGCTGCGCGTGCTGACCACGCTCGCGCTCTGCCTAGTCTTGCTGTGGGGGCCGGGGCTCCTTGCGGCACCCGCCACCGCGGGGGCGGGCGCGCGGGCGTGCTGGTTTCTCGGCGCGGGACCCCTCGCGCTGGCGGCCACCGGCGTCCTCCTCTGGGCAGCCGCGCCCTGGCTCGCCGCCGGAAAGCGCGGGATGCTCGCGGCCGGCCTGCTGGGCGCGCTGTGGCTGGCGGTGGGGGCGCGGGCCCGTTGCTTCGGGTGGCGACTGCCGGGCGAGGCCGGCTGGCGGCACGCGGTGGCTGCGGGCGCGCTGGCGGTGGCAGCCGTGGCGGCGAAGGCGTCCTTCTCGACCGGCACCGCGGGCGAGCTTTTCCGCGGCACCGTGTCGCGCAATTTCGCCCTGTCCGACCGGATCGACAGCCGCTTCAGCTTCTACGCGGTGCAGGCTGCGGCGCACGGGTGGGGTCCAGCGGCGGAGCGGACCGAGCGTTTCTATTACCCGTGGACGTACTTCAGCCGGGGTCCGCTGCCCGGGCTGGTCGCAATTCCGCTCGTGCTCGGTACTGGAGGGCAGCCGCCGGCGGAGCACGCGGAGGAGACGTGGAGCCCCTTCGACGCCGGCGGGTTCGCCACGTACCGGCTTGCCCACTACGCCCTGGCCGCTGCGGTGATCCCTGTGGTGTACCTGCTCCTGCTGCCGCTCGCCGGGGCGGGCTGGGCGCTCGCGGGCGCTGGGCTCCTCGCGCTCACCCCCTTCGGCCTGCACGAGATTCTCTTCACCTGGCCCAAGTGGGCGGCGACCGCGTGGCTAGCGGCAGCCTTCACGCTCGTCCACGCGCGGCAGCCGATGGCGGCCGGTATCGCCGTAGGCCTCGGCTTCCTGCACCACCCCCTGGTGCTGCTTTGGACGCCCTGGCTCGCGCTGTGGGCTGCCGGCCGTCACGGGCCCGGCGGACGCGCCCGGCTGGCCGGCGTGGCCACGCTGACCGTCGCCAGCGCGGCCCTCGTGCTGCCATGGATGCTCGCAGGGCGCCTGTTGCCGCACCTGCCGGAGACCCCCTTCGCCGGTCAGGGCGGGTTCATCCGTTACTTCCTGCTCGCGGACGCCCAACACGCGACGCTCGAGACGTGGCTGCGCACCCGGTGGATGAACCTCGCCAACACGTTCGTCCCGCTGCACCTGCTCCTCGACCCCGCCTCCGCTGGTCACTTCCGACTCAGTTCGGCATACGAGGCCTCGTCGCTGCTCACCCGCCTCACCTTCCTGTGGTGGAACACCCTGCCGTTCGCCCTCGGCCTGGGCTTGTGGGGGCTCACCCTCGCGGCGCTCCCCCGCGCTTGGCGCACCCACCGCGCCGCCGTGGTCCTTTTCTCGGCCGCCCCCGCGCTGCTGCTCATCGTCTACTGGGGTTGGGAGCCGCTGGGGTTGATGCGGGAATGCGGCCATCCGCTGCTGCTCGTCTTGGTAGTCCTGGCCGTCCTCGTGGCCGCGGAGGGCGCGCCGGGCCCTGCGGCTTGGCTCGCGCATCAGGCCGCTCCGTGGCTCCAGTTACCCGGCATCCTCGTTATGTTCTGGCTGCCCGTCCTCGCCAATCCTTCACCGCCGGCCGTCCGCCTCGCGCACCTCGACGGCCTGCATCTCGCCCTGAACCTCGCCGCCCTCGGCACGCTCGCGTGGATGCTTGCCCGCGCCCGCCGCGACCCCACCCTCTCCCCGACGCTATGCCCCAGACCCTCCTTGTGACCGGATCCTCCGGCCTGATCGGCTCGGAAGTGTGCACGTACTTCGCTCGAGAGCTCGGCTACGCGGTGCACGGGGTGGACAACAACCAGCGCGCCGTCTTCTTCGGTCCGCAGGGCGACACCCGCTGGAACCAAAACCGGCTGGCCACCGAGCTGAAGGGCTTTACCCACCACGAGCTGGACATCCGCGACCGTGCCGGGGTGCTCACGCTGGTGCGGGCGGTGCGGCCGACGGCGATCGTGCACACCGCGGCCCAGCCGAGCCACGACCGCGCGGCGGCGATCCCCTTCGACGACTTCGACACCAACGCGGTCGGCACCCTCAACCTCCTCGAGGCCGCCCGCCAGGCCTGCCCGGAAGCGCCCTTCGTGCATATGAGCACGAACAAGGTCTACGGCGACGCCCCGAACCGGATCGCCCTGCGCGAGCTGCCCACCCGCTGGGACTACGCCGACCCCACCTACGCCGGCGGCATCGCGGAGACCTTTACCATCGACCAGTCGAAGCACTCGCTTTTCGGCGCCTCCAAGGTCGCCGCCGACGTGATGGTCCAGGAGTACGGCCGCTACTTCAATTTGCCTACCTGCGCCCTCCGCGGCGGCTGCCTCACCGGGCCCAACCACAGCGGCGTCGAGCTCCACGGGTTCCTCAGCTACCTGGTGAGATGCAACCTAGAGGGCCGCGAGTACCGGGTCTTCGGGTACAAGGGGAAGCAGGTGCGCGACAACATCCACTCCCTCGACGTCGCCCGTTTTATGGCTGCCTTCGTCGCCGCCCCCCGCGCTGGTGAGGTCTACAACCTCGGCGGCGGCAAGGCCAACTCCTGCTCCATCCTCGAGGCGTTTAAGATCGCGGAAAAACACTCCGGCCGCGCCCAAGTCCACACCTACGTCGACCAAGCCCGCGCCGGGGACCACATCTGCTACTACAGCGATCTAACCAAGATGCGGGCCCACTACTCGTCGTGGGACATCACCCAGACTCTCGAAGACACCATCGGTCAGATCGTCGCCGCCTGGCGCCGCCGCTCCGCGGCCTGACCTCCGCCTGTGCGCCTCGTCCCGCTTTTCTCGCGACTCGCCACCGACACCTTCGCGCTGGGCCACTACCCCGCCAAGCTGAGCGGGCTCGGAGGCGACGCCGGGGTCGACCTGATCGAGATCAACGACGTGCCCTGAGGGCTCCCACCGCTGCCGCCACTCCTTTTCGTATGTCCGAATTCAAGCACGCCTTCGGGTCCGCCCCGAGTGATCAGAACGCCCTCGATCTCTTCGCCGGGGAATGGTCCTCGCGGCCACCCGCGACCCGCCCGGAACTCAAGGCGGGCGAGACCCCACTGTTCGACGATCCCCGGATCGCGTGGGCCCATCACCGGCTGATGGAGCTCGGCCTCGACGGGGGGCTTGCCGGCCGCCACGTGCTTGAGCTCGGCCCCCTCGAGGGCGGCCACACCTACCTGGTCGACCGCCTCGGCGCGGCAAGCGTCACCGCCGTCGAGGCCAACGCCCGAGCCTACCTCAAGTGTCTCGTCGCCAAGGAAATCCTCGGGATGCCGTGCGCCCGTTTTCTCCTTGGTGATGGGCTGGAGTTCCTCCGCGCCACCGAACGCCACTTCGACGTCGGGCTCGCCTGCGGCATTCTCTACCATCTCACCGACCCCGTGGAGTTGCTCGCGCTGCTCGCCCGCCGCTGCGACGCGCTCTTCCTCTGGACCGTGTTCTACGATCCCGCGTTCGTAGCCGCCAATCCAGTGCCGGGCGCAAAGTTCTCGGAGGTCCTCGAGAAGGAGACCGCGGGCTACCGCCACGTGGTGCACCAGTTTAACTACGGCCCGTCGCTCGACTGGAAGGGATTCTGCGGAGGCGGGGATGTTTTCTCATACTGGATGGAGCGAGAGCAAATCGTCGGCGCGCTACGCCATTTCGGCTTCACCGAGTTCCGACACGAGGAGCATCCCAACGTCCACGGCAGCGCGCTGATGCTCGTCGCCCGAAAGAGGACCGCGGCGGCCCGTTGACTCCGTGGTGGAGGCCCACACGCTCCGACTGTGCGCCTAATGCGTCGCGCCCACCTTTCCGCCGTTTGCCTGCTCGTGCTGGCGGGAGCGGCGCGCTCCGGCGAGCCCGCGCCCTCTGGGCTGCCTCGCCAGTCGCCGTTCGCGCCCCCCGGCACCCCGGCATCCGAACCCGGCGCGGCCCCCGCCGAGAGCCTTGAGTTCGCGGGCGTGTCTTCCGTCGGCAAGCGCACCGACTTGATTTTCCAAGACCGCGAGGCGAAGCGCACGCTCTGGATCGGTGTGGGTGAAGCAAAGGCTGGCGTTCAGGTCGTCGCGTATGACAGCCGGCGCGAGCAGGCCATCCTGAAGGTAGACGGCGTCGACAAGGTCCTGCCCCTGCGCAAAGGCTCGAGGCCCACGGGGACGCCGGTCGCCACGCCCGCCCCGGTCACCGCCCCGGACGCTCCGCCACCAGGGGTTGCGTTCGCGCAACCCTTGGCCGGCCTCGGACGGTCCGAGGCCGTCGGGGATAGCCCGCCCACACTGAAGCCGGTGCCACCCGCGGCGCCGCAGCGGCAGGAGGCCGAGGCGCGGATGCTGGTCAGCGACCTGCTTGAAATCGGGATGGCGCAGCGCCGCGCCTACGAGGAGGCGCAGCGGCGGCAAGCGCAGGCGAACCCACCCTCGGCACCCGCCCCTGGCGGCCAGCCCTAAGCCGCGCCACCGCGCGCGCGTGGATTAGGCCCCCTTGCGGCCCCAGCCGTAGGCCCAAAAGTTGAGCCGCCCGGCGACGTTCACGTCCGCGAAGCCCGCTCGTCGTAGAAACGTCTCGATCTCGGACTGCGTCGAGCACTTGGAGATCTGCGCCGGCCGCTGGCCGGGCGGGAAGCGCAACCGGCTCTCCTCAAAGACGGCCCAGCCCGCGGGCGAGGCGAGATCAACATTGTCGCAATAAAAACGTCCGCCCGGGCGCAAAATCCGTTTCGCCTCGAGGATGTAGTTGTAACGGTCCCATTCCTCGAGGTGCATGAACACCACCGTGGTGTAGACGACGTCGACCGAGGCGTCAGGGATCGGGCGCAGGTCGTAGCCCGAGACCTCCTGCAGCCGGATGTTCGGCAAGCCGAGGAGCCGCCGCGAGGCGATGCGCAGCATGTTCGCAGAGACGTCGCAGCCAATCCACTCCTTGACAAACGGCGAGAGCACCCGGCCCACGCGACCCACGCCGCAGCCGATTTCGAGGAAGGCATCCTCCGGGCGGATGCCGACGGTGGCGCGCAGGATGTCGAGGGTGTCCTCCGCGTCGGCGTGGAACTTGTCCTCGTCGGTGTAGCCGGAGACCACGAGGTACGCGTCGGTCTTGGAGCAGGATAGGGAATTCCAGACCGCCTTGTAGTCGCCGCGCAGGGAGCTCATCGCAACCGAGCCAACGGCAGCGTCGGGGGCCCGTCAAGGGCCCGGCCAGATCAGCCTTCACCGCAGGCCGATTTTCCGCCTCACTCCCTCGGTGCGCATCCTCATTTCCGGTATCTGCGGCTTTGTGGGCAGCACGCTGGCCCGCGCGCTCGTGGAACGCGGGGCCAGGCACACCGTGTCTGGATGCGATAACTTTATCCGCCCCGGCAGCGAGGCCAACCGGGAGGCCCTGCGCCGACTCGGGGTGAAGCTCTTTCACGGCGACCTGCGCGCGGCCAGCGATCTCGAGACGCTGCCGCCGGCCGACTGGGTGATCGATGCCGCGGCGAACCCCAGCGTGCTCGCCGGGGTCGACGGGCGCACCAGTTCCCGGCAGCTGGTGGAGCACAACCTCGGCGGCACGGTGAATCTGCTCGAGTACTGCAAGATCCACCGCGCGGGCTTCATCTTGCTCAGCACGAGCCGGGTTTACGGCATCACTCCCCTTACCCAGCTGCCGCTGGTCGTGCGCGACGGCGCGTTCACCCCCGCGCCCAACGCCCGCGTTTTCGGCTTCGGCCCGGCGGGCATCACGGAGGACTTCCCCACCACGGCGCCGCTCTCGCTTTACGGCGCCACCAAGCTCGCCAGCGAGGCACTCGCGCTCGAGTACGGCGAGGCGTTCGGGCTACCCGTCTTCATCAACCGCTGCGGCGTCCTCGCGGGCGCCGGCCAGTTCGGCCGCGCGGAGCAGGGGATCTTCTCCTACTGGATCCATTCCTGGCGGCAGCGGCGCCCGCTCCGCTTCCTCGGTTTCGACGGCCTGGGCCACCAAGCGCGCGACTGCCTGCACCCCCGCGACCTCGTCCCCGCCCTCGAACGGCAGTTCGCCGCCCCCGCCCTACCGGCGGCCGACCGCATCGCGAACTTCTCCGGCGGCGCCGCCTCCGCCTGCTCGCTGCGCCAGCTGAGCGACTGGTGCCGGGAGCGCCTGGGCGACCACGCCGTGACCTCCGACCCGACGCCCCGCCCCTTCGATCTGCCCTGGCTGGTCCTCGACGCGGCCGAGGCCCGCCGGCTGTGGCAGTGGGAGCCCGCCACCTCGCGCGCGGAAATCTGCGCCGAGATCGCCGCCCACGCTGAGGCCCATCCGGACTGGCTCGAGCTTTCCGCCCCGCTCTGAGCCCGCCGTATGTCGTCCCCCGCCCCGCTCTCCCTCCTGTCCGTCGTCATTCCCGCGCGGGATGAGGAGGAGTCCCTGCCCGCCACCCTCCGCGCGATCGGGGACACCCTCGGCCGGGCCGGCGTGCCCCACGAGATCGTGGTGGTCGACGATGGCAGTCAGGACCGCACCTGGACGGTGCTCGAGGAACTCCAGCGCGAGATTCCCGCCCTTGCGCCCACGCGCAACGCCAGCGGGGCCCACGGCTTCGGCCGCGCCGTGGTCTGGGGCCTCGACCACAGCCGGGGCGACGCCGTGGTGATTATGATGGCGGACGCCTCCGACGACCCGGCGGACGCCGTGAAATACTGGCAACTGCTCGCCGCGGGGAACGACTGCGCGTTCGGCAGCCGGTTCGTCAGCGGCGGGTGCGTAATCGACTACCCGCGGGTGAAGCTGGTGGTGAACCGGATCGCCAACCTGCTGCTGCGGATCGCGTTCCGTCTGCGGCTGAACGACACTACCAACGCCTTCAAGGCCTACCGGCGCACCGTGATCGACGGCTGCCGCCCCTTCCTCGCGCCGCACTTCAACCTCACCGTGGAGTTGCCACTAAAGGCGATCGTGCGCGGCTACACCTACACGATCACGCCGATCTCCTGGCGCAACCGGAAGCACGGCGTCGCGAAGTTGAAGATCAAGGAGATGGGCAGCCGTTACTTCTTCATCTGCGCCTACGTGTGGCTGGAGAAGTACTTCAGCCGTGGCGACTACCAGCGGAAGTGAGCGCGGCTCGGCCGACGTAAGATCCGCCCGGGGCGTGGCGGGGTTTTCTGCCGGGAAAAGCCTTGTCGGCCCGCATTCCCCCGCGCCTTGATTGCAACTTCCTTTCGACCCGCATTCCCGTCGTCGCCGATGTTTCCCTTCCTGGATCCCAGTGATTCCCGCAAAGCCCACTCCACGGGGCCGGAGGTGTGCCAGTGAACATCATCCGCGGCGAGATCGAGGGACCGCTGATCCTCGAACCCAAGGTGTTCGGGGACGCGCGGGGATTCTTTGTCGAGTCCTACAACCGAGAGCGGTACCGCCAGGCCGGAATCACGGCAGAATTTGTGCAGGACAATTTCTCGTTCTCCGGACGCGGCACGCTGCGCGGGATGCACGCCCAGAACCCGTCGCCGCAGGGCAAGCTGGTGTCCGTGTGGCAGGGCGAGGTCTGGGACGTCGCGGTCGACCTGCGGCGCGCGTCGCCCACCTTTGGTCGCTGGATGGGTGTCACGCTCTCCGCGGAGAACAAACGCCAGTTCTGGGTGCCGCCCGGCTTCGCCCACGGCTTCGGCGTGACCGGCGAGCACGCGCTCTTCCATTACAAGTGTACCGCGCCGTACGCGCCGCAGGAGGAGATCTGCTTCCGCTGGGATGACCCAGCCGTCGGCATCCCCTGGCCCATGACCGCGCCGCTGCTCTCGGCTCGCGACGCGCGCGCCCCACTGCTGCGCGACCTCCCGCCGGAAAAGCTGTTCTGAAGGCGATGCCTAGGAAACGCCTCCTCCTCTTCGGCGAGCAGGGCCAGGTCGCCTGGGAACTACGGCGTACCCTCGCCCCGCTAGCCGACCTGACTTGCGTGGGCCGGGCCGGCGCCGACCTGGCCGACCCGGAAGCGATCCGCCGGGTTATCGCCGCCGCAGCGCCGGACGTGATCGTCAACGCGGCCGCCTACACCGCGGTCGACCAAGCAGAGACCGAGACCGACCTCGCGACGCGGACCAACGCGGACGCGCCCGGCGTGATGGCCTCCGAGGCCGCCCGCCGCGGCGCCCTGCTGGTGCATTACTCGACCGACTACGTGTTCGCCGGGAACAAGGGCACGCCCTACGCCGAGGACGATCCGACCGGACCGCTCGGGGTCTACGGCCGCACCAAGCTCGCCGGCGAGGAGGCCGTGCGCGCCGCCGGCGGCAGCCACCTCATCTTCCGCCTCTGCTGGGTCTACGGGAACCGCGGGGCTAACTTTCTGCTCACGATGCAGCGCCTCGCTCGCGAGCGGGACGAGGTCCGCGTCGTCGCTGACCAGCACGGCTGCCCCACTTGGTCGCGGATGGTCGCCGAGGCTACCGCCCACAGCCTCCGCTGCTTGCACACCCCGGACGACGCCCGCGCCGTCACCGGCACCTATCACCTCTGCGCCTCCGGCCAGGCCACGTGGCACGAGTTTGCCCGCGCGATCATCGAGGCCGCGCCGGCCGACCGCCGCCGGTGCCGCGAGGTCCGCGCCATCACCACCGCTGAGTACCCCACGCCCGCGCGACGGCCGGCGTACTCGGTCCTCGACAGCACCAAACTAGAGCGCGTGTTCGGCCTGCGTCTGCCCGACTGGCGGGCGAGCTTGGAACAAGTGCTCGAGGGCTGAGTCCGCGACCGAATCCTTTTTGTATATGAATCTCCTCGTCACCGGCGGCTGCGGCTTTATCGGCAGCAATTTCATCCGGCAACGACTCCTCAAGACCGGCTCGCCGCTGCGACGCCTGGTCAATCTCGACGCGCTGACCTACGCGGGCAACCCCGCCAACCTCGCCGACCTTGCGGGCGACCCGCGCTACCGGTTCGCCCACGGTGACATCGGTGATGCTACCCTTGTGGCGCGCCTGCTGGCCGAGCACGAGATCGACGCGGTGGTCAACTTCGCGGCCGAGTCGCACGTCGACCGCTCGATCGACTCACCGGAGCCGTTCGTGCAGACCAACGTCGTCGGCACCCTCCGCCTGCTCAATGCCGCGCGCCAGCACTGGGCCCGCCTGCCCGGGCCGCGCCGCTCCGCCTTCCGTTTCCTGCACGTCTCGACCGACGAGGTCTACGGCACGCTCGCGCCGTCGGATCCCGCGTTCACCGAGGAGACGCCGTTCGCCCCGAATTCCCCTTACGCCGCCTCCAAGGCCGCCAGCGACCACCTCGTCCGCAGCTACCAGCACACCTTCAAGCTGCCGACGCTGACGACCAACTGCTCCAACAACTACGGGCCGTACCACTTCCCGGAGAAGCTGATCCCCCTGATGATCCTCAACGCCCTCGAGGGGAAGCCGCTCCCCGTCTACGGGGACGGCCAGCAGATCCGCGACTGGCTCTACGTCGAGGACCACGCCGCCGCCATCTGGCTCGTGCTGCAGCGCGGCCGCACCGGCGAGACCTACAACATCGGCGGACTGAACGAGAAGCCCAACCTCGAAATCGTGCGCACGATCTGCGCCCTGCTCGACCGCAAATCCCCGCGCGCCAACGGCCGCTCTTACTCGGAGCAGATCACCTACGTCGCTGACCGCCCCGGCCACGACCGTCGCTACGCGATTAATTGCGCCAAGCTGCAGCGCGAACTTGGCTGGGCGCCCCGCGAGTCCTTCGCCACCGGCATCGAGAAGACCGTGGACTGGTACCTAACCCATCGCGGCTGGGCCGCCGACATCACCGCGAACCGTTACGCCCGCGAGCGCCTCGGCGCGAAGTCCTGATCCCCCGTTCCCCCCTCCCGATGAGCCCGGTCCCGTCCTCCTCCCCCCGCCCTCCCTTCACCTCCCGCAAGGGTATCGTGCTCGCCGGCGGCTCCGGCACCCGCCTCTACCCGCTCACGGTGGCGGTCTCCAAGCAGCTGATGCCGGTGTACGACAAGCCGATGGTGTACTATCCGATATCGGTGCTGATGCTGTCCGGCATCCGGGAGATCCTGATCATCTCGACGCCCGCTGACCTCCCCCTCTTCCGCCGGCTGCTCGGCGACGGCTCCGCCTTCGGGGTGCGGTTCAGCTACGCGGACCAGGCCCGGCCCGAGGGGCTCGCGCAGGCCTTCCACATCGCGGGTGACATCGGCTTCCTCCGCGATGAGCCCGCAGCCCTTGTGCTCGGCGACAACCTCTTCTACGGCCACGACCTGGTGAAGTCACTCGAACGCGCCACCACCCGCGTCGACGGCGCCACGATCTTCGGCTACCACGTGGCCGATCCCCGCAGTTACGGCGTGGTCGAGTTCGCGGCGGACGGCCGCGTCGTCTCCCTCGAGGAGAAGCCGGCGCAGCCCAAGTCGAACTACGCCATCCCCGGGATCTACTTCTACGATGCGGCGGTCGTCGCGCGCGCGCGCAGCCTGCGCCCCTCGGCCCGCGGCGAGCTGGAGATCACCGACCTGAACCGCCTCTACCTCGAGGCGGGCCGGCTGCACGTCGAGGTCCTCGGCCGCGGCACCGCTTGGCTCGACACCGGCACGCACGACTCGCTGCTGGAGGCGGGGCAGTTCGTCTCCGTGATCGAGAACCGTCAGGGCCTGAAGATCGCGTGCCTCGAGGAGATCGCCTGGCGCCAGGGCTGGATCGACCGGGCGACGCTTGAGGCCAACGTGACCCGCCTGGGCAAATCCTCCTACGGCGCCTACCTGCGCCGGGTGGTGCTCGGCGCCTGAAAGCCAGTCTGGTCAGGAATAAGGAGTTGAGCGCCGCCCCCGGGGCGGGGATACCTCGGGCCCTGCACGGCTGATGCGCCTCCTCCCCTGCAGTTCCGCGCCCCCGCCGGGAGCCCTCCCACCCCGGCTGAGCCTGATCGTGCCCCTGTACAACTGCCTGGGGCTCACCACCGCGATGCTGGCCAGCCTCCACGCCACGCTGCCGCCCGGGATCTCCGCGGAATTGCTGCTGGTCGACGATGGGAGCAAGGACGGCACCCCGGCCTGGCTGGAGGAGATCGCGGCCCGCCCGCCCGCCGGCTGGCTGCCGCTGCGGATTTTGGTCAACGAGCGCAACCGGGGCTTCGCAGTGAGCAACAACCGCGCCGCCGCACTCGCCCGCGGCGAGCTCCTGCTCCTGCTGAACAACGATCTCGTGCTGCTCCCGGGCTGGCTTGAGCCGCTGCTCGCGGCCCACCGCCGGCTGGGCGCCTCGGCCGGCCTGGTCGGCAACGTCCAGCTCGACGCCGCCACCGGCGCGGTGGATCACGCCGGGCTCGAGCTCACGCTGAGCGGCAAACCGGTGCACACGCGCGTCCTGCCCCCCGAGCGCGCCGGGAGTCACGGCGTGCGGATCGTGCCCGCGGTCACCGGCGCGTGCGTCCTGCTCTCCCGCGCGCTCTGGGAGGAGCTGGGCGGATTCGACGAGGGGTACGTCAACGGGGGCGAGGATATCGACCTCGCTTACCGCACGCGGGCCGTTGGCCGGGTCAACGCCGTCGCACAGCACAGCGTGGTCCGGCACCACGTGAGTAGCTCCCCGGGGCGAAAGGCGCGGGATGAGCATAACTCGCGGCGGCTCGCCCTGCGTTGGCGGCAGCAGTTGCTCGCTGACAGCCTGGTGCCGTGGTGCCGCGCCCACCTTGCCGAGGCTTGGATTGAGCCCGACCAGCAGGAGTACCTCGTCACCCTGCGGACCGCCGCCTTCCTCGCCGGCCTGCGGCGCACGCCGCCCCCAGAGGCCTCGCTGCGGGTCGCCCGCGCGATGCGGCGGGAATTCGCGCGCTGGGATGAGCTCTGTGGTCAGTCCGCCTGAGGCGGGGGCGACACCAGCACCTCGCGCACCACCGCCTGCGGGCGCCGGTTCACGGTGATGAACATCCGGCCCACGTACTCGCCGATCAGGCCGAGCATCACCAGCTGGGTGCCCGAGAAGATGAGGATGCCCGCCATCGCCCAGCCCCAGCCGTACTCCGGGCCGATGCCCTCGATCCAGAGCCACGCAATCGCGCCGAGCGCCACCAGCCCGAGCACGGCCACGCACAATCCGAGCGCGGTGGCGAGGCGCAGCGGTAGCAGCGAGAAGTTCACCCACGCGCTCAGCCAGAGCCGGACGAGCCGCCCGAAGGTGTAGGTGCTGCGCCCCGCCTTCCGGTCCTCATGGCGCACCTGGATCGAACCGATCCGCTGCGTCACCTGCAGGAGCAGGCCATCCAAGTAGGGATAAGGCCCCGCGTGGCCGATCACCTGCCGCGCGGCGAACGCGCTCACGCAGCGGAAACTGGAGAGGTAAAAGCCGGGCGGCTTGTCGAGCGCCCAGTCCGTCATCCGGTTGGTGAACCAGCTGCCGAGGTTACGCCACGCGGCGTGGCGCTTGTCCTCGTAATGGCCGAAGACCACGTCGAGGCCCGTGGCGCACGCGTGGCGCCACAGCCGCACCGCCTCCGCCGGCGGGTTCTGGCCATCGTCGTCGAGATTGACCAAGTGCGCCCCTCGCGCGTGCCGCCAGCCGGTGAGGACCGCGTTGTGCTCGCCGAAGTTGCGCGCGTGCTCGACCAAGGTCACCGGCACCCGCGCCGTCCGCACCAGTTCCCGGGCCACGCGGCTGGTCTCCTCCCCGCTGCCGTCGTGCACCAAGATGATCTCGTGGCCGCCGGGGATATCCATGGCCTCGATCTCCCGCACGACCGTCCCGATGGTCTCCGCGCTGCGGTAGAGGGGAATGACGAAACTCAGGGCCGGGGAGGACATCGGCCGATTAGCCGCCAAAGCGCCCCGGGGCGCAAGTCCGCGCTGCTTTCCGGCGTGTCAGGCGGCCGCGGCCGGCGTCAGACGTAATGCCGCAACTCCTTGCGGTAGTAGGCAAGGGTGCGGTCCAGCGCCGTGCGTAGGTCCACGCGCGGCCGCCAGCCGAGGCGCCGGCGGATCCGACGATCATCCGCATAGTAATCGCCAATATCGATCTTACGCCGGTCCGCCGGGAAGGCGCGGACCACGAAGGAGCCCCCGCCGTTCAGCTCCACCAGCAGCTCCGCGAGGTGCGCGAGAGTGACGCGCGGCGGCCCGCCAAGGTTAAAGATCTCGCCCACCGCCTCCGGCCGCGCCGCCGCCAGCAGGAACGCGTCCACCGCGTCGTCCACATAGGTGAAGTCCCGCCACTGTTCCCCGCCCCAGACCTCAAAAGGCAGGCCCTCCACCAACCGGCGGAT
Organism: Verrucomicrobiota bacterium; assembly: GCA_016871775.1. Lineage (GTDB taxonomy): Bacteria > Verrucomicrobiota > Verrucomicrobiia > Opitutales > Opitutaceae > ER46. The sequence goes on along the minus strand of VHCI01000049.1, from coordinate 8,526 downwards.
CCAGACGCCCACGAACGTCTGCCGCGCGTCCCGCACCCGCATCCGCGGGCCGATCGTGTTGGTCAGCCGCAGGGCCGTGGAGGCGATGCCGTGGACGCGCGAATACAGGAGGTGGAACGACTCGCCCGCGAGCTTGTTGATCCCGTTCACGTCCACCGGCCACGGCGGGTGGCCCTCGTCGACCGGCAGGTAATCAGGCCGGCCGTAGATCTGGCGCGTGCTGGCGAAGACGATGCGGATCCCCGGATTGTGCTGGCGGCAGGCCTCGAGGATCGCGAGCTGCGCCCGGCAGTTGATGTCCAGGTCCGTCTGCGGGTCCGTCATCGAGTCCATGTGGCTCGTCTGACCAGCGAGGTTGAACAGGAAATCCTGCCCGCGGATCAGGTCCGGGAGGCGGGGCCAGTCGCGCACGTCGGCCAGGTGGACGCGCACCCGCGAGGCGATGCCGGCGAGGTTGCGCCGGTTGCCCCCGTACTCCGGGACGAGGCTGTCGACGATCGAGACCCGCGCGCCGAGGCCGGCGAGGGCGCGGGCGAGGTTGGAGCCGATGAAGCCGAGCCCGCCCGTGATGAGGACGCGGCGGCCCGCGTAGGTGCGGCGCAGGTTCGGCGGGGGGGCCATTGACCGGGGAGGAAGAAGTCCGCGGCGGGGAGCGTCAACGCCCCGCTGCGTCGACCGTGAGCCGGAAGACCTGGACCGCGAGGTCGCGCAGATCCCGGCCGCCCGCCGGCCGCGCGGGCTCCGCGGAGGCGAGCACCCAGCGCGAGACTCCGGGCGGGGCCACCAAGCCGCGCCAGACCAGCTCGGTCTCCTCCTCGCCCAAGGGGAGCGCCGCACCCGCAACGGGCCCCTCCGCGGGCCGGAGCGTGAGCGTGCGGGCGCCCCAGCCGCGGGCGTGCAGCGTGAACGCGACGGGGATCGGAGAGTCGCCGGGGTTGCGGATCTCGAATTCAGCCTCCGCGCCCATCCACTGCCAAGGCCGGCCACCCGCCGGGGCCTGCTCGACGGGGAACCAGCCGGCGGTGGCGGCGGCGCGCAGGCCGCCGGCCGGGACGAGCGCGAATCGCGGGGACAACTCGAGGCGACCGCCGGACGCGGCGCCGGCGACGACCACCCCGCCCTGCAGGTCCCACGCGCCCCGCAGCGGCGTGTCGCGGCGCGCCTCGTAGGTGTGCGTCTCGAAATGCTGCGGCCGGCGCAGCAGGAACGCGTTTGCCCAGAGCCGCGACCACATCTCGGGCACGAGGAGGTTGACGCCCGCGGCGAGCTCAGGCCGGTCCTCGGCCGCGCGCAATGCCGCCAGCTCAGGGGTGACCCGCAGCGGGGCCTGGGCGAGCGCGACCAGAATGCGGGCCGAGGCGAAGGCGCCGCCAGCGAGCACCGCCACGATCAGGACGGAGACGCCGAACCACCGCAGGGGACCCCCGCCCTGCCGCAGGGCCGCCCACGACCACAGCAGCGGCAGCACCAGCGGATAGAACACCGCCAGCAACTTGTAGGCGTCGTAGCTGGCGTTGGTGCCCCACCACGCGCCGCGCGCCTGCAGCAGCGCGTAACCCGCGACCACGGGTGCCAGCACCGCCAGCGGCAACACCAGCGCGGCGGGCCGGCGCCGGAAGGCCGCATAACCCGCGGCGATCCACAGCGTGACCACTCCGGCCGCCAGAAAAACCCGCGCCCCGGCCACCGGCCAAGCCGCCAGATCGGTGCCGCCGACGAGGCCCATCCAACCCTCCGGCGTCAGCGCCGGGATCCGCCAGCCGAAATCGTGGCTCCGCAGCAACGTCAGCCGGTCCAAGTATCCGGCGAAACGGGCCGGGAAAGCCAGCGCGACGACCGCCAGCGGCGCGAGCATCACGCTGGCCCAGCGGGCGCCCCGCGCGAGGGCCCCCGCGCCGCGGAGCGCGCCGGCGGCGTGCAACCCGGCCGGCAGCAGGACCGCCGGCAGGAGGAAATTGTACGCGCCGGCGATCAGCCAATACCCCAATGCCAGCAGCGGCGCGCCAGCCCACGAGGCCCGCCCGCGCGTGAGCACCACCCCGCCCCAGGTGACCCACACGAGGGCCTGTGCCGCGAGTAGCTGGCCGGGGGCGACGTGCGCCACCGCATACCACCAAACGGGGCTCACGGCCGCCGCCGCGGCCACGACCAGCGCCAGCGCCCCGCGTTGCCCGAACAGCGCCCGCGCCGACCAGAAGACCGCCGGCACCAACGCCGCCAGCAGCAGCCCCGTGTGCAAGGTCGCCAACTCGTGCGGCGCCCGCCCGAGCAGCGTCGCGTTGAGCGCTAGCAGCGCCGCGGGCGTGAAATGATTCAGCCGGAGCCAGTAGTCGAAGAAGTTGTCGACCGAAAGGATCGCCACCACCTCGCGCTGCCCGAGGAAGCCGCCGCGCTCCGTCCGGGCGAATTCCTGCAGGACGCGCGCGCCCGCGCCGTAATCCGCCGCGTCGCAGCTGCCGAGCGAGACCGTGGTCGCGCCGGCACCGCCCGCCGCCACCGTCCCGGCCACCGCCAGCACCGCCAACCCCGACAGCCCCAGCACCAACCCGACCCGCGACACCTCGCGCGCCAGCCGCCGCGCGCCCCCCCGCACCAGCGCCACCGCCAGCAGCCCCGCGGGCAGCAGTTGCGCCCAGCGGCCGTAAGCGGCCGTGCCCGCCGCGCCCGCCATCGCGCCCCACCACACGACGGCCGACTGCAGCCCGAGCCCGGCGGCCGGGACCAGCAGCGGCCAGAACGCGCGCCAGCGCCGCGGCATCGCCAGCCACGCCAGCCCCGCGCCCCAGAAGCCAAGGTGCGCCGCCAGCAGCAGGGCGATGGGCCAGACCTCCATAAGGCGGCGCGCGGACCGATCAGGCGGGCTTCACGCCCACCCCCAGCACGGAGGTGCCCCACGCCCACCGACCGCCCACGTCGAGCCACGCGTGTTCCGCGGCCATCAACGCGCCGCACACGCCCTCCACCGCCGCCGGATAAGCCCGGACATCACTCGTGTCCCCGGGGCGACGGAACAGCTTGCGCTTCGCCCACACCGCCGGGAACGGCAACGCGTTCCAGTGCGTCGTGGTCACCCCGGTGAACCCGGCCCCGCGCAGCATCGCCGCCACCTCCGGCCGGGTGTACCGGTGCTTCGTCTGGCAAGAGTCGTCGTGGTAGGACCACATCCAGCGGTAGGCCGGGACGTTCACCACCACCCGCCCGCCCGGGCGCAGCACACGGAAAAACTCCGCCGCCGCCACCTCCGGATCCGTCACCTGGCAGACCACGTCCGCCGACACCACCGCGTCAAAGCCCGCGTCCGCGAACGGCAACGCCGTGACGGACGCCTCGCGCACCTCGACCCCCGGACCGCAGCGCCGTTGCGCGAGGGTGCAGGCGAGCGCCATGAAATCGATCCCGGCAAGGGTCCAGTCCGGGTGCCGCTCCTGAAGCCGCAGGATCAGCCCGCCGGTGCCGCACCCCGCGTCAAGGACCGCGCCGCCCGGGGGGACCCAGCCGGACAACTCGCGGTCCACGTGCGCGTGCAGGGAACGGAAATACCACATCCCGTCCTCCACCTCGGCCAGCTTGACGTACTCGTCGGTGTTCATCGCTGGCGGAGATGGAGCAGAGATCGCCGGCGGGTGCAGCCTGAATCCATCGCGCCGCTCAATCGGCGAACTGCCTGCCGGCGCCGACCCGGACGGCCTGTTCCCGCAGCCCGAACGCGCGCAACTGGTTGGGCCCGGCGCCCTCCCGGCGCACGGGGTCCGGGCTGGTCAGCGTCAGAGTGCTGATCCCCGGCGGCAGGGCCAGTCCCCGCACCCGGAGCGTGGTGCCCTCCGCGTCGACGGCGACCTCGGCCCGGACGTGGCCCGCGTGCTCGAGACGGACCCGCACCGCGCGCAGAGCGACGAGATCCATCCGGACATCCACTTCCACCGGCCCGGGATGGGGATTATAGTAGGAAAGCACCGCGCGGCCGCCCGCCCAGCGCACGCCGGCGTCGGGGCGCAGATGCCAGCCCTGCCCGAAGGTCAGCGCGCGCGCGAGGGGCGGTTGCGGCTGCGGGGACGGCCGGAGGAGCACGACCACCTGATTGCCCAGGGCGCTCTGCCAGCGCAGCGGGTAACCCAGCTGTTCCAGTTCGCTCAGCAGGCCCTCCCCGCGGTCCTCGAACCCCTTGCGGTTGACGTGGAGGGCGGCGAAGCCGGCGGCCTCAAGCCGGCGCACAAGGTCCTCCGTGGGCCGGCCCTCCAGGTCGCGCTGCCACCGCCCGCGGGCGCGATGCTTGGCCGCCCCGTAGCTGAACCGCAGGTGGGTGGAGAGGAGATATGGCCGGAAGTGCTCGTAATCCGTGAGCCGGTGGGGCGGCACCACCTCGGGAAAACCGAGCACGGGCAACTGGAACACCGCGGAACCAGGAGGCAGGGCCGATTCGAGTTCGGCCATCAACGCGGCGTCGGAGCGGACGGCAGCCGCGATCGTCTCCCGGCGCGCGGGGTCCGGCCGGCGCGGCAGCTGGTCGAGCAGGCCGGCGGCGGCCAGGACCAGCGCGGTAATGACGCGCGCGGCGGGGGTCCAGCCCGCGGTCCAGCGCGACAGCCGCACCACGAGAAAGAACAGGACGAGGGCGGAAAGGAACACCGCCGCCCGGTTGGTGGCGCGGAAGAGTTGGAAGCCGGCGAAGAACGCCAGGACGTTGGTGACCCCGCCGACGCTGGCGTACGCGAGCAGCCAGGAGCCCGCGAGCGCGGCGCCCGGGAGCGGCCGCCGCCGCAGGAGTTGACGCAGGGCCACCGCCGCCAGCAGCAGAAAGCCCGCGATCCCGCAGACCCCGAGGTACGGGAGGAACGGCTCGCCGTGCCACTCGGACCAGCGCTGGTAGCGTTGCCCGAGCGCGGCCAGCGGCGCCCAGCGGTGGTACTCCGGCGGGATGAACATCTCCACCGGCTTGAGCGCATACCGCTCGGTGCCGCCGTAGTTGCGCGTGAGCAGCGGCAGGCCCTCGGGTTCCTGCGCGTGCACCCAATACTCGAGATTCGCCGCGAGGAACACGGCCACCGCCAGCCCTCCGGCGGCAAGGCCGATCGTGAGGTTCTCGCGCCGCCGCGGACCGCACCACTGAAACACTAGCGCCCAGATCAGCAGCTGGCCCCAGAAGAGCAGCAAGTACGGGTTGCCCCAGCCGAGCCCGAGCGCCGCCAACCCGCACACGGCCGCACCCCCGCTGCGCCACCGCAACCGCCGACTCTGCGCCACCAGCCACACCGCGAGTAGCCCCACGGGCACCGTCCACGTGAACACAAAGGAGAAGTGCGCCAGCCCCCGGTGAAAGGTGTGGTAGCTGTAGGCGAACAGCAGCGCGCCCGCCCACGCCCACTCCCACCGTACCGCGAGCCAGCGCGCCACGAGGTAGAAGGCCAGCGCCGCGCTCACCTGCGCCAGCAGCAGCCCGAAGTTCGCCGCCGCGAACAGCCCGATCCCCCGGCCCAAGGCCCCCAGCGCGAGCATCAGCGGCTTGTCCGGCGTCGGGTACGCGTTCCAATCCGCCCCGAAGGGCGCCCCCAACCGCTGGATCTCCTGCGACCGCAACGGCCAGGTCTCCCCCTCCCCCGCCGCCTTGATCCGCGCCAGCACCTCGTGCGCGTCCCCTGCGTAATCCGTCGGCACCGCCCAGTCCGCCGGCGTCCAACGGCCGTAATGCGCCGCCCACACGAGGGTGGTGACCAGCACCAGCAGGCCCACGCGCCAGGACGCGGAAAAACAGGGGGAAGACATCAGGGGTGGTCACGGGGCAGGGAGCCCCGCGGTCAGTTCGCAGCCGACCGCCGACTGCACCATAGCGCCCGCTCGCCCGCAAGCCCCGCGAACTGACATCGGGGAAAGCTTTGCCAAAGGGGCCGGTGCTTCCTTCGCTCCGCCCGACCGATGCCCTCCCGCGACCGTCCGCCCTCCGCCGCCCACCCGCGGCCCTTCCGCCACGCGGGGCTCCTCTGGGACGACTTTGACCCTGACTCCGCCTGGCTGCGCGAGACCGCGGTCCTGCGTTTCCGCAAGCCGGCCGGGCCGGCGCCCTTCACCCTCGTCGGCCGGCGCCGCGCGCACCCGGAACTGCGCGGGCTCGAACGCGGGCAACCCGGCCTCCGCGTGCGGGTGAACGGGCAACCCGCGGGGGAGTTGCCCCCCGGCGCGCCCGGCGACTGGAGCCTCCCGCTCGCGCTGCCGGCGGGGGAGCAGGTCGAGCTGACCCTCGAATTGATCGGCAACGGCCTGACCAACGCGCTCGCCTGGGCGGGCCGCGTCACGGGCCTCCCCGCGTGGGGCCGCTTCCGCGCCCAGCGGCGCAACCGGCAACTGCGGCTGCTCGCCCTGCGCGCGGAGGACGGCGCGGCGGTGTGCGACTTCAGCCGGCCCGACGCGGTCTTCGCCGCCGCCTACCGGCGCCGGCACGCGCGTCTCGGGATCAACCTCGTGGGCTTCCTCACCGCCGACCTCGGCGTGGGCGAATCCGCCCGTTGCATGGTGCGGGCCGCGGACGCCGCCGGGTTGCCGGCCGCGCTGGTGCCGCTGCGCCTCAATTGCCGGAATCGTCTCGGGGACGACACCTACGCGGCGCGGCTCAGCCCGGAAAACCCGCACCCGGTGAACGTGTTCCACATCGATCCGCCGGCGGCGGCGGAGATCGACCACCACCACGGCCGCGCCTTCCGCGCCGGCCGGTACAACATCGGTTACTTCGCGTGGGAGCTGCCGGAGTTCCCGGACGCCTGGCTGCCGTCGTTCGATTACTTCGACGAGATCTGGTGCCCGAGCGACTTCACCGCGGCGGCGGTGCGCGAGAAGAGTCCCCTGCCCGTGCTGACCTTCCCGCACGCCATCGCCTTCGCGGCCCCGCCGGAGCCCCCGGAGGCGCTGCGGCGGCGGTTCGGCCTGCCCGCGGGAAAGTTCCTCGCCCTCACCCTGTTCGACCTGAACTCCTACGCCGCGCGCAAGAACCCCCGCGGGGCGATCGCCGCCTTCCGCGCGGCGGGACTCGATCCGCGCACCGCGGGCCTGGTGGTCAAGGTGCACAATGTCGCCGGCAACAAGGCCGACTTCGCCGCGCTCGAGGCCGAACTGCGCCAGCTCCCGGGCACGGTCCTCCTCACGGCGACGCTCTCCCGCACCGACCTCTACGCGCTCGAGGCGGCGTGCGACTGCCTGCTTTCCCTCCACCGCTCGGAGGGCTTCGGTCTTGCCGTCGCGGAGTGCATGCACCTCGGCAAGCCGGTCATCAGCACCGACTGGTCGGCGACCGCCGAGTTCGTCACCCCCGCCAACGGCTGCCCGGTGCCAGCGCGGCTGGTCACGCTCGACGCCACCCACGGACCATATGCCCGCGGCGGCATCTGGGCCGATCCCGATGTCGCGGCCGCCGCCGCGCACCTGCGCCGCCTGGCCACGGACCCCGCCCTTGCCGCCCGCCTCGGCGCCGCCGCGCGGGCCACCATCGCGGAACGCTTCGCCCCCGCCGTCATCGGCGCCCGGTACCGGCGGCGCCTCGAGGCGCTGGCGCTGCAGGACCTGCCCCGCGGCTGACAGGAAATATCAGAGGGATTGCGTTTCCACCCGCGACCCGGAGCGTACGTCACCGGCCCTGAGCCCTATTGCAGCAACGGAATCGATGAAACCCCCGCGCGTGCTCCTCGTCGAGGACGAGGGCAAGACCCGTGACTCGATCGTCGAGGGGATGATTCTGGAGGGCTGGCAGGTGCGGAGCGCGGCCCGAGGCGTGGCGGGGCTGCAGCTGGCGCAGGCGGAGCCCGCGGACCTGATCGTGCTCGACTGGATGCTGCCGGATCTCGACGGGCTCGAGGTCCTGCGCCGCATCCGGGCCTCGGGGCGGACCACGCCGGTCCTGATGCTCACCGCGCGGGGCACGCTGACCGACCGGCTGCTCGGGCTGGACAAAGGCGCTGACGATTATCTGCCGAAGCCGTTCGCGAGCTGATCGCCCGCTGCCGCGCGCTGCTGCGCCGGCCGAACTAGGCCGCGGGCCGCAACCTCCAGTGCGGCGACCTCCAGCTCGACACCCGCGCCCGCATCGCCGTGCGCTCCGGGCAGTAGATCAGCCTGACCCCCCACGAGGTCGACGTGCTGCAATACCTGATGCGCAACCAGGGGCAGACCGTGACCCGCGAGATGCTCGAGCGGGACGTCTGGAAACAGGTCCACCGGATGACCTCCCTGTACAACGTCATCGACGTGCAGATGATGCGCCTGCGCAAGAAGGTGGATTTCCCGGGGGTTGACCGCCTGATCCACATTCAGCGCGGGATCGGCTACAAGATGGAGCGGCTGGCCCCGTGATCCCCCGCGGGCGGAGGCTGGGCGCGTGGTGGGCGAGGTTGACGCTCCGTTCCCGGCTGGCCCTCTAGTACGCCGCCGGCAGCACGGCGCTGGTGGCTCTCTTTGCCACGACCCTCTACGCCTTCGTCGCCGTGCGCCTCGCCCGGCCGCTCGACCACCAACTTCGGCAAGACCTGGCGGAGATGGAGCGCAGCC
>VHCI01000048.1 GCA_016871775.1 Verrucomicrobiota bacterium | reverse complement strand
GCTGCCGGCGCGGGTGAACGCGCTCGCCGGGGAGTTTGCGCCACCCGCCGGCACTTTCTACCGGCGCTCGCTGTTCGCGGAGAACGGCCCGTTCGACCCGGATCTGCCGCTCGCCGCCGACTACGAGTTTCAGCTGCGGTTGTGGAAGGGCCGGGTCCGCTTCAAGCCCCTCCCCATTCGCGTCGCGGCGTGCGGCCCGCATCACCCCGCGGCCGGCCCGTGGCCGAGCTGGCGGGAGGAGGTCGCGGTGCGGCGGCGCTATTTCCCGTTCCATCGCTCGTTGCTTTGGGATGGCCTTGGCCTCGCCCGCGGGGCGTGGCGCGGTCTGCTTCGGCGACGCGGCTAGGACCGGAAAGGCCGCGCCTGCCATTTCAGGGTGCGGTGCCCTTCCCGAGGAAACCCCTTGGCCGCGTCTCCGCCGGTGCGGCGGCGGGGAGTGTGTCCGGGGTGATGAAGACCTCGGTCGTGAGCTTCAGCGGGGCGGGCGCGCCTACGTCGAAGGTAAACTCGGCGAAGGTCGCGGCCCAGCCGGTTGCGGGCGCGGGTAACTCCACGCGGTGGGACCCGCCGCCCTCCGGCAGCGGGGCGGAGATCCAGCCCGGCCCGAGGGTCTCAAGGCGAAAGTCGCGCGCGGCCGGATTGTGCGCCCGCCACACGCGCGCCTGGCGGGCAGCAGGTTTGGTCTCCACCGCAAGGCTGCCGTCGGGTGCGCGTCGCCACGTCACGCTCGGGAGGGGCCGGCCGTGGAGCAGGGCGTGGTGCCATGCGCCGAGGGTCTGGTAGGCGTCGGAGCCCTTCAGCCCGTGGTCCGCGTTCGGCACGTAGCGGAGGTGCTTTGGTCCCGCGAGCTCCGCGAAGTAGAACTGTGACGAATCAGGAGTGAAGAACTGGTCGCCGGCCGCGTTCAGGATCAGCTTTGGCATCGTCAGGCGGTCGCGGTAGCTGAACGGGTCCTCGATCGCGTAGAGCGCGCGCAGCTCCGGCGTGCCGGCCCAGTCGATGATGCGGTGGCGGACGTAGTCGCCCACCGCCGGCGCGTAGAATCCGTAGGCGCGGAAGTGGTTGCGGAGCGAGTCCTCGACGTTCAGCACGTCGATCACCACCGGAGCGACGCCGACAACTCGGCGGTCCACCGCGGCCGCGGTCCAGGCGGTCCAGCCGCGCTTCGAGCCGCCGGAAACGACGTAGGAGCCGACCTTGACTCCGCCGCCGGCCGGCGAAGCGAGGAAGGCCGTGGCGGCGTCCATCGCGCGCACCGCCGCCTTGGTCATCGGCAGGCGCGCGGGCCAGCGCTCGTCTCCGGTGCGGAGATACTGGTCCCAAGTGTAGCCGATGAGGTCGTCTTCGGTGCGCTCGCGGCCGTCGCCGTGGAACACGAGGGGCTGGTTGGGCACCTGGCGAAGCTCGAGCACGACGCTGCCGGTCGCGCGCGCGATCTCGGCCAGCTCGCGCGTCGCGCGCGGCGGGGGCCCGGGCCGGTTGGAACCACCCCCGAGGAACAGCAGCGCCGTTCCGTGGTTCACCGCCGGCGGGCGCATGATGACAAGCCAGTGGCGCCACTCGGGGCGGTTGACCTCGGCGGGCGTGAGCCACTGCTGCGACACGAGGTCGAGCACGAAGGTGGTGCCGGCCTCTTCGGCTGTCTCCGCGGCGAGGGTCCACCGGAAGGCCGGGTCAGGCTGGGCGACGTAGCGGTCGAGGGCGGTCTCGGTCGCGCCCGTCCGGGGCGAGGGCTGGCCGGCGGGCAGGACCGCGAAGGTGAACGCGAGCAGGGCGACGAGGAGGGGCAACCTCGTCCGGGGGCGCGGGAAGTGGTGGGAGCGCATTTCGGTCAGCGTGGGTCGCCCGCTGGCGTTTTGCAAATTTGCGCTGCGCGGCTGGCATGGCGGGCGCCTCTCCGGCATTGCGATCCGCTCAGCGGCCGAAAAGGCTCCGCGCCATGGTCAAGTTCTGCCTCCCCCTGCTGGCCGGCGCGACCCTGCTGACCGCCACTCCCGTGCCGCCCCCGCGCGACCTTGCGGGCCTCTTTGCGGCGAACGCGGAGCGGCTCGGCTCCGTCCTCCGCGACCCCGCCGTGCATCGCCTGCAGGTCCTCGTCACCGAGCCGGCGCTCCTGCCCGACGGCACCCTCGGAGTCCGGCGCAGCGCATACGGCGATCCCGCGAGATACTTCTATCCGGCCAGCACGGTGAAGCTTTGCGCTGCGGTCGCCGCCCTGCTCGAGCTCAACACGCGTAACGCCCGCGACGGCACCGCCTGGGGACTCGCGACGCGCCTCCGCATCGAGCCCCGCTTCCCCGGCGACCGCCTGATCGACAAGGACGAGACCAACCGCGAAGGCGGCGCGGTCACCGTCGGGCACTGCATCCGCCGGATTTGCCTCGTGAGTGACAACGCCACGTTCAATCACCTCTACGAGCTCGTCGGCCAGCGCCGGCTCAACGAATTGATGTGGGAGGCCGGCTTCACCTCCTTCCGAATCCACCACCGGCTGTCCGAGCCGCGCCCGCCCGCCGAGCAGCGCCAGCATCGGCCGGTCGTCCTCGAGGACGGCGGCGCCACGGCTCGTCTCGCGCAGCCCGACAGCACCCTGAAGCTGGTGAACGACCTCTGGACGGACCAGAGCCTTGGCGTGGCGCGGATGGAGGGTGGCCGCCGGATCGAGGGACCGCTCGCCTTTGACACCAAGAACGCGGTGCGCCTGCAGGACTTGCAGGACCTGCTGCTCGCGGTGGTGAAACCGGAGCTCCGCACGGGGCGGAGAGGATTCCCGGGGCTGACGGTGGAGCAGCGGGCCTTCCTGGTGCGTGCGCTGGGTGAGTATCCGCGCGAGTCGAAGAATCCCGTCTATGACCCCGCCAAGTACCCGGACGACTATGTGAAGTTCGTGTTGCCCGGACTCGCGCGGGTTATCCCTGCGGCTCACCTGAGGATCTACTCAAAGGTCGGCTGCGCCTACGGGAACTCGGTCGAGAACACCTGGATCGAGGATACGCGCACGGGGCGGGGCTTCGCGCTCGCCGCGGTCGTGTACACCAATCCCGACGGCGTGATGAACGATGACCAGTACGCCTACGAGACCCTGGCCTGGCCGTTCCTTGCTGCCGTCGCTGAGGTGGTGGCCCGGGCGGTGCTGGCGCCCTGAGCCCGGCTTAGACCGAGCGTCAGCTGGCGGGGGGCGGGTTGCCCGTCGCCTGCACCTTGCGGCGGAAAATCGCGTTACCGTTGGTCACGTAGAGGTAGCCGAGGCCGGGGCCGGAAAACGTGCAGCTGGTCAGCGGCTGGTCGGGCTGCGGCTTGGTGAGCACGCCGCAGAGGCGGCCGGTGGGGTCGAAGACCTGCACGCCCAAGGGGCTCGCGACATACCAACGGCCCGCGGTGTCGCTCGTCATCCCGTCCCCGCCCGACGCCCTCCGGTACGGCGGCGGCTGGTTGAACTTGAACTCGCCCTTCGGGTCGATTGGCCGGCGCAGAGTCATATAGGGCGCGCGCGCGTCCAGCGTGCCGTCCGCCTGCACGCGCCAGACCTGCACGTGCTCCCCGCCCGCCTCGCTCACGGCCAGGGTGTCGTGGCGCGGCGAGAGCGTGATGCCGTTGGGGTTCGCGAGGCCCGTGTCGGCGGGCCGCTTCTCGCGCGTCCGCGGATCGAGGAACGTCACCTGTTTCTTGCTCGTCTCGGTGAAGAAGATGTGCCCGCGGCGGGTCACGGCTAGGTCGTTCGGCTGGACGTCCTCGGTGAGCACTTCCACCGCGCCCGTGGCGGGGGTGATCGCGATCAGGCGGCGCTTGGCGCCTTGGCAGGCGTAGAGGCGGCCGTCGGGGCCGAACTTCATCCCGCTGACGCCCTCCTCGCTGAGGCGGGTGCGGGTGCCTTCGGGGGCGAGGCGGTAGACGCCGGCCGCGGGCGGGCGCATATCCGAGTAGTAGAAGTTGCCCGCGGCGTCAGTACAGGGGGCGTCGGCAAAGGCGAGGCCATCGACAACCTTGGTCCAGCCCTCGCCCTCGGCGAGCAGGCGGTGGAGGGTAAAGTCGCTGGCGAGGTCGCCCTTGGTCACGATCTCCGGCCGGTGGGTCTCCGCGCGCCAGAGCCAGCGCAGGGCGCCGGGGAAGAGGCTGCCGCCATGGTCCGCGTTGTGGCCGTAGCCCTCCGCGTAGTCGAAGTGGACGTCATAGCCCATGTAGCGCAGGGCGGCGTGCATCTGCTGGTTGGCAAGGGGCCAGTTGCCGAAGGGGTTGTCGAGGTCGCCCGAGGTGTCCTCGAGGTAGACGCGCAGGGGCTTCCGCTCGGTCTTACGGATGAGGGACGGGTATGCGTCGCCACCAGCGAGGTGGACGAAGCTCCCGATGGTCGAGAGCACCTTGCGGAACTGGTCGGGGCGCTCCCACGCTGCGGTGAAGGCGGCGATGCCGCCGCTGCTCGAACCGACGAGCGCGCGGCGCTCGGGATCGGCGGAGAACGGGTGGGTCTTCGTGACCGCGGGGAGGATCTCCTCCAGCAGGAAGCGGGCGTAGCGGTCACCGAGGGAGTTGTACTCGAGGCTGCGGTTGCTGGGGCTGCCCGGCCGTTTCGGCGCGCCCCTCGACGGGTCGTGCCCGGCATTGATGAATAGCGCGAGCGTCACGGGCATCTCGCCGCGCGCGATCAGGTTGTCGAGAACGACGGGTGCCCGCCAGGGCCCGGTGGGCCGAAGGTAGTTCGAACCGTCCTGGAAGATCATCAGCGCGGCGGTCCCGTCCGGCTTGTATTGCGCTGGGACGTAGAGCCACCAGTCGCGGGTGGTGTCGGGGAAGACCTGCGAGGACCAGGCGGGCTGGGGCAGGATGGTCCCCGTGGGCACGCCGGGCCGGGGTTCGTGATCTGGCGTTGGCCGGAAGGCGCCGGGGGCGGCGGCGGGAAGGGGCGCGGCCGCGAGCAGGAGCGCGGCGAGGAATGGCGAACGGAGGAGGTGGGACATCAGGGTGGGGCTTCAGGGTCGGGGCCAATCGCGCCACAGCCAGCGCAGGGTGTCGGCGAAAATGGCGCCGCCGTGCTGGGCGCTGTGGCCGCCGTCGCCAAGGACGAGGCGGTGGTCGTAACCAGCAAAGGCGAGGGCGGCGGCGAGCTCGCGGTTGGCGAGCGGCCAGTTGCCGTGGAGGTTATCGAGGTCGTTGACGCCCTCCTGAAGGAAGACGCGGAGGGGCTTGGCCGGCTTGGTCTGCCGGACGATGCCTGGGTAGGCGTAGCCGCCGCGGATGTTGGTGTAGCTGCCGATGTGGCTGATGACCTTGCGGAAATGGTCGGGGCGCTCCCACGCGGCGGTGAAGGCGGCGATCGCGCCCGAGCTGTTGCCGGCGATGGCGCGGCCGGCGGGGTCGGCGGTGAGGTTCAGGCCGCGCGTGGCCACGGGGAGGAGTTCCTCCAGCAGGAAGCGGGCGTTGGCGTCGCCGAGCGAATCGTACTCGAGGCTCCGGTGGTTGCGCGGCGGGGCCCCCGGCTCGGCGGAGGGGACGACCCCGGGGTTCACGCCGACTGCGATCAGCACGGGGATCTCGCGGCGGGCGATCAGCTCATCGAGTATGGTGGGCAGCTTGATCGCGCCCTTGGGGTTGAAGAAGCCGGCGCCGTCGAAGCACACCAGCAGGCAGGCGGGCCGCGTCGGGTCGTACTGGGCGGGCACGTAGACCTGGTACTCGCGGGTGGTGCCGGGGTAGACGCGGCTGGCGGCAAAGGTGCCGACGCGCAGTTCTCCTTTTGGCGGGGCAGGAGCCGGGCCGGCCGCGAGAGCGCGCGGGAGGGTGGCGAGCAGGGCGAGGAGGAGAGGCAGAAGGGGCACGGGGGAAAATTTCAAGGTTCGCGGAACTGGTCAAAGCGCTGGAGGCCGCCGGGGAACGTGCGTCCGGAGCGCCGGGAGACCTCGACCTCCGCCTGCTCCGCCGGGTCGATCCAATGCACGAAGAACTCCTCGAGGTTGCGACTCTGCATTGGGTTGAAACCCGCTGGCCACTTCACGTGGCGCCAATACGCGCCGCGGTAGAAGGGCGTCGACCAGCCGTTGATCCAGGTCGCGTCCGCGAAGATCAGCTCCTCGATCTGTGCCGCCAGCCGCTTCACCTCGTCGAGCGTCTCCGCGCGGTCGTAGGCCTCGATCAGCACGTCCAGCGCCGGCGTGAACGTCATCGTCATATTGTTGGTCTGGGCCCGGATCTGGCTAGGGGCGGGATGGGGTACCGAGCCGGTGGCGACGGGTGTCGGCCGGCCATCGCGGGTGTACGCATCGTGGTATGCGTTGCTGCCGTGGTAGAGCTCCCAGTAGCGCGGGTAGAGTTCCACCGAGCGGCTGAGGGCGACGAGCGCGATCTCGTGATTCTTCTCCTGCGTCTTCTTGAACCCCGTGGTGCGGTCGAGCACCTCAAGCTTCAGTTCCACCCCGGCCTTGAGCGCCTCCTGCTTCAGGATCGGCAGCAGGTCGCGCAGGTCCTGGCGTCCGGTGGTGACGGTGAACGACAGGCGCCGCCCGGCCGCGTCCGCGAGGATCCCGTCCGCGCCCTGCTGGGTGAAGCCGGCGCGGGCGAAGGCGGCCCGGGCCGCCCCGGGATCGAACGGCCGCGGGCACAGCGTCGGGTGCATCCGCCAACCATAGCCGTCGGAGCGCGTCTGCAGGCGCTCGGCGTCGCCGCGGAAGAACTGCTGGCAGACGAGGTCGAAGTTTACCGCGTGGTGCAGGCCGACGCGGACCTCTACCTGGTCGAGCGGGGGCCGCGCGCGGTTGATCCACAGGCCCCAGTCCGGCTGCGGTACCCGGTTGAAGAACTGGAAACGCAAGATGCGGCCGGCCGCGACTTCGGGGTGTGTCTCGGGCAGGGTCTCGTACCAGTGCTTCGGCGTGCCGAGGGTGATGGCGTCGAGGTTGCCGCGGGCGAAGGCCTCCACGGCCTTGTCCGGATCGCGCACCACCTCGAGGCGGAAGCGGTCGAAGTTGTAACGCCCGCGGAAGAACCGCTTGTCCGCGGCCCACCAGTCCTTGACCCGGGAGAGCGTGACGGCCCGGCCCTTCTCCACGTCCCGGTCGCGCAGCTCGTAGGCGCCGATCTTCGGGGTCTCGCGCCACTGGAAGCGCTCGATCCAGCCGGGGCCGAAGTCCGCGTAGGCGTGGCGCGGGTAGGG
This sequence comes from Verrucomicrobiota bacterium, assembly GCA_016871775.1. Taxonomy (GTDB): domain Bacteria; phylum Verrucomicrobiota; class Verrucomicrobiia; order Opitutales; family Opitutaceae; genus ER46. The sequence goes on along the minus strand of VHCI01000048.1, from coordinate 18,021 downwards.
CGAGAAGTTGCCGAGGCGCGTCGCGAGGTCGGGCTTCCGCTCCGGGTGCACGAGGGCGAAGGTGAGCCGATCGTACACGATCAGCCGGGTGTAGTTCTTCGTGTAAAAGTCGTTGTACCAAGGCTGGCCGAGGTGCGGGCTGCGGAGGAAATAGAAGGTGAACACCACGTCTTCGGTGGTGAGCGGCCGTCCGTCGGACCAGCGCGCCGCGGGATCGATGCGGTAGTAGGTGGTCGCGCTCGCCGCGTCGACGGCCCACTGCCGGGTGAGCCCGGGATAGCCGGCATCGGGCAGGTTGGGGTGCCGCTCGATGAAGCGGGGCTCCACGTAATCGAGCAGGAAGGGCCGGATGCCACCGGTGGCGTCGGGGCCGATGGTCCGCAGGGTGCGCGGAAAATCGGCGATAAAGGTGGTGTAGGTCCCGCCCTTGCGCGCCGCGGGATCCGCGAACTCCGGCAGGTCCGAGCCGTCCTGCCACGCGAGGTTCGCCGGCAGCTCGCTCAGCGGCCGGAAGGTGTAGAATTCCGCCTGTTCCCGCAGGGTGCGGGCGAGGTCCGCCTCCATCGCCGGGGCCGCCGCGGCAGTCGCGGGGCCCGCGCTCCCGGCCCCTGGCGCCGGCGTCGCGGGATCGCGACCGCACGCGGACAGCAGCAGGCAGGCGAGGACGGCGAGGAGGGACGGGGTGGGGCGGGGCATCGGGAAGGGGATGGCGGGGACGGCGCCCGCGGACGGGCTCAGAGGTCGAGGTGACAGGAGACCGTGTGCCCGGGGCGGCCTGGCGCCGCGCGCAAGGCCGGGGCCTCGACGCGGCAACGGTCGGTGGCGTGCGGGCAACGAGGATGGAAAGGGCAACCCGGGGGCGGACTGATCGGCGAGGGGACGTCCCCCTGCAGCGCGATCCGTTCGCGGGTCCCGCGCGGCTCGGGCCGCGGGATCGCCGAGAGCAGCGCGCGCGTGTAGGGGTGCCGCGGCGCCGCGTAGATGTCCTCGGCCGGCGCCAGCTCCACGATCCGCCCGAGGTACATGATGGCGATGCGGTCGGAGACGTGCTTCACTACCGCAAGGTTGTGGGCAATGAACAGGTAGCTCAGCCCGAGCTCCCGCTGCAGTTCGAGCAGCAGGTTCAGCACCTGGCTCTGGATCGAAACGTCGAGCGCCGACACCGGCTCGTCGCACACCAGCAGCCGCGGCCGCAGCGCGAGCGCCCGCGCGATGCCGATCCGCTGGCGCTGGCCACCGGAAAACTCAAACGGGTAACGGTCCGCCGCCGCCGCCGGCAGGCCCACCTTCTCCAGCAGCCCCAACACACGCTCGCGCCGCTCCCGGGCGTCGCCCTCTCCGTGGATAACGAACGGCTCCGCCACGATCTCCCCCACGGTGTGGCGGGCGTTGAGGGACTCGACCGGGTCCTGGAACACCATCTGCAGGTGCCGCCGCCACGGCTTGAGCGCCGCCTGCCCCAACGCCGCGAGGTCCGTGCCCTCGAAGCGGATCCGCCCTGCCGTCGGCTGGTGCAGCCGCACGATGCACTTGCCCAGGGTCGACTTGCCGCAGCCCGATTCGCCGACGAGCCCCAGCGTTTCCCCGGCCGGCAGCTGCAACGACACGCCGTCGACCGCGCGGCACGAACGCGTGCTGCGCAAAAACAGGCCCTCACGGACGGGGAAATGCATCTGGACGTCTTCCAGCTGCAGCAGCGGGGCGGGAGGAACGTCGGAGGCGTCCACGGTCAGCGGGGGGGCAGTTCGCGCCAGCGGTGGCAGGCCGCCTCGTGGCCGGGGCCGACGGCCTCGAGGTTCGGGGCGGTGGCGCAGCGGTCGATGCGGTGCGGGCAACGGTTGTGGAAGCGGCAGCCCGCGGGCAAATCCCGCAGGCCCGGGACCATCCCCTCGATCACCCGCAAGCGGGCCTTGCGCGTGCCCTCCAGCCGCGGGATCGAGTCGAGCAGGCCGCGCGTGTAGGGATGCGCCGGGCGGTCGAAGATCGACTCCACCGGCCCCGACTCCGCGACGCGGCCCGCGTACATCACGATCACGTCGTCGCAGGTCTCCGCGATCACGCCGAGGTCGTGGGTGATCAGCACCACCGCCAGCCCCAGGTCCCGCTGCAGCGCCTGCATCAGCTCGAGGATCTGGGCCTGGATGGTGACGTCGAGCGCGGTGGTCGGCTCGTCCGCGATGACGACCGCGGGCTCGCAGGCCAGCGCCATCGCGATCACGACCCGCTGCCGCATCCCGCCCGAAAGCTGGTGCGGGTACTCGTGCATCCGGATCTCCGGCGCGGGGATGCCGGCCTTGCGCAGCATTTCCGTTCCCCGGCGCCAGGCGTCCGCGGCGTCCCTAGTGCGATGCAGCAGGAACACCTCGCTCAGCTGGCGGCCAATCGGCTGCACCGGGTTCAGCGCCGTCATCGGCTCCTGGAAGATCATCCCGATCCGCCCGCCGCGGATCCGGTGCAGCTCCGCCGGCGGCAGCGTCGCGAGGTCCCGGCCCTCAAACAGGATCCGCCCGCCCTGGATCCGCCCCATCGGCTGCGGCAGCAGGCGCATGATCGACAGCGCCGTCACGCTCTTCCCGCAGCCCGACTCGCCCACGATCCCCAGCGTACGGCCCCGCCGGACGTCGAAGCTCACCCCGTCGACCGCGGTTAGGCGGCCAGAATCGGTGTCGAACGTCGTGACGAGGTCGCGGACCGACAGGATGACGTCGTTGGCGGCGGGGGCGTCCACGGGCGTCACTGCTGCTTGAACTGGTCGAATGTCCGCAAGCCGCCGGGGAACTGGCGGCCGTTGCGGCGCGCCTCGGCGGTCTCCTTCTGCAGGTCAGGGTCGATCCAGTGCACGAAGAATTCCTCGAGGTCGCGGGCCTGGGCGACGTTGAAGCCCTCCGGCCAGCGGACGTGGCGCCACGCCCCGCCGCGGAGGAAGGGCCGCTGCCAGCCGTTCACCCAGGCGGCGTCGTCGTGGATGAGCTGCTCGATGGCGGCGGCGAGCCGCTTGATCTCGTCGAGCGTCTCCGCGCGGTCGTACGCCTCGATCAGGCGGTCGAGCTCCGGCAGGAAAGTCATCGTCATATTGTTGGTCTGGACGACGACCTGCGAGGGTTTCGGGTTGGCTTCGGCGCCGGTGGCGGCCTTCGACGGCTGGCCGTCCTTGGTGTAGGCGTCGGCGTAGGCGTTGGTGCCGTGGTACATTTCCCAGTAGCGGGGGTAGAGCTCGACCGAGCGGGAGAGGGCGGCGAGGGCGATCTCGTGGTTCTTCTCCTGCATCTTTTTCCAGCCCGTGGTGGTGTCGAGGATCTCGAGCTTGAACTCGAGGCCGGCCTTGAGCGCTTCCTGCTTCAGCACGGGGAGCAGGTCGCGCTGCGCCTGGCCGTAGGCGGTGATGGTGAACGAGAGGCGCTGGCCGGCGGCGTTGCGCAGGATGCCGTCCTCCCCTTGTGTGGTGTAGCCGGCGCGGGCGAAGGCGGCGCGGGCCGCGACGGGGTCGAAGGGCCGCGCGGTGATCGTCGGGTGCATCCGCCAGCCGTAGCCGTCGGAGCGGGTCTGCATCTGCTCGGCGTCGCCGCGGAAGAACTGCGCGCAGACCAGGGCGATGTTGCTCGCATGCTGAATGCCCACGCGCACGTCACGGTTGTCGAGGGGCGCCTTGGCGCGGTTGATCCACAGGCCCCAGTCGGGCCGGGGGGTGCGATTGTAGAACTTATAGCGGAGGATGCGGCCCGCGACCACCTCCGGGTGCGTCTCCGGCAGCGTCTCGTACCAGTACTTGGGCAGACCGAGGGGCATCAGGTCGAGGTCCCCGCGGGCGAACGCCTCCACGGCCTTGTCCGGGTCGCGGATGACCTCCAGCCGGTAGCGGTCCGGGTTGTAGCGCCCGCGGAAGAAGCGTTTGTCCGCGGCCCACCAGTCCTTGACGCGGCTGAGCGTGACGGCGCGGCCCTTGTCGATGTCCTTCGCCTTGAGCTCGTAGGCGCCGAGCTTGGGCGTCTCGCGCCACTGGAAGCGCTCGATCCAGCCGGGGCCGAAGTCGGCGTAGGCGTGGCGGGGGTAGGGGACCCAGTTGCCGAAGCGGACCGCGAGGTCGGGTTTCCGCTCGGGGTGCACGGTGGCGAAGGTCAGGCGGTCGTAGACGATGAGCTGCCGGTAGTTCTTCTTGTAGTAGTCGTTGTACCACGGCTCGTTCAGGTGCGGGCTCCTCATGAAGTAGAGCGTGAACACGACGTCGTCGGTGCTGAGCGGCCGCCCGTCGGACCAGCGCGCCCTGGGGTCGATGCGGTAGAAGATGGTCTGGCCGTCGGGACCGACGGCCCAGCTGGCGACGAGTCCGGCGTAGGCGCCCCCGGCCACGTTGGGGTGCGGGGCGATGAACGGCGGCTCTACATAGTCCAGCAGGTAGGGCCGGATGCCGCCAGTGGCGTCGGGGCCGATGGTGCGAAGGGTGCGCGGGAAGTCCGGGATGTAGTAGTTGAAGGTGCCGCCCTTGCGCGCGTTCGGATCGGCGAAATCCGGCAGCGCGGCGCCGTCCTGCCAAGCGAGGCCGGCGGGCAGCTCGGCGATCGGCTTGAAGACATAAAAGTCCGGCTCGGTAGCGAGGGTGCGTTTGAGGTCCGCCTCCATCTCGGCCGCACCGGCGGCCGCGGCGGTCGCGGGGGCAGCCCCCTCCTTGGGCGCGGAGGGGCCGCAGCCGGCGGCGAGCAGGAGGGCGGCGGCGAGGAGCGGGAAGGGCCGGGGGGACGGGCGCATCGGGTTCACTGGTAGAGGGTGAATTTCCTCGGGTCGAAGGCCTCGCGGATCGCCTCGCCAATGAACGTCACGAGCACGAGGACCAGCACGAGCGCGGAGAAGGCGGAGGCGACGATCCACGGGGATTGCAGGTTGGAGGTGCCCTGGCGCAGCAGTTCCCCCCAGCTCGGGGTGGGCGGCGGCAGGCCGAAGCCGAGGAAGTCGAGCGCGGTCAAGGCGCTGATGGAGCTGGCGATGGTGAAGGGGATGAAGGTGACGATCGTCGAGAGGACGTTCGGCAGGATGTGGCGGAAGAGGATCCGCGCTGTGGAGGCCCCGAGCACCTGCGCGGCGTGCACGTAGTCGCGCGCCTTCTCCCGGTAGGTCGCTGAGCGCATATAGTAGGTCATTCCCGTCCACGAGAACAGCACCACGATCGCCAGCAGCACCCCGAGGTTCATCCCAATCCCAGCGGGCACGATCGAGGCGACGATGATGACGACGAAGAGAAAGGGAATGTTGGACCAGATCTCGATCAGGCGCTGGACCAGCAGGTCGAACCAGCCCCCGAAGTACCCCATCAGGCAGCCGAGGCTGATGCCGACGGCGTAGGTGAGGACGATGAAGGCGGCGGCGAACGCGAGCGCATTGCGGAATCCGTAGACGAGCCGCGCGAGGATGTCCCGGTTGATCTGGTCGGTGCCGAGGAAGTTCTGGCGCGCCCAGTCGGGCGGCCGCGGGCGGAAGGTCTCGCCCGGGTGGCAGTTCTCAAGCGGGTTGTAGGGGACGGGCGGCAGCAGCACCCAGTTCCTCCCGGAGGGATCGGCGGCGAACTTCCGCCCCAGCTCGCGATAGTTCACCTCGTAGGCGTAATCGAGGCCGAACTCCTTCCCGGTGTGGATGCGCCCGTAGGTCGGGAAGTGCCACCGCCCTTCGTGCCGCACCACCAGCGCCCGGCTGTTCACCAGCAGCTCCGCCGCCAGCGACAGCACCACCGCCGTGGCCAAAATCAGGAACGATACGTAACCCCGCTGGATCGAGCGAAAGCGCTGCAGCTTCTTGTGCGTGAGCGGATCGACGCGGAGGCGGGGCAGGTTCATCGGTCGCGCCTCACTTGAATCGGATCCGCGGGTCAATCAGCGCCACCAGCACGTCCGCCAAAATGTGACCGAGCAAGATCAGCACGGACGACAGCAGCAGTACCCCCATCACCGTCGGGTAGTCGCGGTCCACCACCGAGGTGTACCCGAGCAGCCCCATCCCGTTGATGTCGAAGATGAACTCGATCAGGAACGAGCCCGTCACCAGCACGCTCAGGTGCTGGCCGAAGTGGGTCGCGATCGGGATCAGCGAGTTGGGCAGCGCGTGCCCGAGCACGGCCCGGCGGAACGCCACCCCCTTGGCCATCGCGGTGCGCACGAAGTCCGCCGCGAGGTTGTCCATCAGGTGATTCTTCATCAGCAGGGTGACGAAGGCGAAGCTGCCCACGGTGTAGCAGACCAGCGGCAGGACGGCGTGGTGGAACAGATCCGCCATCTTGCCCGCGAGGCTGAGGTCGGCGAAGCCGCGGCTGACGAAGCCGCCCATGGGGAACCAGCCAAGGCGCGCCGAGAGGTAAACGACCAGCAGGGCGCCGAGCGCGTAGCCCGGGATCGCGTAGCCGGTGAACACGACCGCTGAGGACACGTTGTCGATCCACGTCCGGTGCCGCACCGCCTTGACGATGCCCAACGGGATACAGACACCGTAGACGAGGAGGGTGGTGACGAGCCCGTAAAGCAAGGAGACGGGCAGGCGGTCCGCGATGATGTGGAGGACGGGCTCGTTGTAGCGGTAGGAGTTGCCGAGGTCGCCGCGCACGACCCTGGCCAGCCAGCGCAGGTAGGCCTCGAGGGGCGGCTGATCGAAGCCGTAGTAAGCCTTGAGCTGGGCCATCTGCTCCTCAGAAATCGCACCGCTGCCAATTTGGTTGGTCTGGGCCCCGCCCGCGTCGCCCATCCGCGCCTCCATCAGGGCCCGCTCGATGGGCCCGCCTGGAACCACCCGCGTAATCAGGAAGACGATCAGGGTGATGCCGAGCAAGGTCGGGGGGATCAGCAGGAAGCGGCGGAGAAAGTAGTCCCGCATCGGGGGGCGGTTGAGGTTGCGAAGCAGGACGCAACCGCGGCCCGGCCGCAAGCGTTACTGGCGCGCGTGGCCGGGGTTGAATCCGCGCCGCGAACCCGCACGGTGGAAGGGTGTTCGCGCGCGCTCTCCTCCTGCTGCTCCTCGCCGCCCCCAGCTTCGCCGCTGCCGTCCCCGCGGGACCGCGCTCCGGCCGCTGGGCCCACGAGGAGATCAGGGGCGCCGCGCCCGACCCGCAGGTCATCTGGGGCCGCCTTGGCAACGGGTTCCGCTACGCGCTGCGGCCGCACGCCGGGAACCCGGGCCGGGTGACGCTGCAGTGGATGGTGCTGGCGGGCTCGCTCGACGAGGGGCCGGACGAGCGCGGGCTGGCCCACTTCACCGAGCACCTCGCCTTCGGCGGCACGCGGCGCTTCCCGCCGGGCGCGATGCTCCGCCTCTTCCAGCGCCTCGGCCTTGAGTACGGCAGCGACATCAACGCCGAGACCACCTTCGGCCACACCGCCTACCGGCTGGAGTTCCGCCGGGCGGAACCCGCGCTGCTCCGCGAGGGGCTCCGGCTCTTCCGCGACTTCGCGGACGGGATTACCTTCGCCCCCGAGGTCATCGAGCGCGAGCGCCGTATCGTGCGCGCCGAGCTCCGCGGCCGCGCCAGCCTCGCCGGTTTGCGTCAGGAGGCGTCCCTCCCGCTCGTCTTCCGCGGGCTGGCCTTCCCGGAGCGCTCCCCGGGCGGCGGTGAGGAACAGGTGGCGCGCCTGCGCCGCGAGCAGTTCCTCGGTTTCCACGCCCAGCAGTATCGGCCCGACCTGATGGTCCTCGTGGCGGCTGGCGATTTGGACCCCGCGGCCCTTGAGGTGCTGCTGCGGGAGGAATTTGGCGACCTGCCGGCGCCCGCTCGTCCCGCGCCGTCCCGGCCCGAGGGCCGCCTCGACGCCCGCAATCTCCGCGCCGGCCTGTTCCCCGTGCCCGGCCTTGGCTCTGCGCAGATCGAGGCCGCCTGCGTCGCGCCCCCACCCCCCGCCGACCCGCGCGCCGCCGCCGCGGAACGTCAGCGCCGCGCCTTCGTGCTGGAACTCCTCAGCGCCCGGCTACGCCGCGAGGTGCCGGGCGGCGATGCCGGCTACGACGAGATCCTCGGCCACGGCGTCGCCTCCGCGACCGTGTCCGTCCCGGCGGAGTCGTGGGCGGACGGGCTGGCCTCCCTCGACCGCCTCCTTCGCCTGACGCTCGGGCGGGGCTTTGACGCTGCCGAAGTCGAGGCCCTGCGGCGCCGCCACCTGCGCGCCGCGACCCTCGCCGCGGAGCAGCTGGCCGCGGCCGATCCCGCGCTGTTCGCCGCGGGCCTGGTCGAGTCGATCGCCGAGCACCGGGTCTTCCTGGGCGTGGAGGAGGAGGAGCGCCTGCGGCGCGAGTGGCTGGAGAAGTTCACCGCAGCCGAGGCCCTGCGCGTCCTCCGCAGCCTGTGGCGGCCCGACGAGCTCGCGGTCCAGCTGGCGGGTGGCGTGCCCCTCGAACTCACGCCCGACAAGGTGCTGCAGGAGTTGCGGCGCGCGCGGCGCGGCGGAACCGGCCAGGTGCTGGCGGCCGCCGTGCGCGAGACTCCGTTCGCTCTGCCCCGCTGGGGCGCGGGCGCCGGTCCGGTCGAGGAGCGCGAGTTGCCCGGCCTGGGCGCGCGCCTGATTCGCCTCGGCAACGAGGTCCGCCTCAACGTGCTGCCCGGCCGGAGCGAGCCCGGGCTGGTGCACGCGGTCGTGCGGGTCGGTACCGGCCTGCTCGAGCTGCCGGGCCAGAAGCCCGCGCTGAAGGAGTTCGGGCTCAACACGGTGCTCGCCGGCGGCGGCGTGCAGTTTCGCCCCGAGGTGCTCCGCGCCCTCGTCGAGGACCGACTGCTGGAGTTCAGCTTCGACGTCGCTGACCGCGACGCCTTTACCTTCCGCGGCGTGATGCCCGCGGACCAACTTGAGGTGTTCCTCGCGCTGGTGACCGACATCCTGCGCGCCCCGCGGTTCAACAGCTTCGCGCACCGCGACCAGCGCCTGCAGGCGGCCCTCGGGCGCGCAGCCGCTGGGTCCGGGGTAGGCGAGGGCCTGCGCGAGCTCCACGACCACCTCTTCAAGGGCGATGCGCGCTTCACCGGCGGCTCCCCGCTCGACTACGTGGCGCTCAGCGTTCTCGACGTCCGCCGCTGGATGGAGCCCTCCCTCACGCGGGGCTACGTTGAGGCGACCGTGGTGGGCGACGCGGACGCGGCGGCCGTGGTCGCGACGGCAGTGCGAACCCTCGGCACGCTGGCGCCGCGGGCGGCGCGCAAGGAGACGGCGGCCGCGCCCCGCCCGGTCCGCCTCGGCGCGGGCCCGGGGCAGCACCGCATCGAGTTTGTCGGTGAGCAGCACTCGGCGCTGGTGGTCGGCACTTGGCCGGTCGAGGGCGCCGCGGGCCCGCGCGACCGGCTGGCGCTCGAGGTGCTGGCCAAGGTGCTCGAGATGCGGGTTCGCGCGGAGGTGCGCGAGCGCCTCGGGTTTGCGTATTCGCCGGCCGCCGAGTTGGAGCCCTTCACCGGCCTGCCTGGTTTCGCGCTGCTGCGGGCCCAGATCGACTGCGCGCCGGCCGACGCCGCGCGCGTCACGCCGCGGGTCGTCGCCGTCGCCGCCGAGCTCGCGCGCGGCGGGGCGGACGAGGGGGAATTCGAGGGCGCAAGGGGCATCGTGCAGGCCCGCGTGGGCGACGCGCTCCGCCGCCCGGCGTTCCTGGTGTCGCTGCTAATGCGCGCCCAGGAGCGCCCCGAGGAGGCCGCGGCCGCCACTGCGCTGCACGCCGGCCTCGCCGCGGAGGTCACTCGTGAGGAGGTCAACCGCTGGGCCGCGCAGGTGCTGCAGGCCTCCCGGTGCCGGGCCGCGGAGGTCGTGCCCAGGGCGTTCGTCGGCGTGCTGACCCCAGGCCGCTGAACGGCCCGCGCTCGCTAGCGCCGGCTTCAGGTAGCGCCGAAGAACTTCAGCACGCGGCGCAGGGAGGCGACCATGCGCTCCACCTCCTCCTCGGTGTTATAGAGGTAGAAGCTCGCCCGCGCCGTGCTCGCGAGGCCCAGCTTCCGCATCAGCGGCTGGTTGCAATGGTGGCCGCCGCGCAGCGCGATGCCGTCCTCGTCCGCGAGGGTGACGACATCGTGCGCGTGGACGTCGGCGAAGGCAAAGCTGACGAGCCCGCCCCGCGGGCCGCGGGGGCCGAGCAGGCGGATACCGGGTAGTTCCGCCAGCCGGTCAAAGGCCAGGCGGGCGAGCGCCGCGTCGTGCGCCGCGATCGCCTCGCGGCCGGCCGCCTCGAGGTAGTCGCACGCCGCCGCCAGGCCGATCGCCCCCGCGACATGCGGCGTACCCGCTTCGTGCCGCTCGGGCGCCGGTTTCCACCGCGACTCGGTGAATCCCGCCTGCGCCACCATTCCGCCGCCAGTCTCGTCGGGCTCCAACTGGTCGAGTTGCTCCCGCCGGCCGTGCAAGACGCCGATCCCCGTCGGGCCGCACATCTTGTGGCCGGAGAAGGCGGTGAAGTCCGCGCCCAGTCCCCGCACGTCGAACGCCCCGTGGCCCGCCGTCTGGGCCGCATCCAGTACGGTGACTGCCCCGACCGCTCGGGCGCGCGCGCACAATTCCGCCGCGGGGTTCACCGTGCCGAGCGTGTTGGAACCGTGGGTGAAGGTGAAGATCTTGACCGCCGGCGTCAGCAGCGCGTCCAGCGCCGCTTGATCCAGCCCGCCCTCGGCGTCGGCTCCGGTCACCGGCACCAGCCGCAATTCGGCCCCGCTGCGGTGGGCGGCCTGCTGCCAAGGCAGCAGGTTCGAGTGGTGCTCCATTTCGGTCGCGAGGATCACGTCACCTGGCTTCAAGGTCGCCGCGAGGCCCCGGGCGACGAGGTTGATGGACTCCGTGGTGCCCCGGGTGAACACGACCTCGGTCGGATCCGCCGCCCCGATGAAGCGGGCGACGCGCTCGCGGGCCCCCTCATAGGCGTGGGTGGCGCGCATCGACAGCGCGTGCAGGCCCCGATGGACGTTGCTGTTGTCCCGCTCGTAGAAGCCCACGATCGCGTCGATGACGGCGCGCGGCTTCTGCGCGGTCGCGGCGTTGTCGAGGTAGGCGAGCGGCCGGCCGTTCACCTGCTGGAGCAGCGCGGGAAAGTCGCGACGGAGATCCGGTACGGAAGGCATCGGGTGAGGCAACGCGGGGAAAGGCCGGGAGTCACCCCCGGATTTTCCGCGGCGCGCGGGGTCAATCGGCGTGGGTCTCGGTGGTGGCGGGCACCGCGTCGCCGGAGAGGGCGTTCCGGACGGCGTGCCAGCCTAGGGTGGCGCACTTGATGCGGGCGGGGAAGGCGTGCACGCCCGCGAAGGCGGCGAGGTCGCTGATCTCCGCGGGTGCCTCGCCCGTGGTCACGATGTGGTGGAAAGCGTCGTAAAGTCCCTTCACCTCGGCGGCGGTCTTGCCCTTCACTTGGGTGGTCATCAGCGAGGCGCTCGCCTGCGAGATGGCGCAGCCGACCCCGTCGAAGCTAATTTCCGCGATGCGGTCTCCTTCAAGCCGCACGTAGACGCTGCATTGGTCGCCGCACGTGGGGTTGTCCCCGTGAGCCACGCGGGTGGCGGTTGGCAGGCGGCCCCGGTTCCGGGGGCGCTTGTTGTGGTCGAGGATGACCTGCTGGTAGAGCTCGGTGAGTTCGCCGGACATCAGGGAAGAATAGGCCAAAGGTGGACCCGCGCAAATCCCACTTTTGTCCGGCGCGGCGGTGGTCAGCGGAGGGTCTGCGGGGGCCTTGCGATCCGAGATCTCGTACGCCTTGTCGCGGCCTGGCGGTCTGGGCCTGCTTCCCGCGCGCCACGGCCGCCGCCGGGCTGGCCTAGCGCCGCCCGGGGATCCTCGGGATCTGGAGCGGGCTTGCGTCCGCCGGGGCGGCGGGCACAATGGGGAAGGTTTTGGGGCCTGGTCGTCGCTCCGAGTTCTTTGATCCCACGGCGCGGGTGATGCCGCGTCAGCCAGAAGTTCGGAGAGGAAAGTCCGGACACCGCAGGGCAGGATGCTGCGCCAGCCGCAGGGCGAGCGCAGGCGGCGCGCGTCAAGGCGCGTCGACGGACAGTGTCACAGAAAACAGGTAGCCCGGCGGCGCGCCCTCGCGCGCGGCGCCGGGTGATAGTGAAAAGGTGGGGTAAGAGCCCACCGCGCCTCCGCGCGAGCGGGGCGGCTCGAAAAACCCCTTCCGGTGCAAGGCAAAATAGGTGGCTGGGCGGCCCGTCCAATAGCCACGGGTATGCCGCATCCGCGCCGCGTCCGCCTCGGTGGCCGCAGCGGGGACGGTTCGGCCGCAAGGCTGGCCCGAGAGAAATGACGACCGAAGCGCCGTCAGGCGTGGAACAGAATCCGGCTTACCGGCCCCAAAGCCTCCATTTTCATCCACCATCCCCTCCCCGCGGGTCGCCCGCTCGCCTGCGCCTTGGGCTCCTCGCCGCCGCGCCGGCGAGACCCCCTTCCAGCGTTTCCCGCGCCAGTCCCGCGAGGCCGAGCAGCGGGCACTCGCGGAGCCGGCCCGCCCGAGGCGGGCCTGTTTCCCCAGCGCTTCACCGGCGTCTCGACCGAACCTGGGCGTCGCGTCGCGGCGTAGTTCCTCGCCGCCCTCACTCCTGCGCAGCGGGACCGCACGCGCTTCCCGTTCGACGACCCGGAATGGCGGAAGTGGAGAAACCGGCTCTCCTACGCCTGCCAAGGGGCGTCCTTCGCCGAGATGGATGCAAGGCAGTGCTCGGTCGCCTTCTTGCTCCTGCCGGCCGCGCTCAGCGCGGACGGCTTGCAATTTTCGCGCAACATCATGCGGCTATCCCACACCCTCGGTGAGCTTTACGGCGGCAATTTCACCGAGTACGGGGAGTGACCCTTCGGTATCGCCGTGATGGGCGATACTCCCGCGGTCCGCGTCCGACAATACCCTTGACTCTCCCCTCCTACTTTGGGTTCGTGCGCCGCTTAATCCGCACGCACGACCATGGCCAATACCAAGTCCGCCATCAAAGCCGCTCGCAAAACCATTCGCCTCACCGACCGGAATCGGGGCGTAAAGACTCGGCTCAAGACCCTCCGCAAGCAGCTCGACGAGCTGTTGGCGAAGAAGGACGCCTCTGCGGGCAAGATGGCCGCGGCGGCCTACGTGTCCGCGATGGACAAGGCGGTTAAGTCGGGCGTCGTGCACAAAAACGCGGCGGCCCGGGGCAAGGCCCACGCCGCGAAGGCCCTCGCCTTAAAGTAAGCGACCGCTTCCGCCCCCCGGGCCCGGCCCTTGGCCGTCGCCCCGTCGGGAGAAAGGGCTTTACAGCCCCGCGAGCGCCCCGCACGGTCCGAGAAATTTTAGTCCCCCTCCTTTTCACAATGGGCAATTTGAAGAAGAAGCGCCGCCTCAAGATGAACAAGCACAAGCGCCGTAAGCGCCTGAAGGCGAACCGCCACAAGAAGCGCACGTGGCAGAAGTGAGCGCACGGTTCCGCGCCTGACTTTTCCCCGCCGTCCTTCTGCACGGCGGGATTTTTTTGGGGCGGGTCAGGGATTTGTAAATCTATGCGGCTGAGGGCCTCCGGAGTGGGTTTACCCTTGTCTGGTCGGTCTTGGCCCGTGAGTTTGCCCGACCCGGCTCATTGGCTTTCTCCCGCGCGTCCACGCGCATGTTTTCCTCTCGCCAGTTCCCCGGCTTCTCGCCCGACGACGGCGGGGACCCCACGCGCGGCGCCCGGATATGCGCATTCTTCGCGTCCTTCACCGTGGAAGAGGGGCGAGAGTGTCCGGCGGGTGCACGCGCGGGTCACCTGACGCCCGAAATCTGGGCTGTTGGGGATGAGGGTCTTGACTCCCTAGAAGCAGATCCAGACGTCGCTATCCGCACTATGGCCACCGGCGGATCCACGCCTTGGTCGAGCGGCAGGGCCACCGTTGCGCTCGGAGCATGGTGCAGCGCGTCTGGCGGCAGGAGGGATTGCGGGTTACCGGGCCGAGTCAGCGGCCCAAGTGCCCGCCCTGGCCGGAGGCCAGGATCGGGTCGGAAGGGCTCTATGACGCCCGGTGCCTGGATTCGGTCTTTGAGGTCACGACCGCGGGCACGACGATCAAGTTCCTGACGATCGCCGACGAGGGCAGCCACCACTGCATCGATTATCGTCGCCAGCCGGTAACTGGGGGCCGCGGAAGTGATCCGGGCGCTGCAGACGGCGATCGGGGTGCGCGGGGCGCCGCGGCCCCTGCGGTGCGACAACGGGGCTGAGCTCGTGGCCCGGGCGCTGCAGGAATGTCTGGCGCAGGCTGGCATCAGGATCCGCTTTAACGAGCCGGGCAGCCCGTGGCAGAACGGCGTGAATGAGAGCTTCAATTGCCGCTTCCGCGACGAATGCCTTAATCGGGAGTTGCTCGGCAGCGTGCTGGAAGCGCAGGCCATCGCCCGTGCGTTCCGGAAGGAGTACAATACGGAGCGCCCGCATAGCAGCTTCGGCTATCAGGTCCTGGCGGAGCACCGCGCCCTGCTCCTTGGCCAAGCTCCGGTCAGGCTCGCCAAGCCGGGCCTTCCCTCCGTCCAGAGATTGCCTGCACGTCCGAATCTGCCAACCACCCTGAACCCAACCCATGACCCGACCAGACTCTCACCCGAGGCGGTCCAGAATCGAGAGTTGAAACAACCCCGCTCACTTTTTGCAATGGGGAACGGGTTCTCTTGGTGGATACCTCGAGACAACTTCGCGCTTGTCTGCCGCAGCTTAATGCGACGAACTGAAAGTCCTTTCGTTTATGATCTATCTTCAAAGTTGCCGGCGTTTCTCGGCATTGCTTCGCGCCCTTGCCATTTTGTCCGGCGTCCAAGTTTTACAACTCGCGGGTGCGCCTTCAAAGGAGACGCCGGCGAGGGCGGCGGAGGAATTGGCGGCCAAGGGTCGGGTGACTTTTAAGGTTAACGGCCAACCGCGCGTGCTGATTCTCGCGACGGGTGAGGTTGCCCTTGCCCGGCGCGGTGCTGATGCAGCGCCGCTGCCCGACGGCGCGCAGCTGGCGGCCGCTGACGAGCAACACCGAATCGTTCGCCTGCCCAGCGGGACCGCCCCGGGGCAGTGGCTTGAGGTTAATCGCGTCCGGGGGCAGAGTGGTGGTAGCGGAGTCTCGGCGTCACCCTTAGCGGAAGACATCGCGCCCGTGTTCTACGAGGAAGGTCGCGAAGGTGAAAGCGCTGCGCGCAAGGTTGCGACCGGCAAGTTATTGCTCATCGGCGCGGATGCAGCGGCGGCGGCGGATGCCGCGGCAATAACCAAGGCACGTGGATACAGCCCTCTTTCAGACATGCTGTGGGTGCTCGAGTATGCGTCCCCGTACTTCATGGTTGCGGCAGCGCAGTCGCTCGAGTCGGCAGGCCGTTCGGTGGAGCCGCAATTCACCCGCTCGCGGGTGTCGCGCGCCGCGCCGAACGATCCTCTCTACGGGAAGCAGTTCTATTTCAAAAACACCGGGCAGGGTGGCGGTAAAGCCGGAGAGGACTTGAACATCGAGGGTCTCTGGCCCTCCGCCAGCGGGACGGGAGTGACCGTGGCCGTCGTTGACGACGGCCTGGAGCTGACGCATCCGGATCTCGCTCCGAACATCGCGGAAACCGTGCCGCACCGCGACGTTCTGAACGGCACTTCCGATCCTACTCCCCCTGCCGACAAAAATCACGGCACCATTTGCGCGGGCTTTATCGCGGCCAGAGGCAACAACGGGATTGGTCTGACCGGCGCAGCCCCTTTGGCGAAGCTGGTTGGCATTCGTCTCCTCGGCGGTTCCGCGACCGACATCCAGGAGGGTGAGGCTCTCGGGTGGCGGACGGACGTAATCAATATTTCGAACAACAGCTGGGGTCCAAATGATGACGCCAAGACCGTTTCCGGACCGGACACCGCAGCGTTGGCCGCCCTCAGGGCGGGTGTCACGTCCGGCCGGGGTGGTCGCGGAGTGTTGTACTTTGTGGCGGCGGGCAACGGGCGTAGCTCTGGCGATCACGCCGGTTGGGATGGATATTCGGGTAGCCGTTACGTCTTTGCCTTCGGCGCCACCGATAACCGTGGTCGTCAAGCGGCGTTCAGCGAATCCGGGCCCCAGCTTATCGCGGTGGCGATCGGTGCGACGACTCAAGGCGCCGAAGAGCAATTGTGGGCCACGGACAACGTCGGTGCCCGGGGCATAAACAAGGCTCAGTCGCCCGAGGGTGACTACACGGCGGATGGCGTGGAGGGAACTTCCTACGCGACGCCGCAGGCTGCGGGTGTCGCCGCCCTCCTATTGCAGGCTAACCCCGGCCTTGGATGGCGCGACGTGAAGGAAATTTTCATCCGCACCGCGCGGAAAAACGACGCCACGGACTCCGACTGGATCAACAATGGCGCGGGTTTCCATTTCAATCACAAGTACGGCGCCGGCTTCGTCGATGCGGCCGCGGCACTCAACTTGGCTCGAACCTGGACGCCTCTTGGGACGGAGCGTTCGGTCGCCTCCGGTGGAGCGGTAGACTTGGCGATTCCGGACAATGACCCGACCGGAGTGTCCAAAGCTGTCAGCGTGACACCGGAAGCTCCCCTGCGGGTGGAGACCGTGGAGGTCACGGTAAGTGTAACCCATTCGAAGCGCGGCCAGCTGCAATTTGAGCTGACGTCACCCTCGGGCACACGCACGGTATTGGGCGATCCGCGCACGGCAGACTCCCAGGCGAATCTGACGAGTTGGACCTTTTCGACGCCGCGCCACTGGGGCGAGAATGCGGCCGGCACCTGGGTTGTGCGGGCAGTTGACACCGTTGAAGGCGCGTCGGGCAGCCTTACGCTAGCTAAGGTTGCCGTATACGGCTCCGACACTCCCCAGGCGGCTTCACCCATTGTCTTCGATTTGTCCACCACGGCGCAGGTCCAAACGGTCAAGTTGTCGGCATTGCCTCCGACCATATTCCCCTCGGGGTCGGTAGCTGGCCCGAAAATTGTCGCGCGTTCGATCCCGATCACCGTGGCCAACAATACCTTCAATTTGGATTTCTCGATCTCCAGCGAGGCCGGATCATCCGGTGTTTCGGAAAAGAAAGTCGATCTGATCGCCACAGCGATCGTTCAACCTCTCGTCGACAACAACGGTCGTCTTGCTGTCGTTCAGGATTCGGTGGCTGCGACGCCGCCTGCTGGCTTGGGGTGGCAACCCGCCGCGACGCAGGATTCGCCGGTTTTGGTTAATCTCGCGAGGCGGGCGACGGTCTCCGGAGTCGGTTCGACTTTAGGCATTTGGGCAGATGGCGCAGCCAAGATTTTCGGTTTCCGGCTCTCTTTGCCCAACAATGTGGTCCATTACGGTTATGCTTCTGTTTCCGTCGCCGATATTTCTGGCCAGCCGGCCGTGAGTCTACAGGGGGTGGCGATTCATCCGACGCCCGGAGTTGCCATTTCCATTCCAGCCAGCCCGTTCGCATCTCCGGGGACTGGCGCGAAGACGCTCACAATAAACGCGGTTCCGGAGTCCGCCGCCGTCTGGGCCGGCACCAGCGCAGGTTTTTCCGTCTCGGCCAGCGCGACCGGAGGCACTCCTGCCTTCCGGTGGATGTTCAACGGCCAGACGTTATCGGGTGAAACCAATGCATCGCTCAGTCGCGCTGCGGCTCGCGTTGCGGAGGCCGGCGGGGTTTCAGCCTCGGTTGAAGTTCTTGGCGGCGGGTTGTCCGCCGTGGTAGCAGCAAGACTCGACGTGCATGAAATCTACCTCCAGCCGAGGGCGCTTACCGTCCAAGACATGCAGAGCGCCACTTTCTCGGTCGGGATCGTCAGCAGCCGTCCGGGTGCAGCCTTCAGCTACCAGTGGTACAAAAAGGGCGTTGGAGTGACCGCAGGGGGTACCGCAAAAGATTTGCAGTTTTTTGCCGCCCCGGGAGACGACCAAGCTGATATCTTTGTCCGAATCTCCGATATTGGCTACCCTCAGGCCACGGGTCCAAAGGAATCCAACACGGTAAAATTGACCGTCGCCTCTCCGCCCGGTGGGACGACGCCGCCCGGTGGGACGACGCCGCCCGGCGGGACGACGCCGCCGCACGGCGGGACGCCGCCGCCCGGCGGGACGCCGCCGCCGCACGGCGGGACGCCGCCGCCGCACGGCGGGA
>VHCI01000047.1 GCA_016871775.1 Verrucomicrobiota bacterium | reverse complement strand
ACATCCTCACCGAGATCGTCAACCCGAGCGAGGTGATGCAGGAGAGCTACCGGCTGGTGACGATCACCACCCGGGACGGGCGCACCCTCGCGGGCAACGTCCGCGCCGAGGATGAGCGCCAGGTGACCCTGCGTTCTGTTGGCCAGGATACCGTGGTCGCGAGCGCGGACATCGTTTCCCGCGAAACCGCGGCGATTTCCCTGATGCCAGAGGGGCTCCTGCGTTCCCTCGCGACCGACGAGGTCCGGGATCTCCTCGCCTACCTGCGGAGCGAGCGGCAGGTGGCGCCCGGCAAACCCTGAACGACGCTCAACGGACTTGGAGCGTGTCGCCCTCGAAAGCGAGGCCGAGGTCCGGCACGACGACGGCCTTACGGGTGCCCTCACGGCGCACGCGGCCGGCCAGCCACGCGTCGTAACCGGTGGCTTGGGCGGCGGCGATCACGGCGGGCGCGAGCTGCGGGGAGACATAGGCCGCGAAGCCGACGCCCATATTGAAGGTCGCGAAGGCCTCACGCAGCTCAACCGGCCCCGCTTCCATAATGAAGCGGAACAGGGCCGGCGCGGGCCGCGGCGCCGTGATCTCGTAGACGAAGGGCTCCTCGAGGCGCATCAGCTTGCGCCAGCCGTGCCCGGTGAGGTGGGCCAGGTAATTAAGGCGCAGCCCGCGGCGCTGGCACTCGCGGACGAAGGCCACGTAGATGACCGAGGGAGCCAGCAGAGCTTCCCCGTACGTCCGCGGATCCCCGTGGCCGACCGGAGTCAGATACCCCTGCGGCAGCTGCGCGGCGATGCGCCGGCAGAGCGTGAGGCCGTTTGTCTGCACGCCCGAGCTGGCCAGAAACACGATGGCGTCGCTCTCGCGCACCTCCCCAGTAATGCGTTGGTCCTTGGGGGCGATGCGGCCGAAGGCCGAACCCGCAAGCACGATAGCCGTACGCTCCACCACCCCGCCAAGCGTGGGCGTCTCGCCCCCGCCCCAGACCGCTCCCGCCTGGCGGCAACCCTCGGCGAACCCGGCCACCAACGCCCCCGTGCGCGCTTCGTCTGCGAACCACGCGGAATCGCCGACCGCCGCGTGCATCGCCACGGAGACCGGCAGTGCACCGCAAGTGATGAGGTCGTTGACCATCGTGGCGACCGTGTCGATCGCGACCTCGCGGTAAAAGGTGCGGCCGGTCAGAGTGGCGACGGCATCGGCGACAAGGTTTTTGGTCCCAAGCCCCTCCTCGACGTGGGCGAGGAAATGATCCTCCCCTTCGATCAGGTAGGCGCTCTCGCCGCGAGTGGAAGCGGCTTCGGCGTAACCGTGGCTGGAGAGGGCACCGGCGGTGGTCCGGGCCGCCCGCTGGCAGGCACGCTTGAAGGCGTCGAGCTGGTCGTAGTGGACACCAGAGGATTCGTAGGACAAGGCCATCTCAGTAACTCCGCCCCCCGCTCTTCTCAAAGTAGTTCACAAAGGCTTGGTTCACCACACGGTAGCCTCCCGCCGTCGGGTAACGCCCGGTAAAATACCAGTCGCCAGTGTGATGCGGAACGGCAGCGTGCAGGCTCTCCACCGACTGGAAGATCAGCTCCACTTCCCCGGTCCAATCGAGCTGCTTGGGCCGGACCAGCTCCACGATCTTGCGCGAAATGTCCTCAGCGGTGAACGGCTCGTACACGAGGCGCACGTGGTTGCGGCTGCCACCCTCGCGTACCTCGCGGCGGCACAACTCGTAGACCTCCTCAAGGACGGAGGCCTGGCCCCGTTCGCGGAGCAGCGAGACGGCGGCCTCGAAGGCGATGAACTTACCCAGCTCCGACATATCGATGCCGTAGCAGTCAGGATAGCGGATCTGAGGCGCGGTGGAGGCGATAACAATGCGTTGGGGTCCAAGCCGCGCGAGGATACGCAGGATCGAACGCCGCAGCGTGGTTCCGCGGACGATTGAGTCGTCGACGACGACAAGCGTGTCGCGGCCGGCGCGGATTGAGCCGTAGGTGATGTCGTAGACGTGGCTCGCCAGGTGATTGCGCATTGTCTCCTGGCCAATAAAGGTCCGCAGCTTGATGTCCTTGCTGACCACCTTCTCGCCCCGCGGCCAGTTGCGCAGGATCAGGTCGTCGAGCATCGCCTCATCGAGGCGCCCCTCCCGGGCGGCGCCGAGGATGGCCGCCTTGACCTCGTCGCGCCGCTGCGCGCGAAGGGAGGTCATCAGCCCGTAGAAGGCGGTCTCCGCAGTGTTGGGGACGAAGCTGAAGACGGTGTTCTCCCAGTCGCGCCCGATGCGCTCCACCACGCGCGGCGCCAGCTGGGCCCCAAGCTCCTGGCGCTCGCGGTAGATGTCGACGTCGTTGCCGCGGGAAAAGTAGATCCGCTCAAAGGAGCAGGAGGCGCGCGGCAGGGGCGCGGTGAACGGGGCCTCGGTGAGGCAGCCGGACCGCTTGATGACCCAGACGTGGCCCGGGGCGACCTCGCGGACGTCCTCGGTGGCGAGGTCAAAGACGGTCATCAGCGGAGCGCGCTCGGAGGCGAAAGCGATCACTTCGTCGTTCTGGAAGCAGAAGCAGGGCCGGATGCCGGCCGGGTCCCGGGCTACGAAACTGTCGCCGTTGCCGACCAGCCCGCAGAGCACGTAGCCGCCGTCCCACTGCTGAG
This sequence comes from Verrucomicrobiota bacterium, assembly GCA_016871775.1. Taxonomy (GTDB): domain Bacteria; phylum Verrucomicrobiota; class Verrucomicrobiia; order Opitutales; family Opitutaceae; genus ER46. The sequence goes on along the minus strand of VHCI01000047.1, from coordinate 22,735 downwards.
ACGCCCGGGTGAGCACGCGGGTTAGGTCCAGCTCCTCGCTGATGCGGCGCGTGAGCTGCTCTCCGGCGAGGTTACACGAGCGCAAATAACGGTAGTTGTCCTCGTGCTCCTCATCGAGGAAGAAGCCGATCTTCTCCAAGATGGCCTGAGTGTCGGTCGCGAAGATCGGATGCTGTCCCATCGCAATCAGGGACTGGTTCAGCTCCTCGGTGTTGGTGAGGTTGAAGTTACCGCAGAGCGCGAGGTTGCGCGTCGGCCACGGGCTGCGCCGGAAATACGGGTGGCAGGCGGACAGGCTGTAGCCGCCCGAGGTGCCGTAGCGCAAGTGGCCGAGGAGCAACTCACCGCCGAAGTCGAAGTTCCGCTTCACCGTGTCCGCAAACTCCGGGTGGATGTCCCCGGCGGTGACCTTTTCCTCATACTGGCCGAGCAGCGTGCGGAAGATCCGGTCCAGCGGGTTGGACTCAATGTTCCGTTCGCGGAACATGAAGGGCACGCCCGCGGGCATCTCCAGCTTGACGCAAGCCACGCCAGCGCCGTCCTGGCCGCGATTGTGCTGCTTCTCCATCAGGAGGAAGAGCTTGGTGAAGCCCCAGAGCGGCGTGCCGTACTTTTCCTGATAGTAGGACAGCGGCTTGAGCAGCCGAACCAAGGCGATGCCGCACTCGTGGCTGATCCGGTCAGACATAGGCGATCCGGGACCGGCCTCGGCGGGCGCCACGGGTCGCGCGGCCGGGGGATGGGATTCGCTCGGCGGGCATCATCAGCGCCGCGTGATCTCGGGCACGGCGGGGGATTGGTCAACGGCTTTCTCGGCGACTGAAAAAATTCGTGCCGGGGGCGCCTTGACCGGGTCCGGGCGATACGAAAGCGTCGCGCCCATCGTCCATGCTGATCCTCCGCGGCTCCCCCGCCCTTTCTCCGTTCCGCCTGCAGAAGCTGCGTCAGGACCTCGTAGCGGCGGGCGCCCCGGTCCGCGGGATCGCTGCGGAGTTCGTCCACCTCGTGGACCTCAGCGCCCCGCTTGATGACCGGGGTTTCAAGCTTGGAGCCCGGCTCCTCACCTACGGCCCTCGCCGGGCGGCCGACCGCCGTCCAGGCTGGAGCCTCGTGGTGGGCCCGCGCCCGGGCACCCTTTCACCCTGGTCCTCCAAGGCGACCGACATCGCGCGTAACTGCGGCCTTGCCGCGATGCGCCGGCTGGAGCGGGTCGTCGAATACACCCTTGACTTCGACGGCGCGCCATCGGCCGAGGTGGCTGACCGAATCCGCGCGCGCCTGCACGACCGGATGACGCAGGCGGTGTTCCCGGATGTCGAGGCCTGCGCTGCCCTCTTCCGGCGCGAGGAGCAGCGCGCCCTCGCCGCGATCCCGCTGCACGCGCAGGGACGCGCCGCACTAGTCGAGGCCAACCGCACGCTCGGCCTCGCGCTCGCGGAAGACGAAATCGACTACCTCGCCCAGGCCTTCGTGGACCTTGGACGCGACCCGCACGACGTGGAGCTGATGATGTTCGCGCAGGCCAACTCCGAGCACTGCCGCCACAAGATCTTTAACGCCACGTGGGAGATCGACGGCGAGGCTCGTGCCCGCTCGCTGTTCCAGATGATCCGCCACACCCACGAGCGCCACAGCGCGGGGATCCTCTCGGCCTACAAAGACAACGCTGCGGTGCTCGCCGGCCACCCCGGCCGCCGCTTCTTCGCCGATCCCCGCACCGGCCGCTACGTCGAGCGCGACGAGGAGATCCACCTGCTGTGCAAGGTTGAAACGCACAACCACCCGACCGCGATCTCCCCCTTCCCGGGCGCCGCGACCGGTTCCGGCGGCGAGATCCGAGACGAGGGCGCGACCGGGCGCGGCGCCAAACCGAAGGCGGGGCTCGTGGGCTTCACCGTGTCCCACCTGCGACTGCCCGGCGCGGTGCGCCCGTGGGAGACCGATCACGGCCGCCCCTCCCGGCTGGCACCACCGCTGGAGATCATGCTCGATGGACCCCTCGGGGGCGCCGCGTTCAACAACGAGTTCGGCCGCCCCGCCCTCTGCGGCTACTTCCGCGCCTACGAGGCCGAGGTGCCCGGCCCGGGCGGCCCCGAAATCCGGGGCTACCACAAACCGATCATGCTCGCGGGCGGTGTGGGCAACATCCGCCCCGGCCACGTCCGCAAGGGCGCGATCGAGCCCGGCAACCACCTGGTCGTCCTCGGCGGCCCCGCGCTGCTCATCGGGCTCGGGGGCGGCGCAGCCAGCTCGGTCGCCAGCGGGCACGGCAGCGAAGACCTGGATTTCGCGAGCGTCCAGCGCGACAACGCCGAGATGCAGCGTCGCTGCCAAGAGGTCATCGACCGCTGCTGGGCGCTCGGCGACGAGAACCCCATCGCCTTCATCCACGATGTCGGCGCCGGAGGCGTCTCCAACGCCCTGCCCGAGCTGGTCAACGACGGCGGCCGGGGCGGCCGTTTCGAGCTCCGCCGTCTGCCCAGCGACGAGCCGGGAATGTCCCCCCTCGAGCTCTGGTGCAACGAGTCCCAGGAACGCTACGTACTCGCGATCCCCGCGACCCGGATGCCCGAGTTCGCTCGGATCTGCGAACGGGAGCGGGCCCCGTACGCCGTCGTCGGCGAGGCCACCGCCGAGCGCCGCCTCATCGTTACGGACGAGCACTTCGGCAACCGGCCAATCGACCTACCCCTCGAGGTCCTGTTCGGGAAACCGCCCCGGATGCACCGCCGGGAGACCTCGCGGCGGCGTGCGCTCGCCACCCTTCGGATCGACGCGCCGCTGGCCGAGGCCGTGCGCCGCGTGCTGCTGCACCCAGCCGTGGCCGATAAGACCTTCCTCATCTCGATCGGCGACCGCACCCTGGGTGGCCTGGTCGCGCGCGACCAGATGGTCGGACCCTGGCAGGTGCCGGTCTCGGATTGCGCGGTGACCGCCGCGGGCTACGACGGCTACACCGGCGAGACGATGGCGATGGGGGAACGGACGCCCGCGGCGGTCAATAACGCCGCCGCCTCCGCCCGCCTCGCGGTCGGCGAGGCGCTGACCAACCTGGCCGCCGCGCAGGTGGGTGAACTCGGGCGCGTCAACCTGAGCGCCAACTGGATGGCGGCGCCCGCCGTGCCGGGCGAGGCTGCCGATCTTTACGCGGCCGTCCACGCCGTCGGGATGGACCTCTGCCCCGCTCTCGGCATTACCATCCCAGTCGGCAAGGACTCAATGAGTATGTCGACGGTCTGGCCCGAGGGCGGCGCCGACCGCCGCGTGACCTCGCCGGTCTCCCTGATCGTTTCGGCCTTCGCGCCGGTGACGGACATCCGGCTCACCCTCACACCCCAGTTGCAGGCGCAGGAGGACACGGAACTTCTGCTGATCGACCTCGGCCGCGGCTGCGACCGGCTGGGCGGGTCGATCCTCGCTCAGGTGTTCCTCCAGACCGGCGAGGCCCCGCCGGACGTCGACCGCCCGGACGACCTCCGCGGCTTCTGGGAGGCAATTCAACGACTCGGCCGCGAGGGCCTGCTGCTGGCGTACCACGACCGCTCCGATGGCGGACTGCTCGTCACGGTGGCGGAGATGGCCTTTGCGGGGCGCCGCGGGGTGAGGCTTGAGCTGCCCGCGGGCACCTCGGCCCCCCTCGCCGCCCTGTTCGCGGAAGAGTTGGGCGCCGTGGTCCAGATTCCGGCCGCCCAGCGGTCGCGGGTCCTCGCGGTCCTTGCGGAACACGGCCTCGCGGACTGCACCCGGCCCCTCGGCCGGACGACCGTCGATGCCCGGATCACGGTCCTTCAGGACGGGGCCGAACTCTGGTCCGAGGACCTGTTTGCGCTAAGAGACCTCTGGTCGGACGTAACCCGGCGGCTGGCCGGATTGCGCGACAACCCGGAGTGCGCCGAGTCCGAGCACGGCCTGCGCCTCGACCGGGACGACCCGGGCCTGCGCCCGGTGGTGCCGTTCACCGTCTCAGTCGGGCGCGACCTGACCGGCCGTCCGCCCTTGGCGATCCTGCGCGAGCAGGGCGTCAACGGGGAGGTGGAGATGGCGGCGGCATTCCACCGGGCAGGTTTTGCCCCGGTGGACGTGCATATGTCGGACATTCTCGCCGGCCGGGTGAGCCTGCGGGACTTCCGCGGCCTGGCAGCCTGCGGGGGCTTCAGTTACGGGGATGTCCTCGGCGCCGGCGAAGGCTGGGCGAAAAGCATCCTTTTCAACGAGCGTGCCCGGGCGGAGTTCGCTGCCTTCTTCGTGCGGCCCGACACCTTCGCCCTTGGGGTGTGCAACGGGTGCCAGATGATGAGCAACCTGCGCGAGATCATCCCGGGGGCCGCCGATTGGCCGCGGTTCGTCCAGAACGAGAGCGAGCGTTACGAGTCGCGGTACGTTTCGGTGCGGATCGAGCGCAGCCCGAGCCTGCTATTCGCGGGGATGGAGGGGGCGGTCCTGCCCGTGGCCGTGGCCCACGGGGAAGGCCGTGCGGAATTCGCGGACGCCGCCGCCGCGGAGGCTTTCAGCGCCTCGGGCCTCGTCGCGGCGCGCTTCGTGGACAATCACCACCGCGTGACGCAGCGCTACCCGCTGAATCCGAACGGCTCCCCCGCCGGGATGACCGCCCTGACCAGCCGCGACGGCCGGGTGACCATCCTGATGCCGCACCCGGAGCGCGTGTTCCGCTCGGCCTGCCTCAGCTGGGCGCCCCGCGATTGGGGGGAGGACAGCCCGTGGATGCGGCTCTTCCGCAACGGCCGCCAGTGGGTCGGCTGACCCGGGAAAAGATGAGGGCCGCCTACCCCTAGGCGGCCCTCGCACCTAACACCAAGCAAACCATTGAACTACCACGGGGAAAGACGTCCTTCCTCTCCCCGCGTTCAAAATTCGCCAAAAAAACTTCGCCCCCGCATTCCCCGATGAAAACCCCATCCCGCCTCCGCCGGCTCCCCGCCCTCGCCACCCTCGTTTTCCTGCCTCTGTCCGCCGCCGATCTCGCCCCGGTCGATGCCGCGGAATTCGCCCGCTGCCTGCCCTCCGACGCCAAGGTCGAGCGCCTCGCCACCGGCCTCGGCTTCACGGAGGGGCCAGTGTGGCTGCCTCGGGAAGGGATGCTGGTCTTCAGCGACATCCCCAAGGACCAACTCCTCCGCTGGTCCCCCGCCGGCGGGGTCGCCGCGTTCCGCGAACCGAGCCGGAACGCCAATGGCAACACCCTCGACCTGCAGGGGCGGTTGCTGACCTGCGAGCATAGCGGGCGCAGGGTGGCCCGCCGCGAGGCAGACGGCACGCTCGTCACCGTCGTCGAGCGTTTCGAGGGTCGCCGCCTGAACTCGCCGAACGACGTCGTCGTCAAGACGGACGGCACCCTTTGGTTCACCGATCCCGAGTACGGCCTGAAGACGAATCCTGCGACCAAGCAACGGGAGGGCAAGGAGCAGCCGGGCAACTTCGTGTACCGTCACGATCCGGCGACGGGCGCAACCACTGCGGTGGTCCGGGACTTCGTGCAGCCGAACGGCCTCGCGTTCTCACCCGACGAGAAACTGCTCTACGTCGCCGACTCGGGCTCCCCCCGTCACATCCGGGTCTTTGCCGTGGGGGCCGATGGGCGCCTCGACGCCGGCCGCGTGTTCTGCCGGCTCGACCTGGGAGGGCCGGACGGCATCCGCGTCGATCGCGAGGGCCGGGTGTGGTCGAGCTCCGGCGACGGGGTGCAGATCTTCCACCCGGACGGACGGCTGGTCGGGCGCATCCTCCTGCCCGAGTCCGCCGCGAACCTCTGCTTCGGCGGCCCGGACGGGAAGACGCTCTACATCACCGCCCGGAAGTCGCTCTACGCGGTGCGGGCGAGCGTGACCGGAGCGGGACGCTGAGCCGCGTCCGCCGGAAACTAATCTCGCGAGCCGCGGAAATCGGGTCCGACCGCCTCAGCGCGGCAGCGAAGCGACTCCGCCCGGCAGGGCGAACACCGCCCGTGCCTCCGCGTCCCCGAGCTCGCGATTAAAGACGGCGAGGTCGTCGATTAGCCCGGTGTAGGCGAGTCCGACGGTCAGCGCGGACTGGCTCACGTCCCAGTTGAAGGTGTGGTCCCAACCCGTGAACGTGCCCTGCCGCGCGCCATCGAGGTAGAGGGTACCACGGCCGTCCGCGGCCCCGGAGTTGATCCGCGAGAAGGTGACCAGCACGTGCGTCCAGCGGTCGCGAGAGAAGGGCGGGCGGTGCACGGCCACCATCGGGCGCTCCGGCTCCGGCATCTCCTCCCATTTCCGGTTCTGCGGATTCCAGAAACGGGTAACCGCCATGATCGCGAACCGGAAATGCCGCGGGGTATGATCCTTGCTGAACTCGATGAAGAGGTTACCCTCATTCCAGGCCTGCCCGACAAACTGGAAAGGGTCGCAGTAACCGGGCTCGAGGTCGCGGTCCGGGTCCAGCCGGAGCCAGAGCGAGACGCTGCCCTGCCACTCCCTGGGCTGATAACCGAGGTTCGCGCCGCCTTGGTAGAACACCTGGGACTTAATCTTGCGGCGGAACTCGAGGGCCCCGCCGAAGCGGCCCCCTTCCGGCACGATCCGGACGTCGTCCCCGGCGGGCAGACCCGCCGGGGCGCCAGCGCGCTTCGCCCGGTCCGCCGCGGTGTACACACGCGGATCCCCGCGGGCGAAGGCGGCGTCCGCTTTAGCGTCATAGGGCGCGTGGAAGATCAGGGCGGAGCGGAGGGAGGCGAGCACGGGGGCGGGGGCGGCGAAGGCGGTGACCGCAGGTAGCAGGCACGCGAGGAGGCAGGGGTAAGGACTGGGGATCATAAGAGTTAGAACGGGAGGTAGCAGACCGTGTTGGACAAGAGCACGGTGATGAAAATCAGCACCATCGTGAGCGGGCCCAGGTAAATGCGCCCGGTGAGGCGGAAGAGGAAACGGTTGAAATAAGGCAGCACGAACATGATCGGTACCACCGCGAAGAGCAGGTTCACGTAGAGCCATCCGTCCGTCCACCGCACCGTGCCCGTCGCGGCGAAGGTCGCGTACTGGACCCCGAGAATCAGCAGCAGCCCGAGGGAATTGGCGAGTCCCGCCCGGAGCAGGCTCTGCCACTCGGGCTCGCCGGCGAAGCGCAGGGCCGCGTTCACCCGCAGGGAATTGGCGAGAAAGAACACCAGAAACGCGGGCGCATACATTGGCAGCAGCGCGATTATCGAGGGCCCGATGGGCCGCGCGCCGAAGAACAGGAACCGGTAGTCCACGTGGAAGACCGCGTGCACCCCGGCCAACAGCAGGAAAAAGGCGCTCCAAAGCGTCACCGCGAGGACGCACGTACGCCCCAACTCGGCACCGGAGACGCGCCAGACGGGGTCGGCATCCCCGGCGGCCGGCCACTCCCCCCGCAGGCGCCGCCCAAGAAGGAACAGGGCGAACCCGACCAGCCCGTTCACGAACGCCCAGAGCATGAGGGCGTTGTTCATCCGCTGGGGGAAGAACCACGTCAGCGTCCGGCCGGAGGCCTCCGGGAAAAGCCGCTGCGACAGTTCGGCCAGCGGGATGTAGGACACCCCGGCGATGACCGCGCCCAGCGCTAGCAACGCCCAGAGCGCCACGCGACCGGTCCCGGATGGCAGCGGGGGAGCGGGGGGCACGGGGCGCAACAGCGTGGCGAAGGCCGGCACCGCAGTAAGCAGCCAGCGCGCGAGGGGAACGAGGGCCGTGAGGGCCGCGGCCAGGGCAAGCAGCCCGCACAGTTCCTTCCAGTACCAAACCTGGTCGCGCGGCCCGGGGACGCCGTGCAGCCCGAGCGCGCGGATGAAGAACTCGAGCTGGTTAGCGGTCGCCTCGACGCTGTACGGCTGGAAGGGATGCAGGAGCGGCTCGTTGTAGACGACCCTCAACGTGCGGTCCGCCTCGGCCCCGTAGAAGCGGCCCGGCTCGATTTCGGTGAGGGCCCAGCCGGCCGCGCCGAGCCCGGAGCGCACGGCGCGCAACGCCTCCGGCGCGCGGCGCAGGTCGCCGTGGCCGAGCTCATTGCGGTAGGCACCCTCGTCGTGTAGCGCGTAGCTCACGCCGAGGTGCGAGCGGACTGGGCGTAGGGTACGTTCGGTGAGCGTGAGGACATAGCCGGAAACGAACACCGCGTGCAGCTTGCCGGGGGAGCCCGCGCGCTCGGCCTCGCGACCGAAGTGGCTGGCTGCCTGCAGGGCCGCGTTGCCGCCGGCGGAGTGGCCCGTCGCAGCGAGGCGCGCGCGGTCAACGTAGTTGAGCACGCCCGTCGCGGCGTACTCTATCACCGCAAAGAGGCCGTACCCCTCCTCGGTCGCGGCGCGGGTGCTCCGCGAAGCGCTGGAGCCACCCTGGGCGAATGGGTCCAGCGAAATGACGACCACTCCGCGGCGCGCGAGCTCGAGCGCGATGTTGGCCTGTGTCTCCTTGGAACGCTGGAAGCCGGGGACGACGACTACCAGCGGCGCCAGCCGGTCGGCGGTGGCTGTGCGGGGCCGGAAGAGGTCCGCCGCGATCCACTGGCCGTTGCGCGCCGGCAGCACCAGCCCTTGGATCTGCACCGCGCCGGCGGAGGACTGCACCAGCGAGCCCGCCCAAGAGGCGAACAGCACCACGCCCAGACAGCACCAGAGGAGCCCGGGGACCTTCGCGGTCCGCACCTCGCCGGCGCCACCTTCCGGCGGACCTTCACCGTTCATGAACGTGATCCAGCGCAAGCACCACCATCGCGAGCAACGCGAAGACCAGCGCCAGTAATCCCGCTTCATAACGCTCGAAACGCCGCGGACGCACCTTCTCGAATCCCAGCAGCGCCAGCCAAACGAAAAGCGTCATCCCGCCGAGCGTCGCCACCGCCAGGATCGCGCTCAGCACCACGAAGCCACGCCAGCCGAACTGCACGCCAGAAAGGTAGACACCGAGGAAGGCCTCGCACGGGGAGAGAGTCAGCATCACCAAGAGACCGCCGACGGCCGCCATCTCGCCGGTGCGCGTAGACACCAGGGGGCTGGCCCGCAACTCCTCCTGCCAGTGGCTGCCCTCCTGCTCGTGCCCGCAGCGCTCGCTCGGATCATGCACGCTCCCCGGCGTCGCGTGGTGGCAGATGCCCCGGCCACTCAGCTGCCGCCAGCCATAGTACAACGCGAACACGCCCAGCATTCCGCCCGCGATCCAAGAGAAAGATCCAATCCGCTCCTCCAACTGGAACCCGAACCACGCGACGCCGAGACCGAGCAGGCTAGTTAGCGCGACGTGCCCGAGCCCCGCCAGCGATGCCACCGTGAGGGTGCGCCCGCGGGACCAGCCGCGCTCCCGCGCCACCAGAACAAAGGGCAGCCAGTGCGTCGGGATAGCGGCGTGGAGGAAAGCCACCGAAAAGCCGGTGGCAGCCACGGTGGTCAGGACGGCGGAGGGCATCGGGAGGGAGGAGGGAGTCCGCCCGTAAGGAATGTGTCGACTGGAAATCTAGCCAAGCCGTCAAGAGGAGTTGCCTCTCGCCGCCCTGGACCCACGCTCCTCGCCTGCCATGCGAGCTGATCCCGCCGCCGTCCGCGCCTACCTGCTGCGCCTGCAGGACGACATCTGCGCGGGACTCGCCGCCGAGGACGGCGGGGAGACTGGGTTCCGGACCGACGAGTGGGTGCGCCCAGAGGGCGGCGGCGGCCGCACCCGCCTGCTCGCCGAAGGCGCCGTTTTTGAGAAGGCCGGGGTCGCGTTCTCGCACGTGCGCGGGGAACGCCTGCCCCCTTCCGCCACCGCGCACCGGCCGGAACTGGCGGGCCGGCCGTGGGAGGCGCTCGGCGTCTCTCTCGTGATCCACCCGCATAACCCGCACGTGCCCACGAGCCATGCGAACGTGCGCTTCTTCCTCGCCGGCGATCCCGCCGGGGGCGATCCGGCTTGGTGGTTCGGGGGCGGTTTCGACCTCACCCCGTACTACGGGCACGAGGAGGATGCGGTGCACTGGCACCGGACCGCGCGCGACGCCGTGGCACCATTCGGCGAGGAGCTCTATCCGCGCTTCAAGGCGACCTGCGACCGCTATTTCTTCCTGCGTCACCGCGGCGAGCCCCGCGGCATCGGCGGCATCTTCTTCGACGACTATAACGCCCCGGGGTTCGAGCGCTCCTTCGCTCTCCTGCGCGCCGTGGGCGACGCCTACCTGCCCGCCTACCGGCCCATCGTCGCCCGGCGCAAGCACCTGCCTTTCAGCGAGCGGGAGCGGCGCTTCCAGCTGTACCGGCGTGGCCGCTACGTGGAGTTCAACCTCGTCTGGGACCGCGGGACCCACTTCGGCCTGCAGAGCGGCGGCCGCACGGAATCCATCCTGATGTCCTTGCCGCCGCTCGTCCGCTGGGACTACGACTGGCACCCGGAACCCGGCTCGCCCGAGGCGCGGCTGCACGAGGTCTTCCTGCGTCCCCGGGACTGGGCCGGCGCCGCCGCCCACCCGCCTCCCGCGTGATGACATCCCGCGAACGTTTTCTCGCCGCCTGCCGGAACGAGCCGCTCGAACGCCCTCCCCTGTGGGTGATGCGCCAGGCCGGGCGCTACCTGCCGGAGTACCGCGCCCTCAAGGCGCAGTCCTCCTTTCTGCATATGGTCCGCACCCCGGAGATCGCCACCGAGGTCACCCTCCAGCCGCTGCGCCGCTTCGCCCTCGACGCGGCGATCCTCTTCTCGGACATCCTCGTCATTCCTGAGGCGCTTGGCCAGGGTTACAGCTTCCGGGACGCGGGCGGCATCGCGATGGACCGGCGCCTCGAAGGCCGGGCCGACATCGAGAACCTCGCGCCCGCCGCCGCCGTGCCCGAGCGGCTGGACTACGTCGCCGCGACCCTGCGGCTCCTGCGCCGGGAACTCGGGGACCGCCACGCGCTCCTCGGCTTCGGCGGCTCCCCGTGGACGCTCGCGACCTATATGGTCGAGGGCGGCAGCACCGATGACTTCGAGCGGATCAAGGAGCTGTTCTACGCCGACCGCGGCACCTTCGAGGCGCTCCTCGAGCGCCTGACCGAGGCCCTCATCCTCTACTTCCGAATGCAGATCGCCGCCGGCGCGGACGCGATCCAGATCTTCGATTCTTGGGGCGGCATCATCGCGGGGCCCGACTACGAGGCCGCCTCCCTGCGCTGGATCCGGCGCATCATCGCCGCGCTACCCGCGGAGTTTCCCGTGATCCTCTACGCCAAGGGCACCGCGCCGCACGTGACGGACCAGGCGTTCGCCGGGGCGCGCGTGCTGAGCGTGGACTGGACCTGCGACCTCGCCGCGGTCCGCCGCGCCCTGCCGGGCAACGTTGCGGTGCAGGGCAACCTCGATCCCGTGCTGCTGAACACCACGCCGGGAATCGTGGCGCGCGAGGCGACCCGGCTGCTCGAGTCGATGCGCGGCCGCGCAGGCCATATCTTCAATCTCGGCCACGGCATCACCCCGCGAGCGCGGATCGAGTGCATGGAGGCGCTGGTCGCGACCATCACGGGCTGGCGCGGTTGAGCCGGGGCGACCCTTGACTCTCCCCGGGGCGATCCTACCCTCCGCCGCTTTTCCCGGCATGGCTCAAGACCTAAAGGATACCCTGCAGTTGCCGCGTACCGGCTTCCCGATGCGGGCCACGCTGGCGCAACGCGAGCCGGGCCGCGTCGCCCACTGGGAGAGGCTCGGGCTTTACCGCCAGATCCAAGAACGGCGTCGCGAGGCCACCCGCGCGTTCGTCCTCCACGACGGCCCGCCCTTCACCAACGGCGACGTCCACATCGGCACCGCGCTCAACAAGGTGCTCAAGGACACCCTTAACCGGTACAAGTCGATGCGGGGCTTCCGCACCCCCTTCGTGCCTGGCTGGGACTGCCACGGGCTGCCGATCGAGCAGAAGGTCTCCCGCGAGCTGCAGGCGCAGCAGCAGGTTTTTTCCGCCGCCCAGCTGCGCGCGAAGTGTGACGCATTCGCCGAGGGTTGGATCACCATCCAGACTCGACAGTTCAAGCGCCTCGGCGTGCTCGCGGATTGGGAGAACCAGTACAAGACGAAGGATCCGGCGTTCGAGGCGGACATCATCCGCTCCTTCGCCGCGTTCGTCGAGCGGGGCCTGGTCTACCGCAGCAAGAAGCCGGTGTTCTGGAGTATCCCCTTCGAGACCGCGCTCGCTGAGGCGGAGATCGAGTACCGCGACCACGTCTCGCCCTCGATCTGGGTCCGCTTTCCCGTGCCCGCGGCCGAGGCGACCCGGCTCAACCTCCCCTCACAGGCGCCGCTCGCGGTCCTGATCTGGACGACAACGCCGTGGACCATCCCCGCCAACCTTGCCGTCGCGGTGCATCCCGAGGTTGACTACTCGGTGGCGGATCTCGGCAAGGAACGGATCATCGTCGCCGCTGCCCTGCTGCCGGCCGTGCTCGCGGCCGCCGGCTTCGCGGCCAACGCGCCGGTCCTGCGCACGGTCAAGGGCGCCGCCCTCGCTGGGCTAGCCCCGCGCCACCCCTTCCTTGACCGTCCCTCCCCCGTCGTGCTCGCGGACTACGTCACCACCGACAGCGGAACCGGATGCGTGCACACCGCCCCAGGCCATGGCGCCGAGGACTACGTCACGGGCCTACGCAGCGGCCTGGAAATCTACTGCCCGGTGGGCAACGACGGCCGGTATCTGAACGATGGCCGCCTGCCCGCTGATCTCGTCGGGCTCTCCACTCTCGAGAGCCCGGAGGATCTGGCCGCGAAGCGGACCTCACCGGCGAACATCGCCATCCTGAAGAAGCTGGACGCGGCGGGCGCCCTCTTCGCCAAAGCCCGCTACAACCACAGTTATCCGCATTGCTGGCGCTCTAAGACGCCGATCGTCTTCCGCGCGGTGGACCAATGGTTCATCTCGCTCGACCGCGACGGTCGCCGCGCCGCGGCGCTCCGCGAGATCGGGCGCATCGCCGGCACGGAGGGTTGGATCCCGAGGCACGGCGAGACCCGCATCCGCGCTGCGGTCGAGGCCCGCCCCGACTGGTGCGTGAGCCGCCAGCGCTCGTGGGGCGTGCCGATTCCCGCCTTCTTCGACTCGGCCGGTCACGCCTTCCTCGACGCGGGGGTCGCGCGCGCGATCGCGGCCAAGCTTGAGGACCGCGGCTCCAACTTCTGGTTCGAGGCCTCCTCGGCCGAGATCCTCGACCGCATCCCGCTCCCGGCGGGTTGGCCCGCCGCCACCGAACTGCAGCGAGGAAGCGACACCCTGGATGTCTGGATCGATTCAGGTAGCTCGCACGCGGCGACCCTGCGCCGCGGTATTGGCGGTACCCAGTGGCCAGCGGACCTCTATCTGGAGGGCAGTGACCAGCATCGCGGCTGGTTCCAGTCGTCCCTCTGGACGAGCGTCGCCGCCTATGACGCCGCGCCGTACCGCGCCGTGCTCACCCACGGCTTCATTGTCGGAAAGGACGGCAAGAAGATTTCCAAGTCCGGTCAGTACGAGAAGCCGCCCACCTCGGATAATTACGTTGGCCACTACGGGGCCGATGTCATCCGGTGGTGGATCGCCTCACAGGACTTCCGCGAGGACATCCGGGTGTCCGACCTCGACCATGACTTCAAGAACCCGAGTAGCATCCTCAACGTCGTCGCGGAGAGCTACCGGCTGGTCCGCAACACTCTGCGTTACCAGCTCTCGAACCTCTTCGACTTCGACCCCGCTCGCGACGCCGTGCCGCACAAGCGGTTGGACCTGATCGACCGGTGGGCGCTGCACCAGATGGCGGTCCTCCTCCGCGACTGCACTGCGGCGTACGACGCCTGCGAGTTCCACCGCGTCTACCAGCTCTGCAACCAGTTTTGCGCGGTGACCCTCTCGGCGGTGTACCACGACCTGCTCAAGGACCGCCTTTACACGCACGGGACGCGCTCGGTCCTGCGGCGCTCGTCGCAGACCGCCCTCCACAGCATCTTTCACACCTTGGTGCGCCTGCTCGCGCCCGTGCTGACCTTCACCTGCGACGAGGCGTGGAGTTTCGCCACGACTGGCAAGGAATACGCGGACGGATCAGTCCACCTCGAGGACTGGCCCGCGGCGGGCGCCGGCTGGCTTGACCCGGCGGCCGATGCCGAGGTGTCCGCACTGCTTCGCATCCGAGCGCAGGTAAACGAAACCCTCGAGCCGCTACGCGCGGCGGGTCGGATCGGCAAGTCCCTCGATGCCGCCGTCACTCTGCGGGCGCCCCGCGGAGGCGAGATCGCCGCGCTGCTCACGCGGCATCGCGGGGCGCTGGCGGAGCTCCTGATCGTCTCCCACGTCGAGCTCACGTCGGGCGAAGGCGAGACCCTCGCGGTGGAGGCGCGGCCCTGCGCAGAGGCCGGACTGGTCCGCTGCCCCCGCTGCTGGCGCTGGGTGCCCGCGCTTGTCCCAACCCCCCGTGGGGAGACTTGCCCCCGCTGCGCTGAAGCCCTTGCCCCTTAACCCCTGAACCCTAAATCCTGAACTATGGCCTCGAAAAAATCTGCCCCCGCGAAGCCGGCCGCGAAGAGTCCCTCACGACCCACCCGGCAGTCCGCCCCAACGGAACCCAAGCCTGCCGCAAAAGGCGCTAAAGCCGCGGCAGGGCCGAAACAGGCGACGAAGCGGGTCGGCGACTCCTCTCCTCCCATGGAAAAAACGTCCAAGAAGACCGCTCTGCGCGACTCGATCCTGAAGCGCAAGGCTGCGGCTAAACCAATCGCCTTCAGCCTCGATGAGGTCCGGGCGATCGCCCAGACCGTTACCCGCCGTACCAACATCCCGGCCACCGGCAAGACCGGCAAGCCGGGCAAGGCGGTGGAGACCGCACCGAAGGCGAAGCCGCAGCACGTGAAGGCCGCCTCCTTGGCGGAGATCCTCGGATTCAACCCAAGGCGCGGGAAGGCCGCCCGCACCGAATCGGACCGCGAGGTGCCGGAGAAGTTCAAGCGCTTCCACCGGCTGTTGGTCGAACTCCGCTCGCATCTCACCGAAGATATTGAGCGGCACTCCGAGGAGACGCTGAAGCGCTCCGCGAAGGAAGATGCCGGCGATCTCTCCGCCTACGGCCAGCATATGGCGGACGCGGGCACCGACACGTTTGACCGCGATTTCGCCCTCAGCATGGTGGCCAGCGAGCAAGAGGCCCTCTCGGAGATCGACGCCGCGATCAAGCGCATCTACGAGGGCACCTACGGCATCTGCGAGAGCACCCAGAGACCGATCGCGAAGGAGCGGCTGCTGGCGGTGCCCTTCACCCGCCATTCAGCTGAGGCCCAGAAGGACCTCGAACGCAACCGCCACCGGGCGCGAACGCAGGCGGGGCTATTTGGCGAGATGGTTGAGGAGGGCGGCAAGGTGGTGGAGGACTCCGGCCGCGAGGATTGAGCCGCGACCGCGGCTCCGCGATGACTCCCGCGCAGGCCCCGGTCCCCAGTTCCCGCTGGCACGCCTACCGGCGGCTCTGGCGGCTCCTTGCGCTCACGCTCGTGCTGGACCAGGCCACCAAGCTTTGGGTCGTCGCGCGCATCCCCTACAACCCGCTGCACTCGCACGGCCTAGGCCAGGACCATGAGGTCATCGCTGGCTTCTTCTATCTGATCCACGTCGGCAACACCGGCGCCGCTTGGAGCATCCTCTCAGGCCGGAGCCTGCTGCTGGCCGGCCTCGCGGCCGCGACCCTCGTCGCGATCTTTTTCTGGCGGCATGCGCTCGGACTCCGCGACCCCCGCCATCAGACCTGCTTCGGCCTCCTCTGCGGCGGGGTGGTCGGAAACCTTATCGACCGAATCGCGCACGGTCACGTGGTCGACTTCATCGATCTGCATTTCGGCTCGTACATCTACCCTACCTTCAATGTCGCTGACAGCGGGATCTGCATCGGGGTGCTGCTCTACCTGTGGCATTCCCTCCGCACACCGGAGCCGGGTGCCGGCCCCCCCGCGTGATCCGACGCCGGGGCTACCCGCCGCCGCGGAGAAACTCCTTGGCGCTGCGGCCCCCGCCCGCGAGGTTTCCCCTTCCTGCCGTGTCGCCGCTCCCTGACCACCTCCCCGTGACGCCGTTCATCCGGCCCTCTCGAGGTGAAGTTCGCCTGCCCGGCTCAAAGAGCCTGACCAACCGCGCGCTCCTGCTCGGGGCCTTGTGCCGTGAACCAGTCACGCTGACGGGGGCGCTGGCCAGCGAGGACACCCACCTAATGGCGGAGGCCCTGCGCCGCTTGGGCGGGCGGGTGGACGCCGATGGTACCAACGTGCGCATCTCCGGCCAGGAAAACGCCCTGCGTGGCGGCGCGGCGGAGCTCTTTGTGGGACTCGCAGGAACGGCAGCACGTTTCCTCACCGCCCTTTGCGCCGCGGCACCGGCGGGCCTCTACCGGCTAGACGGCGTCCCGCAGATGCGGCGTCGCCCGATGCAGCCTCTCATCCAAGCCCTCCGCCAACTTGGCGCCGATATACGGTGCCCCGGCGAGGAAGGCTTCTTCCCCATCGAGATCCACGCCCGCGGCCTCGCCGGAGGACGGGTCGACCTCGACCCTCGCGAGAGCAGTCAACTGCTCTCCGCGCTGCTGATGGTCGCGCCGCTCGCCCGCGCGGAGGTTGAGATCCGCCTAACCGGCGAGGTGCGCCGGCCCTTCGTTGATATGACCGCGGCGCTGCTGACTCGGTTCGGCCAGCCAGCCCCGGTCTGGCGCGCCCGGAATCTGATCGCGGTGCCGCCCCACCCCGCGTATGCCCCATCCGGCGGGACCTGCGGCATCGAGCCCGACGCCACCGCCGCAAGCTACTTCCTCGCGCTACCGCTGGTCGCCGGGGGCACCCTGTCCCTGCCCGGAGTCCTCCCGCCCGGAACGGGGTTACAGGGCGACGCCCAATTCATCCGAGTGCTGCAGGCTTGCGGGCTTGAGGTGACGGCGGGGGCTGGCAGCTTGCGGGTGGCCGCAAAGCCCGGCCGTCCGCGGGCCACCCGCGCGGACTTCAGCGTTTTCTCGGATACCTTCCTTACCTTGGCGGCGATCGCGCCCCTGCTGGACGGGACCACCCGGATCGAGGGCATCGCCCACACGCGCAAGCAAGAGACGGACCGCGTGGCCGGGATGGCGCAGGAACTCCGCCGGCTGGGCCAGGAGGTGCGCGAGGAGGAGGGCGCACTGGAGATCACGCCGCGGCCGCTGCGGGCGGACCAGATTATCGACACGCACGGGGACCACCGTTTCGCGATGAGTTTCGCGATCCTCGGCTGCCACGACCTCCGGGGCGACGGCCGCCCCTGGCTGACGCTCGCCAATCCCGGCTGCTGCGCGAAGACCTTTCCCGGCTTCTTCGCGGTCTTGGAGGAGCTCCGTCGGGGCAGCCTGACTTCCTGATGGAAACGCGTCCCTTTCTCATCGTCGCCATCGATGGTGGCGCCGCCTCGGGCAAATCCTCCACCGCGAAGGCCTTGAGCGCGCGCTTCCACCTGCTGCACGTCGACACGGGTTCCTTTTACAGAGCCGTTACCGCGGTGTTGCTCCGGCGCGGCGTGGCGGCAAATGACCCCGCGAGGATCGAGGCCGAGGTGGCCGGATTGCGCCTCGGCACTCGCATCACCGGGCGCTCGGCCGGGATGGAGATCAACGGTGAGGTAATCCCGGACGCGGAGATTCGTGGCGCAGTGGTGAACGCGGCCGTTTCGCACATCGCGGCGCTAGCGGCAGTGCGGGCTGCGCTCCTCGCCTACCAGCGCGGCCAAGAGGGTGTGGCTAGGGCGGCCGGGTTCCGGGGCCTCGTGATGGAGGGGCGCGACATCGGGTCGGTAATCTTCCCCAGAGCACCCTGCCGTTTCTTCCTTCACGCGGACCCGACGGAGCGCGCCCGCCGGCGCGCGCGCGAGGGCGGCCAGGATGCGATCGCTCTGCGCGACCAGCTCGATTCCTCCCGCAAGGCGGCGCCCCTCGCGTGCCCGCTTGGCGCGGTCGCGGTCGACACCACCAACCAGTGTTTGGATGAGGTGGTCGCACTGCTCTCTCGGCCGATTGCGGAACAGCTTGGCGAATGAGCGCGACGTTTCCCCAGACCTCGATGCAGCCGGTCTACGGCTTCTGCCATTACTGGCTGAAGGTGACTTACGAGATGTTCTTCCGCGGCGAGGTGAGCGGTCTCGAGCACGTGCCGGCCCGCGGCGGCTTCCTCCTGGCTGCGAACCACGCGAGCTTCATTGATCCCCCGATGATCGGCTGCCAGTTGCCACGCCAGATCGCCTACTTCGCACGGAAGACGCTTTGGAAGGGCGGATTCTCTTCGTGGTGGCTCGACGCAGTCGGGACCATCCCGGTTGATCGAGACGGCGGCCAGGACGTCAGCGCGATCCGGCGCGTGCTCCGTGCGCTGCTCGAGGAACGGGGGCTCATCCTCTTTCCAGAGGGCACCCGCACACCGGACGGCCAACTTCAGCCGGCGAAAGCGGGCGTCGGTTTCATCGCGGTCAAGACCCAAGTCCCCGTGGTTCCGGTGCGAATTTTCGGCTCGCACGAGGCCTTCGGGCGAGATCGGCCACTGCGGCTCGGCACGCGCGTGTCGGTCGTATTCGGCGCTCCGATCCTCCCGTCCACCTACGACGACCCGCGGGCCGGCAAGGAACGCGCGCAGGTAGCCAGCGACCGCATCATGGCCCACATCGCGCGTCTCACCCTGCCCGGTCGCCGCGTGCTCTGAGCTCCGCGCCCGGGCCTGCCGTCAACCCTGCGGCTCACCGGTCCGCCCGCGGAGGATGGCGAGGACGTCCTGGAACTTGCCGCGGTTCGCCTCATCCGCCACCACGAGGTTCTCGTGGGCCTCCAACACCAGCCGTGCCCTCTCGGCCTCGCTCTGCCGGCGGACCTGGAGGGCGGTGTTAAAGTTGCCCAGCCCCACGACACCGCCGGAAGTGTCGAGCGTGAGGAGGCGGTGGAGGCCAAGGTTCCGCATCAGCTCGAGGTTCCTCGTTCCCGCTCGCACGATCACTAGGCTCCCTTCGGGCGCGGTCCGCCGGATCTCGATTGCGGCGCCAGCCAGGACGCCGAGGAAAGTGGAGTCGACCCCCTCGCAGCCCGCGAAATCGAGCACGAGGCGTGGTTTACCCAGTGCCAGCATCCGCGCGATGAACTCGCGGAGACAGCCGCTATTCTGGAAGGTGGCCCAGCCATCGACCCGCACTAGCACCGGGTCCGACGAGATGTCGGCCCGGAAGACGGGACGGGGCACTTCAGGCATCGGGCAGGGGTGCCGGCCGGGACGCCCGTGCGTCCGCAACCGGCGCGCGGATCAGTCGCGAGCGAGGATCTGCCGCAGGACGAACGGCAAAATCCCCCCGTGCTGGAAATAGTCGATCTCGATGGGCGTGTCGATCCGGCAGCGGACCGGCACCTCCTCGACCCGGCCGTCCCGCCGGGTAATGCGCAGGGTGAGATCCTGCTGCGGGCGCAGCGCGGGCGAGAGGCCGAACACGTCGTAGGTCTCGTGGCCATCAAGCCCGAGGCTCGCCGCGCTGGTACCCTCCTTAAACTGGAGGGGAAGCACGCCCATTCCAACGAGGTTGGAGCGATGGATGCGCTCGAAACTCTGCGCGACCACAACTTTCACCCCAAGGAGGTTGGTGCCCTTCGCCGCCCAGTCGCGCGAGGAACCCGTGCCGTACTCCTGGCCCGCGACGACAATCAGCGGCGTGCCTGCCTGCTGGTGTCGCACCGCGGCGTCGTGGATCGAGAGCTCCTCGCCGGAGGGCTGGAAGAGCGTGTTCCCGCCCTCCTTGCCTCCGAGCATCAGGTTCTTGATCCGTACATTGGCGAAGGTGCCCCGGGTCATCACGCGGTCGTTACCGCGGCGGGAGCCATAGGAGTTGAAGTCCTCGAAAGCCACCCCGTGCTCCACCAGGAAGCGGCCAGCCGGGGAGGACTTCTTGATGGCGCCGGCGGGAGAGATGTGGTCGGTCGTGACGGAATCGCCGAAGATGCCGAGCGCACGCGCCCCACGGATCTCGGCGATGGTGCCCGCCTGCATCCCGAACTGGGCGAAGAAGGGCGGCTCTTGGATGTAAGTGGAGGCCGGGTCGAACGCGTAGACATTGCCCGTCGAGGCGGGGATCTCGTTCCACTGAGGATTCTGGGCCGCAAAATCGCGGTAGAGGCGGCGGAAGACCTCCGGCTTGAGCGCAGCGTGCAGCGCCTCGCGGACCTCAGTAAGAGTGGGCCAGACGTCCGCAAGGTAGACCGGCTTGCCCTCGCGGTCGCGACCGAGAGGCTCGCAGCTTAGGTCGAGATCAACACGGCCCGCAATGGCGAAGGCCACCACGAGCGGGGGCGACATCAGGAAGTTCGCCTTCACATTCTGGTGCACGCGCGCCTCGAAATTCCGGTTGCCGGAAAGCACCGAGGAGGTGACGAGGTCGTGCTTCACGATTGCCTCCTCCAGCGGCGGGTCGAGGGGGCCTGAGTTGCCGATGCAGGTCGTGCAGCCGTAGCCCACGGTGTGGAAGCGCAGCTTGTTGAGGTACCGCTGGAGACCGGTCTTCTTGAGATAGGCGGTAACGACTCGGGAGCCGGGCGCTAGGGAGGCCTTGACCGCCGGGTTCACCTTCAGGCCGCGCGCGACCGCCTTCTTGGCGAGGAGGCCGGCGGCGAGCATCACGCTCGGGTTGGAGGTGTTGGTGCAGCTCGTGATCGCCGCGATCACGACCGAGCCGTTGCTCAGCCGAACTTTGCGGCCCGCGGCGGTGGCGACCCGCGCCTCTTCGCCGAAGGCGGTGCGGGGCTTGCCGAAGCCGTTCTCGGTGACAGGCCGCTGGAAGGCGCCGAAGAACTCGCGCTGAAGGTTCGCCAGCTCGATCCGGTCCTGGGGCCGCTTCGGCCCGGCGACGCTCGGCCCGACAGTCGAGAGATCGAACAAGAGGTCGGACGAGTAATCGATCTGGCCCTGCTGGGGCATCCCCCAAAGTCCCTGGGCCTGGTAATAGGCCTCATAGAGGTCAACCTGCCGCTCGTCGCGACCGGTCGCGCGGAGGTAGTTGGAGCACTCCCCGTCGATGGGGAAAAACCCCATCGTGGCGCCGTACTCCGGCGCCATATTGGCGATCGTGGCGCGGTCCACCACCGGCAGCGCCTGCGCACCCGGCCCGTAGAACTCGACGAACTTGCCCACGACCTTCGCCTTGCGCAGAAGCTGCGTCAGCGTCAGCGCGAGGTCGGTCGCGGTCACACCCGCGCGCAGCGCGCCCGTGAGGTGCACCCCGACGACGTCCGGGGTTAGGAAGTAAACCGGCTGGCCAAGCATCCCGGCCTCGGCCTCGATGCCGCCCACGCCCCAGCCGACGATCCCGATGCCATTGATCATCGTGGTGTGCGAGTCCGTGCCGACCAGGGTGTCCGGGTAACACACGCCCTGCGGGTCAGTAAGGACGCCCTGCGCGAGGTACTCGAGGTTAACCTGGTGGACGATGCCGATGCCCGGGGGCACGACCTTGAAGGTTTCGAAGGCCTGCATGCCCCACTTCAGGAACTGGTAGCGCTCGCGGTTGCGGGAGAACTCGAGCTCAAGGTTGCGCTGCATCGCGTCGGGCGAGCCGGCGTAATCCACTTGAACCGAGTGGTCGACCACTAGGTCAACGGGAACGAGCGGCTCGATGATCTTCGGGTCCCGGCCCATCCGCGCGACCGCGGAGCGCATCGCCGCGAGATCGACCAGCAGCGGCACGCCGGTGAAGTCCTGCAGCACGATGCGCGCGACCACGAAGGGAATCTCTTCGGTGCGCGGAGCCTTGGCGCCCCAGCTGGCGAGCTCCCGGACGGCCCCCTCGGCGACGCGTTTGCCGTCGCAGTTGCGCAGCAGCGACTCGAGCACCAGCCGGATCGAGACCGGCAGGCGCGACACGCGGAAGCCGGCGGCCTCGAGGGCGGGCAGCGAGTAGAAAGAGTGCCGCGCGCCGTTGGCGGAGAACGTCTGCAGCGTGTTGAAGGGATTCGGCAGGCTCATGGGGAAACGAAAGGGACGGCCGCGGGAGGGACGGGTACACGCGTGCGCCTCCGGGGCGGCGACCCGGCGGCGGCTGCAGGAATCCGGATCAGTTGGCGAGGGCCGCCTTAACGGCGGCGAAGTTCGGCAGGTCCTTCGGCGTGGCAGTCTGCTCGGCGTACTTCACGACGCCGTCACGGCCGATGACGAAAGCAGCGCGCGCCGCCGTGTCGCCCACGCCCGCGAGCATCGGGAAGAGGACGCCGTAGGCACGGGTCACTTCCTTGTTCAGATCGCTCACGAGCGGAATCGAGATCCGGTTGACCTTGGCCCACGCCTCCTGGGCGAACGGGCTGTCGACGCTCACTCCGATCACCTCCGCGCCGAGCTGGACGTACTGCTCGAGGCCGGCTGACTGGTCGCACATTTCTTGGGTACACACGCCGGTGAAGGCCAAGGGGAAGAACAGCAGCACGGTCTGCCTCTGGCCGAAATTGCGGCTGAGGGTGACGTCCTTGAGGCCTTCCGGCGTCTTGGTCTTAAGGGTGAAATCCGGGGCCTTGGTTCCGACGGTGATGGGCATAGGAGGGCGGTGGGTTATTGATTGATCAGACCCGGGCGCTTGGACCCGGGAAGAGAGAACAACTTGAGCGGCGCCCCAGCGCCCCGCAAATCGATTCTCGCGGCCGGCGCCCCGCCGAATCCACACTTGCGCGCGCCCGCCCGCCGTCCGTTTACTCCCCCGTCCCGCATGAACATCCTCGATGAGCTGCGCTGGCGCGGCCTCTTCGCCGACTGCACCGATCCCGCCGCGCTCCAGGCCC
>VHCI01000046.1 GCA_016871775.1 Verrucomicrobiota bacterium | reverse complement strand
ATGATCGCGGGCATCGTCCTGCTTTCGACCGCGATCGGCGGAACCTTGCTGACGGTCGGTGCGGTGGCGCTGGGCGTGATCTGCCTCTTCCACTTGGTGACGTTGCCGGTGGAGTTTGATGCGAGCCGCCGGGCAAAGGCGCAACTGGTAAACTTAGGTATCGTGGAGCGCGACGAGATGGAGGGCGTGCACGAGACCCTGGATGCGGCGGCGCTGACGTATGTGGCGGCCTTCGTGGCGGCGCTGGGCAGCTTGCTGCACATCCTGCTGATGCTTTCCGGCCGCCGGGAGGAGTAACCGGTTGGGGCAGGCTCCGCCGAGTTCGGATGGCCGCAAGAAGCCCCAAGGTTCCGGGGCGCGGAAAGCGGTCAAGTTGGGGTCCGTTCGCGCCTTGATCGCGAGTTTGGGAGTTCCCTGACTGGCGGGACCCTAACCAAGGGTGCCCATTCGAGCTTCCGGCGAGCTAGGCCAAAGGTTCTTGGCTCGAGCCCTCGTGGCAGCTCCCGCAACGAAGACCCGCGGCGTCTATCGACACCACGCAGGTTTCCGGCGACTGATCTAGCCCCGTGAGCCTTTTGCAGCCCACGCCGTCCAAGCCGATGCCGGCGATGCCCTAAAAAAGGGCAAGTTGCGCTGGGCGCGGAGGACTTTTTAAGGGCTTCCGGCATGCCGCGTACTGCCCGTCTCCTCGCCGTCGCCGCCGAATCGCCCTCATCTCTCTTTCCCCTCCACCTGCTCGCCCGATCCCTGATGCAATCTCCGCTCCAACGTCCCTAGCTCTTCGGCCTGCTCGCGGGGCTGTTCCTCGCCGCTGCCCTGTGCTTCGCCTCCGTGATGGTGACCCGCACCTGGGTCCACCTGAAGGAGAGCCAAGTGATCCGGGTCACGGGGTCCGCCCGGAAGAACGTGCGCTCCGACCTCTGCGTTTGGAGCGGTGTGCTCCAGACGGAGGGCAAAACCCTTAGAGGAGGGCCGCGCCAAGTTCGAAGGGGACCAGCGCCGGCAGATCGCGTTCCTCACCGCCAAGGGCTTCGCCCGGCATACCCTCTCACCAGCGCACGTGCGCGACATCGCCCTCGCGGCAAGGGCGTGCCGGACGCCGACGAGGGTCAGTTGCCGCAGCGCGTGGGCTACCAGTTGCTGCAGGGCGTGCAGATCAGCTCGGAGCGCGTCGAGGACCTTCCCAATCTGGCCGCGGAATGCCTGACGCCCCTCGCGGATGGCGTGGTGGTGCAGACGTCCGGCATCCAGGACATCTACACTAGGCTGCCGGAGGCCCGACTGGCGATGCTGGGCGAGGCGACCGACGACGCCCGTCGCCGGGTGGAGGAGATTGCCGGGCGCGGTGGGCGGGCGGCGCGCGAACTGCGGACGGCGCGGCCGGGGGTCGTGCAGATGAACCCGCTGGTCGGTACCGCCACCTCGTGGGAGGGCAATAACGACCAGAGCACCCTCGGGAAGACCATCTCCGCGACCGCCAGCGCCGAGTTCCGCCTGCGTTGAGGCACCTTATGCTTACCCGGCGCTGCTGCGAGCGCCGGTCCGCCGTCGCGTCCACCCAGTTTGCGGCGCTCCGTGGCGTGGCCCTGCCGCCTCGGCTGCTGGCGTGACTAACGTCTGCCTTCAGTGTCCCTCCTATCCTCCTTCGCTTCTCGTTCGATTCTCCCTCGATTGTCGTTCGATCGGAATAACCCCCCATGTTACCGGTCCGGGCCGAAGAGGGCGTGGAAATTGCGCTCCAGACGCACCGCCAGGGCCGCCGGCTCCGCGCCGCGGAGCTCTGCCAGCCCCACCTGCGCCGCCACCAGATCCGCCGGGTGGGCCACCTCGGTGCCATCCACCCGCGCCGGCAGGGCAAACCGCCGCCGCTCGGCCGGCAAAGGCATCGCCGGGGCGTCCGTCTCCACCAACAGCCGCTCCTCCGGGAACGCCCGTACCAGCCCCTGGAACCGCTCCGCCCGCGCACTCCCCGCCGGCGCCCCCAACCGGTGCCCGTTGAACGAAAAGTGCGCCCCCAGCGCCGCATAGACCCCGACCAGCTCCACCGGCCCCCCATAGGCGTGCAGCAAAAACCCCGCCGGCCGCCGCGTCTCCGCCAACGCTGCGCTCAGCGCCCCCCACGCCTCCAGGCAATGCACGCTCGCCGGCCGGCCCCGTTCCGCCGCCAGGGCCAGTTGCCACCGGAACGCCTCGTCCTGCTCCGCCAAGGACGCCCGGCGCAGGCCCGCCAACCGGGGATCATCCGGCCGCGCCCGCTCCAAAATCCAGCGATCCAGCCCGATCTCACCCACCGCCGCCCGCGGGTCCGCGTCCAACCGGCGCTGCAGCGCCTCCCGCCACCCTCGCGACGCGTTGCCCACATCCCACGGATGCAGCCCGTAACTCGGCCGCACCCACGGGAAACGCCGCGCCAACTCCGCCACCACCGGCCAATCGGCCTCGCAGGTCCCATTGACCACCATCGCACCAATCCCCGCCACCTCCAGGTCCGCCGCGATCCGCTCCCAATGCGGCCGCAGCCAGTCGTCCTGCAGGTGATTGTGGGCGTCGTATCGCATTCTAGGGGTGAGCGGGAGCCCCCGCGGCCGCCAAGGCGCGGAGGCGGGCCAGGGCGGACGCGAGCCCGTTGCGGCGGGTGGGGGACAGGTCCCGCAGCAGGCCCAGTTCGGCCAAGGGATCCCGCCCGCAGGAAGCGATCGCGGCCGTCTCGGCGCCCGCATAAACCTCGCACAGGAGCAACAGCAGCCCGCGCACCACCGGCGAATCGGCGTCCGCTCGGAAGGTCCAGCGCCCGCCTTCCTGCCGACCGGTCAGCCAGACGATCGAGATACACCCGGGCACGCGGTGGGCGTCGATCCGCTCCGCCGGGGGCAGCGGCGGGACGCGCCGCACGCGGTCCACGACAAAGGCGAGGCGCTCCTGCGGGTCCTCGAAGGCGCCAAGGTCCGCCGCGAGCCGCGTCAGGGTGTCACCGGGGTTCATCGCCCCGAGCGTGCCCGCCGCGGCCGGTCCGGCAAGCCGGGTCAGTTGTAGAACATCGCCTCGTTCGTCTGGAACAGGGCGTGCGCGAGCTTGGCCCAAGCGTCGAGCGGCAGGCGGTTCTCGTAGGTGCCGCCGATCTGGGTGTTGAAGCGGCCCTGCTGCTTGGGCGCGCCCTTTGGGGCCGCCTTTTTCGCCTTGGCCGCATCCTTCGCGCTGATCTTGGGGGCGGGCTGGTCGGCGGTCAGCTTCACGTCCGCGCCGCCCGGATTGGACGCCACGTACTGGAGCCCGAGGTCGACCTCCCGGCGCGTCGGCCAGCGCTGGAAGATGGCCAGGTAGAGGAGGGTGACGCGGTCCTGGTCCGACTTGAGTTCCGCGAAGGCCGGCCGGTCGACCAGCTTGCGGGCGGTCTCGATGACCATCGGGCTGTTCATCAGAAAAAGGGCCTGCTGCGGCACGAGGGTCTCGTGGCGGCGGCCGGTAGCGACATCCGGGCTGGGGAAGTCGAACTGGGTGAGCAACTCCGGGGGATTGGTGCGGTCGATGATGGTGTAGACGGCGCGCCGCTTGGCGAAGCCCTCGCTGCTGATGGCCACGGGCTTACCGCCATAGGTGCGGTCCAACTCGCCGGCGATCGCCAGCAGGGCGTCGTGCAGCTCCTCGAAATCCATCCGGCGGAGATTGTAGCGCCAGAGCAGCTTGTTGTTGGGGTCCTTCTCCGCGTAGGCGGGATTGGTCTGCGTGCTCTGCTGGTAGGCGTTGCTGAGGACGATCTGCCGGTGGAGCTTCTTCAGGGACCAGCCCTCCTCGACGAAGGTCGCGGCCAGCCAGTCGAGCAACTCGGGGTGGGTCGGCGGGGCGGACATATTGCCGAGGTCGTCGGGCGTGGACACGAAACCCTGTCCCCAGTGCTGCTGCCACATCCGGTTTACGATCACGCGGGCGGTGAGGGGATTCTTGGGGTCGGCGATGGCCATCGCGAGCTGCCAGCGCCCGGAGCCTTCCGTCCACTCGGGCCGCTTCTTCGGGTCCGGTGAGAGGATTTCGAGGAAGCGCCGCGGGACGATGTCGCCCCGGTTCTGGAGCTCACCGCGGAGCAGCACCGGATAGTCGCGCGGCTTGGGCGCATCGACGAGGATGTTGGCCCGGGCGGGAGCGCCGGGATGCTTGGTCTCGAGGTCGGCGATGTCGCGGTGCAGCTCGCGCTCCATCCGCTGCAGGCGCTGGCGCAGGCCGGGATCGACCTTCGGGGCGGGGCCCTTGGCCTTGCCCTTGCCCGCGGTGGCCCGGCGCAGCTCGGCCTGCTGCTCCTTCAGTTCGGCCGCCCGCTTGTCCAAGGCGGCCGTCTTCTCGAGGTAGTCCAGGTAGTCGTCCGTCTTGGGCACGGTCGCGGCGATCGGCGGCAGCACCTCGGGCACGGAGGTGTTCGCGAACACGCCATACAGGGAATAGTAGTCCTTGATGGAGACCGGATCGAACTTGTGGTCGTGGCAGCGGGCGCAGGTGACGGTCAGGCCGAGGAAGGCCTTGGTCGTGACGTCGATCTGGTCCCCGATGATGTCGTCCTTCCGGCCGTTGAACTGGTTGCCGAGGGTGAGGAAGCCGAGCGCGGGGAGCATCGCGCGATTGGCGGGGGCCGCTTCGCCCTTGTCCTTGGCGCGCTTCTCGATCCCGGCCTGCAGGCGGTCGCCGGCCAGCTGCGCGATGATGAACTGATTGTAGGGCAGATCCGCGTTGAAGGCGTTGATCACCCAATCGCGGTAGGTCCAGGCGTGGACGAAGCGGTTGTCCTCCTGACGGGCCGCGTCACCCTTGGTGTCCGAGTAACGGGCAATATCGAGCCAGTAGCGGGCCCAGTGCTCGCCGTACTGTGGGGTGGCGAGGAGGCGGTCGACCAGCTGCTCCACGGCGTTGGGAGAGGTGTCGGCGACGAACTTCTGCACCTCCGCGGGGTGGGGCGGCAGGCCGATGAGGTCAAAGTACAGGCGGCGGATCAGGTTCGCGCGCTCGGCTGGGGCGTTGGGCTTCATCCCGTTGGCCTCGAGCTTGGCGAGGACGAAGCGATCAATGGGCGTGCGGGCCCAGGCCTCGTCCTGCACGGCCGGCAGGGCCGGCTTCTTCACCGGCTGGAAAGCCCAATGGCTGCGTCCGGTGCCCGCGTAGGTGCCGCCGGGCGCGCCAGCCTTCTTCACCCGCGGATCGGGGGCGCCGCGCTGCACCCATTCGGTCAGGGCCGCGATCTCCTCGTCGGAGAGCTTCTCGCCCTTGGGCGGCATCTGGAGGTCCTGGTCCGTGTAGCGGATGGCCTGGATCAGCAGGGACTCGTCCGGCTTGCCCGCGACCAGTGCAGGGCCGGTGTTGCCGCCGGCAAGCGTGGCCTCGCGGGTGTCGAGCAGCAGGCCGCCGCGGACGCGGTCCGCCTTGGCGCTGTGGCACGAGTAGCACTTGTTCGCGAGGATCGGGCGGACCTTGGACTCGAAGAACTGCAGGTCCGCCGGCGCAAGGGCCGGGGTGGCCAGCGACGGCAGCGCGTGCGCCGCCCCGGTCAACAGGCCCAGCAGCGGGAGGAGACGGAGGGCGACGGTCATCGGATCAGGTGAGGATGTTGCGGACCACGTTGCCGGCGACGTCCGTGAGGCGGAAATCGCGGCCGTTAAAGCGGTAGGTGAGCTTCTCGTGGTTCAGACCCAGGCAATGAAGGATCGTGGCGTGGAGGTCGTGCGGGTGGACCTTGTCCTGGATCGCGGCGGAACCGAATTCGTCGGTCGCGCCGTGGACGGTGCCGCCCTTGACGCCGCCGCCGGCCATCACGACCGAGAAGGCCTTGGCGTTATGGTCGCGGCCGGGGCTGTCGTAGCCGTTACGGTCGCGGGTGGACTTGCGGCCGAATTCGCCGCCCCAGACAACGAGCGTGGAGTCGAGCAGGCCGCGCTGCTTCAGGTCGCCTAGGAGGGCGGCGAGGGGCTGGTCGATCTCGCGGGCCTTGTTGCCGAGGCGGGTCTCGAGCTGCTGGTGATGGTCCCAGCCGGTGTGCCAGACCTGAACCATCCGGACCCCGCGCTCGATCAGGCGGCGGGCGATCAGGAGCTGCTTGCCCTGCTCGCTGTTGCCGTAGGCGGCGCGGACGGTCTCGGGTTCCTTGTTGATATCGAAGGCGTCTAGCGACTCGGCCTGCATTCGGAACGCGACCTCGTAGCTCTCGAGGCGGGTCTCCAGTGCGGCGTCACGCTGGAGATTGCGGGCGTGGACCTCGTTCAGCTGGTGGATGAGGTCCAGCTGGCGCCGCTGCTCCTTCGCGGTGACGTAAGTGTTGCGGATGTTCTGGATCATCTGCGGCACCGAGGGGGCCTGCGTGTTGATGCTGGTGCCTTGGTAGACGCCGGGGAGGAAGGCGGCCTGGTAATTTGTTGCGCCGCCCGGAGGCTGGCCGCCGCCGCGGAGGGCGATGAAGCCAGGGAGGTTCTGGTTCTCCGTACCGAGGCCGTAGACCAGCCAGGAGCCGAGGCTGGGCTTGGCAATGCGGAGCGAGCCGGTGTTCATAAACACCGTGGCCACCTCGTGGGCCGGGATGTCGGTCCACATCGAACGGATGACCGCGAGGTCGTCGGCGTAGGCGGCGGTCTGGGCGAAGGCGCTGCTGACCTCGAGCCCGCTCTGGCCGTACTTCTGGAAGGTGAAGGGCGAGCCGAGGGCGATCTCGTTACCGATGATCGTCTTGCCGTCCATCCGCGAAAGGGTCGGCTTGGGGTCCCAGGTGTCGAGGTGGGAGGGAGCGCCCTGAGCGAAGATGTGGATGACGGCCTTAGCCTTGCCGTCGAAGTGCGGCGCCTTCGGGGAGAGGGGGCCGGTCGCGCCCTTGGCGGGTGCCGCGAGGAGGTCCTCCGGGCTGAGCAGGTGGGCAAGGGAGAGTCCGCCCATCCCCATTCCGACGCGGTTGAGGAATTGCTTCCGGGTGAGGAAGTAGTCCGCGAGGTCGGTCGAGACGCCGCAGCAGGGGTGGTCCGGGTGGGTCAGCGGGTCGGAGGAATCGGCGGCGTGGGACATAGCGGGGAGCGGGGCGAGTGGGTACCGGCGGAGAACGCTGGGGAGGAGACGACGCGCGCGGCGCGCGGGTTTCAGCGAGGAGTGAGTGCAAGGCAAAGCCGGTGATGCGCTGCGGGCAACGGGGAAGTTTGGGGATCGAAGGATTCGGGGCGGGCGGCCGGTTTCGGCCGGTGGGCGGGGCGGAGGCTCAGCCTTGGAACCCTCGCTGCATCGGTGTCCCGCCGCGGCGGGGCTCCTCTTTCTTTTCAATTCGCGCCCGGCGCGCGGCGCACGTACAGCGGCACGCTCGCCTCGTGGCGGCTATCCAGGGCGAGGTCGATCGAGTACTCGCCGAACTGGTCCAGCTTGAGGCCGGCGATGTTCGCCACGACCTGAATCGCGTTCGAATCCGCGTCCGCCGGCATCTGGACCTGCAGGGTGATGTCGATCGGCGGCAAGAGCGCTTTGCCGTCATCATCGACGATCGCGAGGCGCAGCTGGCGCTGGCCTTCCTCGAACTTTTGGAAGCGGATCTTCACCGCGAGGCAGCAGTGGGGATGCGTCGCGGGGACCTGCCGGGCGAAGACGCTGTCGAAGCTGCCGGCCACGGTCAGCTTGCCCCCGTAGTCGGCGGCGAAATCGCACAAGGTGAAAATCTCGATAGTCATCAGGACGGGCCGCGGAGCGTGGCGCCGCGGGGCGCAGTGGCGAGCCCGGATTCCGCGTCCGCCTGACATCGCGGTTGCGTGCCGCGCCGTGGCGGCGCAAGGTCCGGAGCCGTGACGCCCCTGCGCCTCATCATTCCCCTGCTTGCCCTCGCCATCGCCGGGGGCGCGGGGGAGCCGCGGGCGACGCCCGGGATCGTGCCCCCCGTGCCCTTGGCGAACCCGGTCGGCGGCGGCGCGGGCGCGGAATCTGGCCTTGCGCTAGCCGCGGCGCGTCGGGCCCAGGACCTCGGCCTGCCCGGGGTCGCGGCGGACTTGTACCGGCGCCTGCGTACCGCGGATGCGGCGGATTCCGACGGCCTGACCCTCGCCTTGGCGACTGCGCTGATCGACGCGGGGCGGGCTGAGGAGGCGCTGCCGGTGTTGGAGGAGTACCAGGGCGCGCGCGGCTCCGCGTGGCAGTTGCGCGCTGGCTTGGCAGCCAGCCAGCTGCGGCGGTTGGAGGCGGCGCGGGCCGCGGTAACGGCGGTGCGGGAGGCTGACCTGCCAGCGGGCGACCGTGCCTGGTGGTGGTTCCTGCAGGGCGAGCTGGTTGATCTGGCCCGGGCGGGGGAGTTTGCGCGGGCGAACGAGTTTTACCGCCGCGCCGAGCAGGCGGCCCCGAACGAGCTGGCGCGGGCGCGGTTCCAACTGGCCGCGGAAACCCTGCGCCTGCGCTTGGGCGCCCCGCGCGAGGCCGACCTGAAGGCGATGCGCGAGAACTACGAACGCCAGCAGGGCTCCGCGCTCGGCTACGGCTTTGCCCAGACCTATTCGTTGGCCTTGGACGCCGTGGGCCAGAAGGGGCAGGCGGTCACATTCCTGCAAGGCGTGCTCGTCGGCCTGCCGCGGGCGGAGCGCGTTTGGTGGGACAAGTTGCGGCTGGTGCTGGGCTTAATCGGCGACAAGTCCCGGACGGGCGCGGGCCGCAATGCCTTGGGCCAGCTGTTGGAGTCGGGACACGATCCTCTGCGCCAGCGGCAGGCCCTGCAGGTCCTGGCGGCGGAATCAGGGGCGGAACCGGAGCGGGCGCAGTTCCGGGCCCTCCTGAATCGCCTGCTGGAGGCGCGGCCGGATCATCCGATCAAGGAGAGCCTCCTCTACTTTCGGGCCCAGCTGGCGCTGCTGGAGCGGGATTTCGCGACCGCGGAAGAGGATGCGAACGCGCTCCTGCGGCAGTTTCCGCTGTCCCCGCTACGGGTTCACGCCGTGGGCGTCCTGACCCAGTCGGCGTGGGAGCAGCGGCGTTACCGGCTGGCGGCGGACTTCGCGCAGCGGACCCGGACGGAGCTGCGGGTGCAGGGGCCAGCGGGTGACGGGGAGGCGGCGCTGGCGCTGCTGGAGGCTGAGGCGTGGTTCCGGGCCGGGCTGGCTTCGGCGGACCGGGCGGATTACCGGGGGGCGGCGGCTGCCTATGCGGCGGTGGTGCGCGCGCGGACGGCGGGCATTCCGGCGGAGCGCTGGGGTGGCCTGATGCTGCAGCGGGTGTTGGCGGAGATCCGGGCGGGTTCGGGCGAGGCGGGGCGCGTGCTTGACGAACTGGCGGCCGATCCGGCTTTCGATGCCGAGAACCGCTGGCGGGCGGAGTGGAGCCTAGCGCGGGCGCTGTTGACCGAGGGCACGGCGGGCGTGCGGGAGGCCTATGGGCGCGTGAATCGCCTGCTTGGGGCGGCGCCGCCGCCCGGCCTGCCGGGGGAGTTGCGTGTGCGGATGACGTGGCTCCAGGCGCGGCTGGCGTATGATTCCGGGGAACTGGAGCGGGCGGTCGAGTTGAGCGGGGCCCTGTTGGCGGCGCCGGAGCTGCCGGCGGCGCTGCGGACCGAACTGACCTCGACGGCCGCGCTCCTGCGGGGGCGGGCGGAGTTTGCCTTGGGGAGGGAGCCCGCGGCGTTGGAAACTTTGCGGCGCTTGCGCGCGGAGCATCCCGGATCCGAAGCGGCGGCGTCCTCGTTCCTCACCGAGGCGGAGCATTTCGCGGATCAGGACAAGATCGACGAGGCCCGGAACCGGCTGATCAGCCTGACCGACAATCCCGCCTACCGGACGAGTGATTACGTGCCGTTTGCATTGTTCCGGCTGGCGACTTTGGCGGAGCGTTTGGGGCGACCAGAGAACCTGCAGGAGGCGAACAAGCGCATCGAGGAGCTCGTGGCCAGCCCGGCGGGGGCGACCCAGCCGGACCTGGTGTTTGCGGCGCGACTGCGGCAGGGGAACATCTTTCGCAAGCTGAACGATTTTCCCGCGGCGCAGCGGGCATACGAGGATCTCGTCAATCGCTACCCGAGGCGGCCGGATGTGGTGCTGGCGCAGCTGGCGTTGGCGGACACCCACAGCGCGCAGTCCGCGGCGGCCGACACGACGCATGCGGATGTAGCGCAGCTGTTGTTCGAGCAGTTGCGGGACCGGGTAGATGCGCCGCGGGACGTGCGGGTGGAGGCGGGGCACAAGCTGGGCCTGCTGCTGGCGCGGCGGGGGCGGGTGGAGGAGGCGATCGCGGTTTGGTGGCGGGATGTGATCCAGCCGAACCTGCGAGAGGAGGCGGGGCTCTTTGAGCCGGGCGCGACGCGGCCGTACTGGCTGGCGCGGACCCTTCGGGAACTGGGTGAGGCGCTGGAGCGGCTGGGGCGCACCGATGAGGCGCGGCGGGCGTACGAGTTGCTGTTGGACCAGCGGTTGCCGGCGGGCGAGTCGATCGCGCGGGCGCGGCTGGAGCAGTTGGGCGGAGGCGCGCGGCGGTGAGCGCGGTTGCTTTCAGGTTTGCCGTGCGGCGACCCGCGCCAAGGCTTCCCACTTATGTCCGGTCCTGACCTCAGTTTGCTCGCGCGTGGCGGTCCGATGCTGCTGGTGCTGGCCGGGCTGGCGGTGCTGGCCGTGACGGTCTTTGTGGAGCGCCTGTTGTTTTTGCACCGGGGGCAGATCCGGGCGCGGGAGTTTCTGGAGGGCATTCGGAACATTCTGGCCAAGCGGCGCCTTGTCGAGGCGTTGACCGTGTGCGAGGAGACGCCGGGTCCGGTGGCAGCGGTCGTGAAGGTGGCGCTGCTGCACGCGGGGGAGCCCGAGGAGAAACTGCGGTTCCGGGTGCAGGAGGCGGCGTTGCTGGAGCTGCCCTTGCTGGAGCGGCGGATCGGGGCGCTTGGGGCGATCGCGCAGGTGTCGCCGTTGGTGGGCATTTTGGGGACCGTGCTGGGAATGGCGGGGACCTTCCAGGCCTTCGAGCAGGGCGGCAATTACGCGATGGCGGCGGGGTTGTCGCGGGGGATGTGGCAGGCGCTGTTGGCGACCGGCGGAGGTCTGCTGGTGGGCATTCCGGCGCTGGTGGCGCATCATTTCCTGTCGGCGCGGGTGCGGGCGATCACCCACGACCTCGAATGGTCGGGGAACGAGATCCTGCGGTACCTCGTGACCGAGTATCAGGGCGCGGGCGTGGCGGCGGGGGGGACGGGGGAGGGGAGCCGGTGATCGCGCGGCCGTTGGATCTGGCCTCGCGGTTGCGGCCGCCGCCGGCGGCGCCGGTCGCTTTGTACCTGGCGGCGGCGGGGTTGCTGGCGCTGTTCTTCGCGATCTTCGGGTCCCGCTTTGTGCTCGCTCCGGGGGTCGCGGTGGATTTCCGGCTCCCGCGGGTGGTGGGTGCGGAAGCGGGGGCGCGGCCGGCGACACACGTCGTGACCATCATCAGTTCCGGGCAGATCTTCATCCCCGACGGCTTGCGCAAGCTGCCGGAGCTGGGCGAGTGGCTGCGGGCGCAGGCGCGGGTGACCCCGCAGCCGCTGTTACTAGTGCGGGCGGGGACCGACGTGGCTGCGGACGTTCTGGCGGAGGTGGCGAGTTTGGCGCGGGAGGCGAGCTTCGAGATGATCTGGGCGGCGGGCGAACCCGTGGGTCGCAAGTGAAACCGGCGTGCGCGCAACAGTTCGGGCCCCGGGTGCGCCACTGGTCGCTGGCGGTGCTGGTGGCGGCCGCGCTTGTGGGCGCGGGCCTGCTCGTGATCCGGGGCCTCGATCCCCTGCCGGCGCCCGGTAAGGGGGTAGCGCCGGCGCCGGTGCGGCTGGCGCGCTCCGCGGAGGCGGATGGATTCCTGCGGGACGAGGCGAGCATCCGGGATTTGCGGCCGCTGTTTTTGCCGACGCCGGTCAATGCGCGGGCGCCGGAGCCGCGGCGGGAGGCGGGGCGGTCTCTTTTGGATGAGGTTCCCGTGCGACTAATCTATGGGGAGGGCGAGGCGGCGCTGCGGCGGTGGCTGCCGCCGGTGGCAACGATGGGGGGTAGACCAGTGGAGCGGGTGGAGGCTCGGATGACCCTGGAGGCGGATGGCACGGAGGTGGCGCCAGTGGGGTTGGGACGGGAGAGTCGGAAGCTGGTCCCAGAGCCGCCGCGGGGTGGGTTGCTCGAGGTCCTCGTGGCGGGGACCGGGGAGCGCGCGCTCTCGGCGGAGTTGCCGGACACCCTCGCGCCGCCGGGGGGCAAGGATTGGGAGCCGCTTGAGTTGCTCGCGATCGTCGACGTGGCGGGCTTGGCGGGGCCGCTGGTCGTCACGGAGAGCTCCCGGGTGGAGGAGGTGGACGTCCATTTCCGGCGGCAGTTGCGGCAGGTTTTTCGGCTGGGGGAGCGGTTGGCGCCGGGGGTTTACCGGGTGGTGGTGGGCCCGTGAGTCCGAAAGTGGTGCATCCGACGAATTTGCTGTTGACGGTACCGAGGGCCGGTAGCACCCTTTCCGACTCTTTTCGTTTTTTCCCACATTCTTTTCGCCCAGATAGCTCAGTTGGTAGAGCACCCCCTTGGTAAGGGGGAGGTCGACGGTTCAAATCCGTTTCTGGGCTCCAGGTTAGGATAAGCGTCGCATTGGTTTTCCCGACGTTAAACCGCGAAGCCAGCCAGTCCGTCTTCAATCATCACCCAAACACCCGTCTCCCATGGCTAAAGCCTCATTCGAACGCAAGAAACCGCACGTGAACGTCGGCACGATCGGCCACGTCGATCACGGCAAAACGACGCTGACGACCTCAATCCTCGCGTGCCAGGCCCGCAAGGGGCTGGCCGAGGTGAAGACGTACGCGGACATCGCTAAGGGAGGCACCGTGCGGGACGCCTCGAAAATCGTGACGATCTCGGTGGCGCACGTCGAGTACGAGTCGGACAAGCGCCACTACGCGCACGTCGACTGCCCGGGCCACGCCGACTTCGTGAAGAACATGATCACCGGTGCCGCCCAGATGGACGGCGCGATCCTGGTGGTTTCGGCGGCTGACGGCCCGATGCCGCAGACCCGCGAGCATATTCTCCTAGCCCGCCAGGTCGGCGTGCCGAAGATCGTGGTCTTCCTGAACAAGGTCGACCTGCTCGAAGACAAGGAGCTCCTCGATCTCGTCGAGATGGAAATCCGCGAGCTGCTGACCAAGTACCAGTTCCCGGGTGACACCGCCACCATCGTGCGCGGTTCCGCCACGGCGGCGCTGGCCGGCACTCCCGTGGGTGAAAAGGCTATCGCCGAGCTGATGGCCGCGATCGATAATGACATTCCGGAGCCGGCGCGCGAGATGGACAAGCCGTTCCTGATGTCCGTCGAGGACGTCTTCTCGATCACTGGCCGTGGCACCGTCGCCACCGGTCGGATCGAGCGCGGCGTGGTGAAGGTGAACGACACCGTCGAAATCGTCGGCCTGCGCGATACCGTGACTTCGGTCGTGACCGGCATCGAGATGTTCCGAAAGCTGCTGGATAGTGGTCAGGCGGGCGACAACGTCGGTATCCTGCTGCGCGGCATTGAGAAGGACGGCATCGAGCGCGGCCAGGTCTTGGCGGCCCCTAAGTCGATCAACCCGCATAAGAAGGCCAAGTCCGAAATCTACGTTCTCTCGAAGGACGAGGGCGGTCGCCACACGCCGTTCTTCAACGGGTACCGCCCGCAGTTCTACTTCCGGACGACGGATGTGACCGGGATCGTCAACCTGCCGAAGGGCGTCGAGATGATTATGCCGGGCGACAATGTCGCGGTGGAGATCGAGCTGATCGTGCCGATCGCGATGGAAAAGACCCAGAAGTTCGCGATCCGCGAGGGTGGCCGCACCATCGGGGCGGGTCGCATCACGGACATCATCGAATAAACCGCGAGGCGAAACCCTCCCGACGTCTCGCCGAGGCATCTCCGGATGTCTCGGCTGCGTCGTCTAAAAGGACCAACCATAGGCGCGTAGCTCAATTGGTAGAGTAGCGGTCTCCAAAACCGTTGGTTGGGGGTTCGATTCCCTCCGCGCCTGCCATCTTTCCGCATGAAAAATCCTTTCCGTAGCACCCGTCTCTTCATTGGCGAGATGGTGGGTGAACT
The DNA here is from genome assembly GCA_016871775.1 of Verrucomicrobiota bacterium. Taxonomy (GTDB): domain Bacteria; phylum Verrucomicrobiota; class Verrucomicrobiia; order Opitutales; family Opitutaceae; genus ER46. The sequence continues at coordinate 11,653 of VHCI01000046.1, read as the reverse complement.
CCAAAAGGCTACTTGGCCGACCAAGAGCGAGCTGCGCGACTCCACCATCGTGGTGATCGTGGCGGCGATCATCATGGGGATCTTCACCAGCATCAGTGACTTCTCGCTCACGCAGGTCGTGATCCTGTTCACGGACCTCGTCAGCTGAGCCATCCCCAATGCCCGCCCCTTCCACCTCTCCGGCCGGAGCCCAATGGTTCGCGGTGCACACGCTCTCCGGCCAGGAAAACAAGGTTAAGACCTACATCGAGAAGTTCAAGAAGCCCGAGGAGCTCGATGATTTTCTCTTCGAGGTGCTGTTGCCCACCGAGGTGGTCTCGGAAGTCAAGGGGGGCAAGAAGAGCACGAAGGTCCGCAAGCTGTATCCTGGTTACGTGTTCCTGCATGGCCGCCTCTACGGGGAGGATGGCAAGCTGATCAACAAGCCTTGGTATTTCGTCAAGGAGGCATCCGGGGTCATTGGTTTCGTGGGCGGCGATCGCCCCTCGGCGCTGCGGCAGGCGGACGTCGATGAGATCTACGCCCGGATCGAGGCCGCCAGCGGCAAGGAGGTTCCGAAGGTGCAGTATAACGTCGGTGAAGAGGTTAAGATCACCGATGGCGCCTTCGCCTCGCTGACGGGCCGCATCGACGAGGTTGACCCCGAGCGGGGTAAGCTACGCGTCTCTGTCTCGATCTTCGGCCGATTCACGCCCGTCGAGCTCGAATACTGGCAGGTCCAGCGGATGACTGAGTGACCGGTTCTCCCCCTTTTTAATCGAAACGTAATTCCCCGCCCTCCTATGGCCAAGAAGATCCAAGGATACATCCGACTCCAGCTACCTGCCGGCGCCGCCAATCCCGCCCCCCCGGTCGGTCCAGCGCTCGGCGCCCAAGGCGTCAACATTATGGCGTTCTGCAAGGAGTTCAACGCCCGCACCAAGGATCAGAACGGGATGATTCTTCCGGTGGTCATCACGGTCTTTTCCGACAAGAGCTTCACGTTCATCCTCAAGTCCCCGCCGGCGTCCGTCCTCCTGAAGAAGGCAGCGAACATTGCCAGCGGTTCGGCTAGGCCGAACCAGGACAAGGTGGGCAAGGTCACTCGCAAGCAGCTGCTGGAGATCTACAACATTAAGAAGGCCGACCTGAACGCGACCACCCCCGACGCAGGGATCAAGGTGATCGCGGGCACCGCCCGGAATATGGGCATCGAGGTCGTCGACTGAGTTTTTGCCCCGGGCGCGAGTCCGGGGCCCGTTTCCAACCCATCGCGGGAGTCCCGCCGGGACGTTCGCACCGCACCCAACCATGCCGAAGAAGTACAGCAAGCGTTACCAAGGCGCCGTCAAGGTCGCCGATCTGGCCAAGGAGTATCCGCTGAAGGAAGCGGTGGAGATCCTGGTCAAGTTTCCCAAGGCCAAGTTCGACGAGACCGTCGAGCTTTCGTTCCACCTCGGGGTGGACGCCACCTCCGGGGAGCAAAACGTTCGTGGGACGACCCCGCTGCCAAACGGCTCCGGTAAGAAGGTCCGCGTACTCGTCTTCACGGACGACGCCGCCAAGGCGCTGGCCGCCGGGGCGGAGTTCGCTGGCCTGCAGGAGATGATGCAGAAGGTGAACGAGGGCTGGCTGGACTTTGATGTGGCGATTGCGACCACCGAGGCGATGAAGCAGGTGCGCACGTTGGCGCGCGTGCTCGGTCCTAAGGGCCTGATGCCGAACCCGAAGGCGGGTACCGTGACGGACGACGTCGCTGCTGGCATCAAGGCGGTGAAGGCCGGGCGAGTGGAGTTCAAGATGGACAAGACCGCAAATATCGGAGTCGGCGTGGGCAAGCGTTCCTTCACCCCCGTGCAGATCCTTGAGAACGCCTCCGCGGTGCTGGAGGCCGTGGGCAAGGCGAAGCCGAATACCTTTAAGGGCGGCCAGTTCATCAAGTCGGTCACCCTGTCGTCGAGCATGAGCCCGGCGGTGAAGGTTGCTTCCACTGAATTTTCCAAGTATTAAGGTCACTGACTATGAGAGCCGAAAAACAATACCTGATCGCGGAGGTCGACTCCCACCTCAAGAAGAGTGACTACGTCATCTTGGCGAATTTCACGAAGGTGACGGTCGCGGACACGGCGGACCTGCGCAAGCTGCTGGCCAAGGAGAATGCCGAGTTCCACGTGGTGAAGAACAGCTCGCTTCGGGTCGCGGCCAAGGCTCTGGGCCTGCCGGACGTCGAGACCGCGCTGACGGGGCCGACGGCGGTCATCGTCGGCGGTCGCAATTCGGCGGGCGTGGCGAAAATCCTGAAGAGGTTCTTCGAGGACAAGCAGAAGCTCGACATCAAGCTGGGCGTGCTGGACCGCAAGCTGGTCTCGCGCGGCGACTTGCTCAAGATCGCGGAGCTGCCGTCTTTCGATGCGCTGCGCGCCCAGTTCCTAGGCCTGTTGTCCAGTAATGCGGCTGCGTTCGTCCGCGTGCTGGACGCCAAGGTCAAGAGGGAGCAGCCCGCTGCTCCCGCCGCCTGAGCCCTCCAGGCCCGAGGCGTTCCCCGTCCTTCCTTCCCAATCCCTTTCCCGTCTGCGCCGGCCCTGTCGGCGGGGGCGGAACATCACCATCCACGAATCGGCTAGGAGATACGTCTCTTAAACGTGCGCCTTCCCGCGCCGCTAGCCGGTTTCAGGAGCCGTTACCATGAGCAACATCACCAAAGATCAAGTCATCGAGTGGCTTTCGGGCCAGTCGGTTCTCGAACTCGCCGCGCTGGTCAAGGACCTCGAGGGCAAGTGGGGCGTCTCTGCCGCCGCTGCCGTCGCCGCCCCCCCTGCGGGCGGTGCCGCGGGTGCCGCCGCCGCTCCCGCGGCCGAGGCGCAGACCGAGTTCACCGTCATCCTCAAGGATGCCGGCGCGAACAAGATTGGTGTCATTAAGGAAGTCCGTGCGGTCACGGGCCTAGGCCTCAAGGAGGCCAAGGACCTGGTCGAGGGCGCCCCGAAGCCAGTTAAGGAGAATGCCCCCAAGGCCGAGGCCGAGGAAATCAAAAAGAAGCTCGAGGCGGCCGGCGCCAAGGTCGAACTCAAGTAATCCCGCTCGGCTTGGCGACCTTCCCCGCCCAATCTACGTTTTTTTCGGGACAGGCTGCGGGAGTTCCGCGGCCTGTCCTTTCCCAGCTTAGTGCGTTTCATCCGTCCGCGCCCGTCCGCTTCCCTCCGTCCTTTTCTCCCCTTACGGGAAACTCCCATGGCCGACCGTAACCACCTCGACCGCGTCAACTTCGGCAAGCTCCGCGAAGTGATCCAGCCGCCGAACCTCATCGAGATCCAGATCACGTCGTATCTCGACTTCCTGCAGAAGGGCGTGCCGGAAAAGCAGCGCAAGCCGCAGGGGCTTGAGGCGGTGTTCCGCGAGGTGTTCCCGATTCTTTCGTACGACGAGCGGCTGACGCTGGAGTACGTCTCCTATACGCTGGGGGATGCGAAGAATTCCGAGCTCGAGTGCCTCCGCGAGGGGATCACCTATTCCGTGCCGTTGTATGTGAAGCTGCGGTTGCGTGAGGAGGATTTCATCAAGGACGAGGACATCTACATGGGGGAGATCCCGATGGTGACGGAACGCGGCTCCTTCATCATCAATGGCGCCGAGCGCGTCGTGGTGTCCCAGCTGCACCGCTCCCCTGGCATCGCTTTCGAGGTGGCGCTCCATCCGAACGGCAAGCCGTTGCATTCCTTCCGCATCATCCCCGACCGCGGCACCTGGCTCGAGGTCCAGTTCGACAACAACGACCTGCTCTACGTCTACCTCGATCGCCGTCGCCGCCGCCGGAAGTTCCTCATCACGACCCTGCTCCGCGCGGTCGGCTACAGCTCGGACATCGACCTCCTGAACCTGTTCTACGAGATCAGGGATCTTCGCGTCTCCAAGGCGCTGGATATGGAGAATGTCTCCACCTTGGTGCTCGTGGAGGATGCCATTGACGCGCAGAAGGGCGTGGTGCTCGCCCGGGCCTTCGAGCCGCTGACCAAGGCGATCGTCCGCACCTTCGAGAAGCACGACATTGCGACCCTCCGGGTCATCGACACCTCGGTGGACGAGGGTGCGATCATCCGGGCCCTGAAGAAGGACCCGACCCGCAACGAGGAGGAGGCGCTCAAGGAGATCTACAAGCGCCTGCGTCCGGGCGAGCCGCCGACGACCGCCAACGCCAAGGCCCTGCTCAAGCGCCTGTTTTTCGATCCCAAGCGTTACGACCTTGGCCGCGTCGGCCGCTACAAGGTCAATCAGAAGCTTGGTCTGAAGGCCGATCTAGAGCAGCGAATCCTGGAGAGCGCGGACGTGGTCGCCGCGACCAAGTACCTTGTCCGCCTGAAGCGGGGCGTGGGTGTGGTCGATGACATCGATCACCTCGGTTCCCGCCGCGTGCGCACCGTGGGCGAGCTGCTCGCCAATCAGTGCCGCGTGGGCCTCAGCCGCACGGAGCGGCTGGTCCGCGAGCGAATGACGATGTACGACCAGAGCGTCGACTCGATCACCCCGCAGAAGCTGATCAACCCTAAGGCGTTGACCACCGTCATCCGCGACTTCTTCGCCCGCAGCCAGCTGTCGCAGTTCATGGACCAGATCAACCCGCTGGCCGAGGTAACGCACAAGCGCCGCCTCTCCGCCCTCGGGCCCGGTGGTCTGAACCGTGAGCGCGCCGGCTTCGAGGTCCGCGACGTGCATCCTTCGCACTATGGCCGCATCTGCCCGATCGAGACCCCCGAAGGTCCGAACATCGGCCTGATCAATTCCTTGTCCACCTATGCCCGGGTGAACGAGTTCGGCTTCATTGAGACCCCTTACCGGGTGGTCAAGGACGGCCGCGTCACCGACAAGATCGAGTACCTGACGGCGGACCAGGAAGAGGCCAAGGTGATCGCGCAGGCGAACGCCGAGATCGACGAGAAGGGTCACTTTGTGGGCAAGGTGACCGTCCGGCAGGATGGCAACTTCCTCGAGGTGCCGCCCGCGGAGGTCCACCTGATGGACGTCTCGCCCAAGCAGGTCATCTCGATCGCAGCGGGGATGATCCCCTTCCTTGAGCACGACGACGCCAACCGCGCCCTGATGGGTGCGAACATGCAACGCCAGGGCGTGCCACTGCTGCAGGCGGAGGCTCCCTTTGTCGGCACGGGTATCGAGGAGCGGGTGGCCCGCGACTCGAAGATCGTGGTCGTGGCCGAGGCGGCCGGGATCGTGGCCTCGGTCGATGCCAAGCGCATCGTGGTCACCAAGGACGGCGAGCTGCCTCGTTCGGTGCGGCACGACCCGAAGAGCCACGTGCACGTGTACGAGCTGCGCAAGTTCATGCGCTCGAACGCGGGCACCTGCTTCAACCAGAAGCCGATCGTCCGCGAGGGCCAGAAGGTGAAGGCCGGCCAGATCATCGCCGACGGACCCTCGACCGACCAAGGCGAGATGGCGCTGGGCCGGAACGTCCTTGTGGCGTTCATGCCTTGGAACGGCTATAACTTCGAGGACGCGATCCTCATCTCCGAGAAGGTGCTCCGCGAGGACATCTTCACCTCGATCCACATCCAGGAGTTCGAGGTCACCGCCCGCGACACCAAGCTCGGGCCCGAGGAGATCACCCGGGACATCCCGAACGTGGGTGAGGAAGCCCTCAAGAACCTCGACCACAACGGGGTCATCCGCATCGGTGCGGAGGTGAAGCCCGGGGACATCCTTGTCGGCAAGATTACCCCCAAGTCCGAGACCGAGCTGGCCCCGGAGGAGAAGCTCCTCCGCGCCATCTTCGGCGAGAAGGCGGCCGACGTGAAGGACACCTCGCTGATCGTCCCCTCGGGGGTGGCCGGCATCATTATGGACGTAAAGGTGTCCTCCCGGATCGACAACCAAGAGGAGAAGCTGTCCCCGTCCGATCGTCGTCGCCAGGCCAAGCAGATCCAGGAGGAGTTCAAGACCCAGATGGACAAGCTCCGCGAGGGACTGACCGAGTCCCTCTCAAACATCCTGCTGGGCGAGAAGATTCCGCTGGACGTGGTGAACGGCGAGACCGGGGAGATCATCATCCCGGCCAATCGCAAGATCACCAAGACGCTGCTGCGCAAGCTGGCGGCGGTCTCCAAGCACGTGCAGATCGACCCCTCGCCGGTCCGCATCAAAATCATGGAGATCATCGGCTCGTACCAGACCAAGTTCGATGAGCTGGAAACGGATCGGGAGCGCAAGATCACCGCCATCGAGGCCGGCGAAGGCTCGGCCGACGGCGCGATCAAGCAGGTCAAGGTCTTCATCGCCACCAAGCAGAAGCTGGAGGTCGGCGACAAGATGGCTGGCCGCCACGGCAACAAGGGCGTCGTCGCCAAGATCGTGCCGGAGGAGGATATGCCGTTCCTGCCGGACGGAACCCCCGTCGAGATCTGCCTAAACCCGCTGGGCGTGCCTTCCCGCATGAACGTGGGCCAAGTGCTCGAGACTCATCTGGGGTGGGCCTGCAAGAAGCTGGGCATTAAGGTCGCGACCCCCGTCTTCGACGGCATTCCGGAGAAGAAGGTGCGCGATTACCTGAAGGACGCCAAGCTGCCGTCCTCCGGTAAGAGCACCCTGATGGACGGGCGCACCGGCGAGAAGATCGATCAGGAGGTCGTTGTGGGTTACATTTATATGATGAAGCTCAACCACCTGGTCTCCCACAAGATCCACGCCCGGGCGGTCGGACCCTATTCCCTCGTCACCCAGCAGCCGCTGGGCGGCAAGGCGCAGTACGGCGGCCAGCGCTTCGGCGAAATGGAAGTGTGGGCCTTGGAGGCCTATGGCGCGGCCCATACCCTGCAGGAGCTCCTCACCGTCAAATCGGACGACGTCCAAGGCCGCACGAAGATCTACGAGTCGCTGGTCAAGGGTGACAACACCCTTCAGGCTGGCACGCCGGAGTCCTTTAACGTTCTGATCAAGGAAATCCAGTCCCTCGGCCTCGACATCAAGCTGCAGAAGCGCGATGCCCTCAGCTTTGGCGCCTGAGCGCCGGCTTTGGCCACTCAACCAACATCTAGGGAGACACCAAAATGATTCAACCCAACGAGACCGCCGCCACATCCCGCGATCAGGCCCGCGAGGCCATCGGCTTGGAGGAGAGCGCGTTCGACTGCGTGTCCATCACCGTCGCTTCCCCCGAGACCATCCGCAAGTGGTCGAAGGGCGAGGTGAAGAACCCGGAGACGATCAACTACCGCACCTTCAAGCCCGAGCCGGGCGGCCTCTTCTGCCAGAAGATCTTCGGCCCGGTTCGCGATTACGAGTGCGCTTGCGGCAAGTACAAGCGCATCAAGTACAAGGATGTGGTGTGCGATCGCTGCGGCGTCGAGGTGACGATCGCCCGCGTCCGCCGCGAGCGGATGGGCCACATCGAGTTGGCGGTGCCGGTGGCTCACATCTGGTTCCTCAAGTCGATGCCCAGCCGCCTCGGCCTGTTGCTTGATATGACGGCGCGCTCCCTGGAGCGGGTCATCTATTACGAGAACTACATGGTGATCGATCCAGGTAAGACCCCGCTCGAGCCCCGCCAGCTGCTGACCGACAACGAGTACCGGCAGGCCCTAGACGAGTACGGTGATGATTCGTTTGTCGCCAAGATGGGCGCTGAGGCGGTGCGCGATGCCTTGGTCAAGACCGATATGGAGGCCACCGTCGCCGAGCTGCAGGAGCAGATGCGCGCGACCAAGTCGAAGCAGATCAAGAAGAAGCTCTCCAAGCGTCTGAAGGTCATCCAGGGGTTCATCCAGTCCAAGAGCCGTCCCGAGTGGATGGTGCTCGAGGTGCTGCCGGTGATCCCGCCGGACCTGCGTCCGCTGGTGCCCCTCGAGGGCGGGCGTTTCGCGACGTCCGACCTGAACGACCTCTACCGCCGCGTCATCAACCGCAACAACCGCCTGCGGAATCTGATGCAGCTGAAGACGCCCGACGTCATCATCCACAACGAGAAGCGGATGTTGCAGGAGGCGGTGGACGCCCTGTTCGACAATGGCCGCCACGGCCGTCCGGTAACCGGCGCGGGCAATCGCCCGCTGAAGTCCCTTTCGGATATGCTGAAGGGCAAGCAAGGCCGTTTCCGGCAGAACCTGCTGGGCAAGCGCGTGGACTATTCCGGCCGTTCGGTGATCGTGATCGGTCCCGAGCTGAAGCTGAACCAGTGCGGCCTGCCCAAGAAGATGGCGCTGGTGCTGTTCGAGCCGTTCATCATCCGCCGCCTGAAGGAGCTAGGGTTCGTGCACACCGTGCGCGGCGCCCGCAAGATGATCGAGAAGAAGTCCCCCGAGGTGTGGGACATTCTGGAGGAGGTGACCAAGGGCCACCCGGTGCTGCTCAACCGCGCGCCGACCCTGCACCGCCTCTCCATCCAAGCGTTCGAGCCCACCCTGATCGAGGGCGAGGCCATCCGCATCCACCCGCTCGTCTGCACCGCGTACAACGCGGACTTCGACGGCGACCAGATGGCCGTGCACGTGCCACTGTCTCTGGAGGCGATCATGGAGTGCAAGCTCCTGATGATGGCCACCTCGAACATCTTCTCGCCTTCCTCGGGCAAGCCGATCCTGACGCCCTCGCAGGATATCGTCCTAGGCGCCTATTACCTGACCATTGAGCCGCGCAAGAAGCCGGCCAAGGGCGAGCGCGTGCCGCTGCTGAGCGGCTTGCAGGAGGTGCTGTACGCCAAGGCGGACGGTGCCCTCAAGGTCCACAGCTGGGTCGAGGTACCGAATCCCGACTTCGGCCGCGAGACGGTCTTCGGTGACCCGAAGCGCCGCACCCTGCGGACCACGGTCGGCCGCGTGATCTTCAACGAGATCTGGCCCAAGGCCCTCGGGTTCGTGAACTTCCCGGTGCCGAAGGGCAAGCTGGGCGACCTGATCCTCAACACCTACAAGACCTCCGGCAACCACGTCACCGTGGAGACCCTCGACCGCCTGAAGGAGCTTGGCTTCCAGACCGCCTTCCAGGCGGGTATCTCCATCGGCATCGACGATATGATCATCCCGGACTCGAAGAAGGAGATTGTCTCCGATTCCCGGAAGAAGATCGCCGAGGTGGAGACCCAGTTCCACAAGGGCATTATCACGGACGGCGAGCGCTACAACAAGGTGGTCGACATCTGGACGGGCGCGACCGACCAGATCGCCAAGCAGGTGTTCTCCAAGCTGGAGAACAACGAGGGCCGTCCCGAGGTGAATCCGGTGTATATCATGATGGACTCCGGCGCCCGCGGCAACAAGCAGCAGGTCCGCCAGCTGTGCGGCACCCGCGGCCTGATGGCCAAGCCCTCGGGCGAGATCATCGAGCGCCCCATCCTGTCCTCGTTCCGCGAGGGCCTCACGGTGCTCGAGTATTTCATCTCGACCCATGGCGCCCGCAAGGGCCTCGCCGACACCGCCCTGAAGACGGCGGACGCCGGCTACCTCACCCGCAAGCTTTGCGATGTGGCGATGGACGTCATCATTGCCGAGGAGGATTGCGGCAGCCGCGACGGCGTCTGGAAGAAGGCGATCTTTGAGGGTGACGACGAGATCGTTGGCCTCAAGGAGCGCATTATCGGCCGCTTCTCCAGCGACGACGTGATCAACCCGATCAACCCGTCCGAGATCCTGATCGGGGCCGGGGATCTCATCACCGAAGAGAGCGCCGCCCAGATCGACGAGCTGGGCATCGAGCGCATCAAGGTGATGTCGCCCCTGACGTCCACCGCCAAGGGAGGCATCGACGCCAAGTCCTACGGCATCAATCCCGCCACCAACAAGGTGGCGAAGATCGGCGATTCGGTCGGCATCATCGCCGCCCAGTCGATCGGCGAGCCCGGCACGCAGCTGACGATGCGGACCTTCCACATCGGTGGCGTCGCGTCCGGCGGCTTCAAAACGCCCGAAATCCGCGTCCGCTCCAGCGGCAAGATCAAGTACCGCGGCCTCCGGCTCGTGGAGACCGCTGACGGCGGATCGATTGTGCTCAATAAGACCGGCACCATCCAGGTTCTCGACGCGGAGGACAAGGAGTTGGAGGTCTATAACATCGTGGTTGGATCCTTCCTCCACGTGGCCGACGGCGAGAAGATCGAAAAGGGCGCCGTTCTAGCGCAGTGGGACCCATACAACATCCCCGTCCTCTCCGAGAAGGGGGGAACCCTCTCCTTTAAGGATATGATCCCGGGAGTGACCGTGAAGCGCGAGCTCGACGAGTCCTCCGGCCGTATCGCCACCGTGGTCATCGAGCACAAGGAGGACCTCAATCCCCAGATCGAGGTCCGCGACGGGAAGCGCAAGCTCCTGGCCGCCTACTCCATCCCGGTGGGCGCCCAGATCGCGGTGAACGAAGGCGACACCATTGCTCCTGGCGCCCTGCTCGCCAAGACCCCCCGCCAAGCCTCCAAGACGAAGGATATCACCGGTGGCTTGCCCCGGGTCGCGGAGCTCTTCGAGGCCCGCCGGCCCAAGGAGGCCGCGGAAATGTCCCGGATCGATGGCGTCGTGTCCTTTGAGGGCACGGTCCGCGGCAAGCGCAAGTTGGTCGTCAAGAACGAGGAGACCGCCCAAGAGGAGGAGCATCTGATCGCTACCGGCCGGCACATCATCGTCCAGCAGGGCGACGTCGTGCACAAGGGGCAGCACCTCACCGAAGGCGCCGCGGATCCGCACGAGATTCTCGAGATCCTCGGGCCGACGGCTCTGTATGACTTCCTGATCTCCCAAGTACAGGAGGTTTATCGCCTGCAGGGCGTGACCATCAACGACAAGCATATCGAGATCATCATCCGGCAGATGCTCCGCAAGGTCCGCATCACCGATCCGGGTGACTCGGAGTACTTCTGGGGTGAGCAGGTCGACCGGTCGTCCTTCTTGGCGGACAACCGCCGGATCGAGTCCGCGGGCGGTAAGCCGGCGGAAGCCGAGCCGATTCTGCTGGGCATCACCAAGGCCTCCCTCGAGACCGAGAGCTTCATCTCCGCCGCCTCCTTCCAGGAAACGACGCGGGTGCTGACCGACGCCTCGACCCTAGGCAAGGTCGACCTCCTCCGCGGGTTCAAGGAGAACGTGATTATGGGCCACCTGATCCCGGCCGGTACCGGTCTCCCGACCTACAAGCAGCTGAAGATCACCCTGCCGTTTGGCGCGGATCTCCCGGTCGACGAGCCGAAGCCCGAGGAAGCCACGGCCAGCTGAGGCTGGGCCAGAGTTTCATTCCCCGCCCGAGGCCGCGGCTCCCGCCGCGGCCCCGGTTTTTTCGCCGCGAGGAGGGCCGCTAGGGCTGGGGAGGGGACGGCGCAAAAATCTTAGAATGGGGCTTGCGCGTGAGGCCGGCGTCTGAATGCTCTTCCATCCTCCCGCCACAAAAATTGGGGGTTGAGCCTAGCTCCCCTCGGTTTTTACGCCCGCTCTTTGAGCGGGCGTTTTTTTACCCCGGCGCGATGCGCGCGGCGGGCCGCTTGGAAGGGGGATGGGCCCGAGTGGTCGAGGGAGCGTCGTCGCTGAATTGGCACGTACGTTACGGGCCAGTCACGGCCGGGTGAGAACCCTGCGACGGGCGGGCATTCCCGTTGCTGGGTGCGGGCGGGCTTCCGCCGATCGCGATATGCCTTGGCTTGCCCGGTTTATACCTTCCGTCGTCGCGCTCTGGGCGCTGGCCGTTTCCGGCCTCG
>VHCI01000045.1 GCA_016871775.1 Verrucomicrobiota bacterium | reverse complement strand
ATCTTGTCCGTGCGCCGGGCCAGCCCCGCGAGGACACCGCCGGGCCCCAGTTCCCACAATCCGGTCGCCCCGGCCGCGACCGCGGCGCGGACACAATCTTCCCAGAGCACGGGCGAGACGATCTGACCGATCAGCGCCGACTTGATCGCCTCGGGATCGGAAATCGCCAGGCCGGTGGTGTTGGTGTAGAGGGAAAACCGCGGAGCGTAGAACGTCTTTGGCGCAAGGAACCGAGCGAAAGCCGCCCGCGCAGGTTCCATTAGCCGCGAATGATAAGCCCCGGCGACATTGAGCGGCAGCACCCGCTTCATGCCGCGCGCCCGCGCGGCCACCACGGCCGCCGCCACCCGCTCGCGTTCACCAGAGATGATGATCTGCCCCGGAGCGTTAAAATTCGCCGCCTCGATCCCGCAGTCGCGACAGAGTTGAGCCACCCGTTCCCGCTCCTCGCCGATTACCGCCGCCATCGCGCCCGCGCTCGCCGCGCAAGCCTCCTGCATCAATCGACCCCGCTCCGCGACGATCCGCAGGCCGGTGGCGAAATCGAACACTCCCGCGGCTGCGCAGGCCGTGAGTTCGCCGAGGCTGAGTCCGAGTGCCGCAGTCGGCTCGGCCGGGGATAAGCGCCCAGCCTCGCGGAGGGCGGCGAGCGTCGCCAAGCCATGCACGTAGAGCGCCGGCTGGCAGACTCGGGTCTCAATGAGCTCCGCCTCCGGTCCCTCCTCACAAACGCGCGAAAGTTCCCAACCAAGGATTCCGTCCGCCTCAGCGTAAAGTGCGCGGGCGGCCGGGGATGCGGAGCGAAGGGTACGGCCCATGCCAACCTTCTGCGCTCCCTGTCCGGCGAAGAGAAGTGCCAGTGCCATGGTGGGAAGCCGGTCATAGGAACGCCCTCGCGCCGATAATCCAAGCTCGAAAGCGAGCACACTACCCGCCGGGGAAAGCCGCACACGAAAATCTCTCGGCGCTTCATCTCCGACTGCGCCGGATTTGGGGAGTACCAGAGGACGTCCGCCTTCGTGACCTAACCTTCCTTACACAAAGGGTGCAGATCGCGCTTGGAGCTCCAGTTCGCGGCGTCAGCAACCTCCCTCCCGGAAGGCCTATACCTCGTCCAGATGCCCGTCCGCCCATAGCCCGCGTGGGGTGGTGATGAAGCCAAACGTCCCCCCCCACCCGCACGCATGCACCCCTACCCGACTTGAGGATGACATCCCGGGCCCCGCGGACACGGCTTGGTGCAGGAGATCGAGGACGAGCCAGACGGCGTCAGCGGGGGGCGCTGGGATCAGGCATCGCGAAAAGGAAAGTCGACAGGTTGGGCGCCGTTGCTTTGCTCGCAAAGCTTACCCGCGACGCATGCCCTCTCGACCGCTCACCGGAACCCTGACCGCTCTCGCCACTCCCTTCCGCGACGGCGCCGTCTGCCACGAAGACCTGCGCCGGCTGGTCGAGTTTCAGGTTAAAAGCGGCATCGACGGGCTGGTTCCTGTGGGCACCACGGGGGAGTCGCCCACCCTTGATTATGATGAGCACATTGAGGTGATACGGACCGTTATCGACGCTGCACGCGGGCGCGTCCCCGTGGTCGCGGGTACCGGCTCTAACTCCACCCGGGAGGCCGTGCTGCTCACTCGGCAGGCGCATGAAGCTGGATCCGACGCAATGCTGGTTGTGGCCCCCTACTACAACAAGCCCAGCCAGGAGGGACTCTTTCAGCATTTCTGTGCGGTCGCCGACGCCACGGACCGCCCAATCATCCTGTATTCAATCCCCGGCCGATGTGGCATTGAGATCGGGGTGGACGTGGTCGCGCGCTTGCGCGGCCGATACCGCCACGTCGCGTGGATCAAGGAGGCCGGCGGCTCTGTCGATCGCGTCGATCAATTGAAGCAGGAGCTGGGGCGTGACCTCACGGTGCTCAGCGGCGACGATTCGCTCACGCTGGCCTTCATGGCCGTCGGCGCGGAGGGCGTCGTCTCCGTTGCTTCCAATATCCTTCCTAGGGAGGTTTGCCGAATAGTGCGTTTGGCTGGCGCCAATGACTTTGCGGCCGCCGCAAGACTGCATCGGAAACTCTATCCGGTGTTCCGAGCGCTCTTCGTCGAACCTAACCCCGTGCCGGTGAAGCACGCCTTAGCGCGCGCGGGCAAAATCGGCTCGGTCGAGGTCCGCTCCCCCCTCTGCCCCCTCAATCCGGCCTCCGTGCGGGTGGTGGAGGTCGCGTTGGCCGGAATGGTGCGATTCGCTCGATGAGCCCCTCACTGCTCATCAACGGGGCGCGTGGGCGCATGGGCCAGGCGCTGATGGCCGCGGCCGCGGAAGCGCGGCTCCCCGTCGTTGCAGCCCTTGACGCCGGGGACGACTTCGAGGCTGCGCTCCCGCGCGCCGAGGCCATCATCGATTTCAGCGTTCACGGAGCCACTCGAGGGGTGATTGAAGCCGCGGTCCGGGCGCGCCGGCCGCTGGTCATTGGCACCACCGGACACTCGGCCAGCGAACGGCGCGAGTTAGCCGCGCTCGCGGCGCGCGTACCCTGTGTCTGGGCTGGAAATTTCTCCGTCGGGGTTAACCTCCTGTTTGCCCTCACTCGCCGGGCGGCCGCAGTGCTGGGCGAGGACTATGATGCTGAGCTGGTCGAGATGCACCATCGATACAAGCAGGACGCTCCCAGCGGTACCGCGGCCCGACTGCTTGAGATTATCCTGGAGGAACGGCGGCGGGACGAAAAAATGTTGCGCCCCGGTCGTCACGGCATCACCGGCGCCCGCCCTCGCGGCGAGGTTGGCGTGCATGCTCTGCGCGGTGGCGACGTGGTGGGGGACCATACGGTGGTCTTCGCGGCGCTGGGCGAGCGGCTGGAACTAGCCCATAAGGCCTCGGACCGGGGCATCTTTGCGCGAGGCGCGATCCGCGCCGCCCGCTGGGTGGTTGCTCAACCGTCGGGTCTTTACGACATGCAGGATGTGCTGGGCTTGAAATGAACCGATGATCTCTTCCGTTGCCGGCACGCTCGCGGCCAGCTCCGCCCTTCGGGCGGAAATAGAAGTTCAGGGAGTCACCTACGAGGCGCTTGTGCCCGCGACTACGGTGGAGCGGTTGCCCGCGCCCGGAGCCAAGGTCCGACTCCATACGTGTGTCGTCTATCGGGAGGACTCCCAGACGCTCTATGGGTTCCTCACGGCCGAGGACCGGGATTTCTTTCGGCTGCTGATTGAGCAGGTCTCCGGAGTCGGACCCAAGTCGGCACTCAACCTGCTCAGCCGGCTTCCCCGCACCAATCTTGAAGCCGCAATCCGCAATGGAGACGTGGCCGTGCTGGCCAAGTGCCCAGGCATTGGCAAGAAGACCGCGGAGCGTTTAGTGCTGGAGCTCCGGGGTAAATTGGGGGCCTCCGGACCGGGTGAAGGGCCTTTGACGACCGCCGTCAGCGCTGCCCCCCCGCGCCAAGATGCGGTCGCGGCCCTGCTCGCGCTCGGATATAAGGTCGAGGAGGCCGAGAAGGCCGTCGCGCGCGCCGCCGTTCGGCTCGGACCGCAAGCGCCGACGGAGGCCCTCGTGCGCCATTCTCTCGCCGGCTAGGCCCCCTTCACTTCACAAACTTGAAGGCCGCCATTTCCGTTGCGTCCTCCCCCAACGGGCGAAGGAAGGCAGCCGGGGCCGCGGTCTGGGGAATCATGACGGCAGGCGAAAGGGGCTGGGCCCCGAGACGCGACTCCAATGAGACCAATTGGAACTGGCGCACCCAGTTAAATTGATCTTCGTGGACCTTGGGTGCAGGGCCGGTGGCTAGGAAAGTGGACAAAAGGAGAGCGTCGCCGCTAAGGCCTAAGGTGGGAGCTGGGCCCTGCACAGTCGCATCGGGACGCACCCTGCCTGCGGCGAGCCGGTCCTCCGCGGTCGTCCTCGCTGATTCCACTCGGCGAAAGGCTAAAGCGAAAACCAGGACGGCGGCTACGGCCACCGCGCCGGTCGCGACCCAGCGATAATAGCCCGACCATTCGCGGATCACGCCCGGCTTGGATGCCGGACTGGCTGGGGATCGCTCTTTTTCGAGCACATCCTCGGCGCTGCCTAACCGACGCACACCCTGCTGCATCCGGCAGTACTGCAGATAGGTCCGATGCCGGCCGGCATTGGACCGGACCTCCCGTTCCAGCCGATCGGCATTCGCCGACGTAATTTCCCGATCCAGATAGAGATTCAACAGTTCACGAAACTCTCGCTCATTCATAAAAAGTCCTCCCCTAACTGTTCGCGCAGCGCCTCTCGCGCCCGAGCGATCCGGCTCTTTACCGTGCCCACCGAGATCCCGAGGATCTGCGCGATGTCCTCGTAAGCGAGGTTGCGCACGTTCCTCAGCACCAAAACTTCCCGATGTTTGCTGGACAGCCGCTCCATTCCCGCGGCGATCCGACCGACAAACTCCTCATTCACGGTGACGTCGTCCGGCGGCGGCACCTCTGCCGGAATCACGTCCGCGAGCGTTAGATCGGTGTCCCCGTTGATTGGTGCGTCGAACGACACCGAGAAATTCCGCTTCCGCCGCCACCAATACCAATACCGGTTCCGGGCCAGGTTGGTCGCGATTTGGTAAAGCCAAGTGGAGAAGGAGGACTCGCCCCGGAATTTGGCGAGCGCCCGGTGCGCGCGGATGAAGGCATCCTGAGTGACTTCCTCCGCATCCTCCCGGTTGCGCAGTAATTGTAGCACCAGCGCATAAATCCGGTCCCGGTAACGGGAAACAATTTCCCCGAACGCGGCCTCGTCGCCGCCTTTGAAACGGTCGACCAAGAGGCGGTCGATTGCTACTTCCTGGGCTTTGGCGGTCATACGCTGCGCTACGCATTGATTCGCCTGTTCGGAAAAAGTTCCCACGAGAGCGGATTTTCAACCATTAGATCGCGCCGGTAAAGACGCGTCAACCCGGCCCGTCATCGGGGGCGAAAAGCCTTGCCACCCCGGGAAGGGCGATCGCACGCTTCTGCTTCGACTGCCGGGTCGATAGCTCAATGGTAGAGCAGCGTCCTTTTAAGTCGTTGGTTCTGGGTTCGAATCCCAGTCGACCCACCAGTCGGCGGTTTCCAACTACTCTTGCATAGAGCGCCTCTTCCAGATCGAAGGTCAATCCGCCATCCGCGGGATGTTGGCGAAGATTTTACGGCTTGAACCAGAATACGAGGTCGTTGGCCAGACCGGCGACAGCCAAACCGCCGTCGACCTGTGCCTAGCCGCGGGACCCGACATTTGCATCCTCGACGAGAAGGTCCGAGGCTTGAACGGAGTGGAGGTTCTGCGTCGAACCAGCCGTCGGTTGCCCCAGATGCGGATTCTCGTGTTTTCCACTTTCGAGAATCCCGTGCTGGTCCGAGATATGCTCGAAGCCGGGGCGCACGGGTTTGTCGAGAAGACCGCTAGTGTTGCTGAGTTTCGCCGCGGAATCGACACGGTCGCCAAGGGCGGCAATTATTTCCGTCCCGGCGGGGCGTCCCTGCTGCGGAACATCTTGGCCAACCCTGCTTCCAGTAGTGCCGCCGATTTCCTCACGGACCGCGAGCGCGAGATCCTGAAGCTGGTCGCCGAGAGCCATCGCATCAAACAAATCGCGGCGAGGCTTGGCAAAAGCGCAAAGATAGTTGAAAGCCTTCGCTCCAATTTCCTGCGCAAGCTCGACCTGCACGGCGTCGCCAGTTTAACGCGCCATGCCTTAGAGGTCGGGTTGATCGAGCCCAGAGCCACGGTCTGAGCAAAAACCTTGCCCACCTCCTGCGGACTCGCTCATTACCGGAGGCTAGCCTCCTCCAACAATGAATCGTCCTCTCTTCCGATCCCTCGGTGTTGCCGCAGCCGCGGCGGCCCTCCTAGCAGGCTGCTCGAAGCAGCCGATGCGCCCGAGCCCGACTTCCACGGTCTTGGGCGCCCAGAGCGGCACTACCGCTCCGGTCGATGCGAGCTTTGGTCAGGCGAACACCGGCCTAACCGATCGCGGCTCTGATTTCGATCCGAACGGCCATAACCGGACGGCGCTGCAGGCGCAGGCAGTGCTCTTCGATTTCGACAATTCTGATGTGCGGGCCGGTGAGCGGGAGAAGCTCAAGGCCGCGAAAGATTATCTCGAAAAGAACCCGTCCCATCGGCTGTTGCTGGAAGGGCACTGCGACTGGCGTGGAACGGCCGAGTACAACCTCGGCCTTGGGGATCGACGCGCGAATGCCGTCCGCAAGTACCTGCAGTCGATCGGGGTGCCGGCTGCCCGGCTGGAGACGCTCTCCAAGGGCAGCCTCGATGCCGCCAAGAATGGCGATGAGGCCGCGATGGCCCGGGATCGACGTGTGGATCTGGTCGTGGTGAATCCCGCTGCCACCACTGGTGGTGCGGCAGCCAAGTCGCTCTGATTTTGACGTAACCATCCCCCGGCGCGGACTTCAGTCCGCGCCTTTTCTGCGTCCCGACGCGCCAGGCTAAGCCTGCCGCAGGCTCGAGGCCCGTCTTTGCCCTCTGAACCCCGTTTCCGGGGTATCCGCTCTAAGCTCACCTCAACTTCACTGCGATCCAAACGTACCGTGACGATGCGTTTCCCGGCCTCCCTCCTGGCCCTCTTTACCACGGCGGTCGTCGTTCCCCTGGCTGGTCATCAGGCTCCGCCCGAGCCGGAGCGCCTCCTGCGCAGGATCGCCTTCGGTTCCTGCAACTCACCCCTTGATACGACTGCCGTCTGGGAGTCCGTAAATCATCGCCGGCCGGACGCCTGGATCTGGCTCGGGGACACCGTGTATGCGGACTCCCCGACTCCGGAGGGACCGACGCCCGCGTCCCGCGCGCGGGTCGCGCTTGATCGTCTGCCTCAGCTATACGCCCGCCAACTCGCGCTTCCAGGCTACACCCTGCTGCGCCAAAGCGCCCGCATCCTCGGGACGTGGGATGACCACGACTACGGCATGAACGACCTGGGTGCTGACTGGATTGGCCGCGAGGAGGCACAGCAGCACTTCCTTGATTTCTACGGGGAACCCGCCGAAAGCCCCCGGCGGCGGCGACCGGGCGTTTACGCGGCGTACCGCTTGGGGCCGCCGGGGCGCGTTATCCAGGTGATCCTGCTCGACACCCGCTATTTCCGCTCCCCGCTCCTCCGCGGCGACAGCCGCGAGACGGACTGGGTCGACGGGCGGCGCGGCCCCTACGTGCCTTCCCGCGACCCCAACGCTACCCTGCTCGGGGCGGAACAGTGGGCTTGGCTTGAGGCGGCGCTGCGCGAGCCGGCGGACCTGCGGCTGCTGGTCAGCTCGATCCAAGTGATCCCCGATGACCACCGCTTCGAGAAGTGGGGCAATTTCCCGCTCGAACGCCGGCGACTGCTCCGGCTGCTGGCGAAAACCGGTGACGGCAGCGTGGTGATCCTCTCGGGCGACCGGCACGCCGGTGAGCTCAGCCAATTGGACCCCACGCGCGAGCCAGAGGGAAAGGATTTGGATCCGCGGTACCCCTTGCTCGAGCTGACCAGCTCGGCCCTGACCCGCTCCGCGCCCACGAGCTTAGCGGGCCAACTCGCGGCGACCGCGCCCAAGTCGATGGTTTTCCGCCACGAGCTGAACCGGCATCGTCTCGGCTCGCTGCTGCCCTACAATCACTTCGGCCTCATTTCGGTGGATTGGGAGGCGAAGGACGGCCCGGCCCTTACGCTCGCGCTCCATCTCGACCACGGTGAGGAGGTCCTGCGCCACCGGGTTCCGCTGGCCTCGCTCCGCCGGGGCGTCCGCTGAGTCGGCCGCCGCGTCCTTTCGCGATTTGACCCCGTTGGGCTCCAAGCGCTGACTAGAGCTCAGCGAATGTCCTTGGAATCCATCAAGTCCGCCCTGCTCACCTCTTATCGCAGCCACGGCGGCACCAACCACCTCGATGGCATGCACCTGCCGTCGCAGGAATCAGTCAACTGGCTAGCCGCGGACTGCATGCACCTTCTGTTTCCGGGCTTCTTCGAGGAACGGGCCCTGACCGAGGCCGAATTGCCCGTCCACGTGCAAACTTTGCTAGAGCGGATCCAACGGCGCCTAGTCGCAGAGATCGAGAAATGCCTTCGTTTCGCCCATCAGGAGGCCCCCGCCGCCTCCGCAGCGGCGCTCACGGAAACCTTCCTGGCCCGCCTGCCTGAGGTGCGAAGCATCGTCGCCACCGATGTGGAGGCGGCCTACGCGGGCGACCCGGCCGCGCGCAGCCTGGAGGAGATCGTCCTAGCGTACCCCTGCGTCCTCGTGATCTCGGTGCAGCGGCTCGCCCACGAGCTCTACCGGCTAGGGGTACCGCTGCTGCCGCGAATGCTGACGGAATACGCCCACGAGCGGACGGGTTGCGACATTCATCCGGGCGCCCGGCTGGGAACCCATTTTTTTATCGACCACGCCACCGGCGTCGTCATCGGCGAGACCGCAACGGTCGGGAATCACGTTAAGCTCTATCAGGGGGTGACGCTGGGAGCCAAGTCCTTCGCCCTCGACCAGGAGGGCAATCCGATCAAGGGCGTCAAACGTCATCCCGACCTTGGGAACCACGTGACCGTCTACGCGCACGCGACGATCCTTGGCGGGGACACCCGGATCGGGGATCACGCTATCATCGGCTCGAATGTCTGGCTTCTGCGCTCGGTGCCCGCCAACTCGGTGGCTGCCTTTAAAGGCGACCAACTGGTGGTCCGTTCGCGGCGCCAGCACGAGGCGCTTGAGGGGCGGATTGAGGCGGGGGGGGCCGCGGCCGACTTTTCGATTTGAACCGGGCAATGCCGGTCCCCACGGAGAGGACCAGCAGCGGGCGGTCAAAGGCGAGCGAGCGCCTGCTCCAAGTCGTCCTGAATGTCGGCAAAGTCCTCGATCCCGATGGAGAGGCGCACGTAGTCTGGGCCCACCCCGGTGGAGCTTTGCTCCTTGGCGGTGAGCTGGCTGTGCGTGGTGCTGGCGGGATGGATGGCGAGGGACTTGGCGTCGCCAATGTTCGCCAGATGGGAGAACAGCTTCAGCCCCTCGATGAGCTTGCGACCTGCCTCGTAGCCTCCCTTCACCCCGAAGCCAAGTAGGCCCCCAAAGCCGCCTTGGAGATACCTGCGGGCCGCAGCATGGTTCGGGCTGGACTTGAGGCCGGGATAATTCACCCAGGCGACCTTGTCGTGCGCCGCGAGATATTCCGCCGCGCGCAAAGCGTTCGCGCAGGTCCGCTCCATGCGGAGGTGGAGGGTTTCGAGACCCTGCAGTCCGGTCCACGCATTGAATGGCGAGATGCACGCGCCGATGTCCCGCAGCAACTGTAGCCGCATCTTGAGGATGTAAGCGAGATTGGCGCCACCGGCGGGCGGAAATGCCTTGAAGGCCTCCCAGTGGACAAGCCCATGGTAGCTGGGGTCGGGCTGCGTGAAGCCGGGGAACCGGCCATTGCCCCAATTGAAATTCCCGCCGTCCACGACCACCCCGCCGATCGAGGTGCCGTGGCCGCCGATGTACTTGGTGGTCGAATGGACGATGATATTCGCCCCCCACTCGATCGGCCGGTTGAGGTACGGTGACAGCGCGGTGTTGTCGATAATCAGCGGCACCCCGGCCTCGCGGGCGATGGCCGCGACCTCGGCGAACGGGAAGATGTTCAATGCGGGATTACCAAGGCCCTCGCCGTAGAAGGCCTTCGTGTTGGGCCGCAGCGCCCGCCGGAAGGCATCCGGATCCTGCGCGTCCACGAACGAAACCTCGATCCCAAGCTTCGGCAGGGTGTGATGGAAGAGGTTGTAGGTGCCACCGTAGAGCTGGGACACCGACACGAGATGATCGCCCGCCCCGGCCAGATTGAGGATCGCATCCGTGATGGCCGCCTGCCCGGAGGCGTGCGCCAACGCCCCCACCCCACCCTCAAGCGCGGCCAGCCGCTGCTCGAACACATCCGTGGTCGGATTCATGATCCGCGTGTAGATGTTGCCCAGCTCCTTGAGGCCGAAGAGATTCGCCGCATGCTCCGTGTCACGGAAGACGTAACTCGTCGTCTGATACAGCGGGACGGCGCGGGAGCCGGTGGTGGGATCCGGAGTCTGGCCAGCGTGCAGGGCCTTGGTGGCGAAACGATGATTGTTCATTGGGGATCTGTCCTTAGCGCAAGCGGACGCCGCGCGAGGGTCAATATCCTACCTCGGCCGCAAACTCCTTGCCAGCTGGAATGTGCCCGGCTGGCTTCAGCCAGCCCCCAATGCCCGCCGCCCTCGCCTCCCGCCTCGCCGTCTGCACGTGGTCGCTCCGGCCACAATCCCCGGAAGATCTGATCGCCGCTTGCACCGCCATCGGACTCACGCGAGTGCAACTCGCCCTCGACCCGCTCCGCGAATCCCCCGCCGTCTGGAGCGGATTTCCCGCGTTCGCGGCGCGCTGCGGTCTGCGGATTGTCTCCGGCATGTTCGGCACGATCGGCGAGGACTACACTACCCTAGATACCATCCGCCACACCGGTGGCGTCGTCCCAGACGCGACCTGGGAGCAGAACTGGCGGAACATTCAGGCGGTGGCCGACCTTGCGGCCGAACTGCGGCTGGGGACGGTCACCTTCCACGCCGGTTTTCTTCCCCACGACGAGTCCGATCCGGATTTCCCCAAATTGCTAGGGCGGATCGCGCGGATCGCCGCGTGCTTCGGTTCCCGCGGCATCCACCTCGGGTTCGAGACCGGCCAAGAGACGGCCGACACCCTTGCGCTGTTCCTGCGGCGGCTGAATGATCCCCGGGTGGGGGTGAATTTCGATCCGGCGAATATGATTCTCTACGACAAGGGCGATCCGATCGCCGCGCTGCGTACGCTCGGGCCTTGGCTGAAGCAGTGCCACATCAAGGACGCCCGCCGCGCCCGCGTGGCAGGCACGTGGGGCGAGGAGGTGGCCGTCGGCACCGGCGAGGTCGACTGGAGCGCCTTCCTCGCGCAACTCGGTGCGCTCGGCTTCCAAGGCGATCTCTGCATCGAGCGCGAGGCGGGAGAGCAGCGGATCGAGGACATCCGCGCGGCCTGGCTGCACTTGGAGCGCCTCAACGCCTGATCCCTCGCGTCATGCTCAACGTCGCCATCGTCGGTCTGGGCTTTATGGGCGTCACCCACCTGAGGTCCTACCTTCAGGTTCCCGGGGTGCGCATCGCTGCGCTCTGCGGCGGCCGTCGTCCGCCGCCGGCGGACGGGGATTTCTCCGGCGTCACGGGCAACATTCCCGGCTGGCAACCCTTCAAGCTTGAGATGGCAGGCGTCCACATTGCCCGCGACCTGAGCGAGGTATTGTCCGATCCCAGCATCGACCTGGTTGACCTTTGCGTCCCCACCCCGGCGCACGTGCCCCTGGCGGTACGGGCCCTGCGTGCGGGGAAGCACGTGCTGTGCGAGAAGCCCCTTGCGCGCACCTCGGCGCAGGCACGAGAGCTGGTGGCGGCGGCTGCAGCGGCGCGCGGTCACTTTATGCCGGCGATGTGCCTGCGCTTCTGGCCCGGCTGGGCTTGGCTGCGGGAGGCTGCGACCGATGGACGCTACGGCGCCATCCGCGCCGCGCGCTTTCGCCGTGTCGGCGAGCCACCCGCGTGGGGCCAGGAGGCCTACTTTGACGGAAACGCCTCCGGCGGGGCGTTGCTTGACCTGCACATCCACGACACAGACTTCATCCAATTTCTCTTCGGGAGGCCGCGTTCGGTCTTCTCCCAAGGCTTCAGCCAGTTCAGTGGCGCCATCGATCACGTGGTGACGCAGTATCAGGTGGTCTCCGGAGCCGCGGTCAGCGCGGAGGGCAGCTGGATCATGGCCCCGGGCCACGGATTTAATATGGCCTACACGGTGGTCTTCGAGCGGGCCACGTCCGACTTTGACCTGAGCCGGGGGTCCGAGGCGCTGCGGCTCTTCGAAGCCGGCAGACCCGGGCGGACCGTGCCCCTGGATCCCGGTGACGGCTATATTCAAGAGCTGACTTACCTTGCGGGTTGCCTGCGCGAGGGGCGAGCCCCAGACCGAGTCACCTTAGCGGATGCGGTCTCCGCGGTCGAAATCTGCGAGGCCGAGGAGCGCTCGATCCGGAGCGGACAGGTGGAGCTGGTTTGAACGGCGCCGCCAGATTCAAATGTAATACATTTCGGCCGCCTCGCGCGCGACGAACCGATCCAGAGTGGTGGCTCGCAATCGCGCCTCGATGGCGGCACCTAGCTCAAGCCAAACCTGGCGCACGCGCCGGCCAGTGCGTCCCTCGGAATTGCCGCTCAGCTGCAGCGCTTGGCCTTCTACGGCCATCAGAATGTCCAGCACGGTGATCTCGGCGGGAGGCCGCGCAAGCGCGTAGCCGCCCTGCACCCCGCGTCGGCTGACGATGAGGCCGGCGTGACGAAGCTTCTGCAGGATCTGCGCGAGGAAGGGCGGCGGCACCGCCTCCACCTCCGCGAGATGCTCCCCGCGGGCCGGAGCGCCGCTGCCGTGGAGACGACCAAGTTCGGCCATCACCCTGCAGGCGTAATCGAGCTGCGCGGAAATCTTCATCCGGCCTTGGGGCTCAAATCTCGTACTCGGCCCCCTCAGGCCGAACCGCCTCGCTGGAGGCTTGAAGCATCCCGGCCGCCACGGTGGCGTGGGTGCCCGGCTCGATGAGTATGAACGCTCCCGTGAGGCGGTTGACGCCGTAGGCATCGTGGAACAAGGGCCGCGCCGTTCGCAGCCGAATCTCCCCGATGTCGTTGACCGCTAGGTGCGCGGGCGAGGGCTGTACCTCAAGCGTGCCCATATCGAGCCTTGAGACGACCTCGGTCACGACCGCCTGCTCGGTATGGCTCGTGTGCTTGAGCAGGTACTTGCGACCAGCCTGCAGCGGGCGAGTGTGCATCCAACAGACGTCGGCCCGCAAGTCGGTGCCGAAACCGGGCCGTTCCTCCAGCCCGACCAACATACTGCCGCGGCTCACATCGATGTCATCCTCAAGCACCACCGTGACCGATTGCGGGCAGAAGGCCTCCTCCACCGGGCCATCGTAGGTCCAAATCTGTTTCACGGTGGATAGCAGGCCCGCGGGCAGGGCGAGCACCCGCTGCCCGCGGCGCACCACGCCACCGGCGATCTGGCCGCTGAAGCCCCGGAAATCGTGCAGCGCAGGATCCTTGGGGGCGTTGGGCCGATTGACCCACTGGATGGGCAGGCGAAGGCCGCGGAGATTCCAGTCGCTGGCAATATGCACCGTCTCCAGATGGCCAAGGAGCGTCGGGCCCACATACCATGGCGTGTGCGGCGAAGGGTCGACGACATTATCCCCGTTGAGGGCGCTCAGAGGGATGAACTTGACGTCCTGGATCGCGAGGCGGGGTAGGAATTCCTCGAACTGCGCGCGGATTTCCCGGAAGCGCTGCTCGCTCCAACCGACCAGATCCATTTTGTTCACTGCCACCACCAGATGGGGGATGCGCAACAGGGACGCGACCGCCGTATGCCGCCGGCTTTGCTCGATCACACCGGCGCGGGCGTCCACCAACACGATGGACAGGTTGGCCGTCGAGGCCCCCGTGACCATATTCCGCGTGTACTGCACGTGGCCCGGGGTATCGGCGATGATGAACCTCCGACGGGGCGTCGCGAAGTAGCGGTAGGCCACGTCGATCGTGATGCCCTGCTCACGTTCAGCGCGGAGGCCATCCGTGAGGTTCGCCAGGTTGATCTGCCCCCCGCCGGTGATGTCGGCGGAACGCTCTAGGGCCTCGATTTGGTCCTCCATCAGCGACTTCGAGTCGTAGAGGAGACGGCCGATCAGGGTGGACTTGCCGTCGTCGACGCTGCCGCAGGTGTTAAAGCGCAGGATGTCGATCGGCACCGGCGCGGACAGGGAATCGTTGGTGGCCGGCATCGCTTAAAAATAACCCGCCTTCTTGCGGTCCTCCATCGCAGCCTCGGACGCCTTGTCGTCCGCGCGGGAGCCCCGCTCGGTGACCCGCGCCGCGGCGGTCTCCGCGATGATTTCATCCACCGTGCTGGCCGGGGACTCGACGCAACCCGTGCTGACGACGTCCCCGATGGTGCGCACGCGCACCGTGAGCTCCCGCACCTCCTCCCCGGGCTTGGGCGGCACAAGGTCGTTGGCGGGCAGCCATTGTCCCCCGCGGCGCACGCAGCGGCGGCGATGGCTGAAGTAGATCGAGGGCACCTCCAGGCGCTCTCGGCGGATGTATTCCCAGACATCCATCTCGGTCCAGTTGCTCAGCGGGAAGACCCGCATGTTCTCGCCCTGGTTCAGGCGGGCATTGTAGAGATTCCAGATCTCGGGCCGCTGGTTCTTCGGATCCCATTGGCCGAAAGCGTCGCGAAAACTGAAGAATCGTTCTTTGGCCCGGGCCTTTTCCTCGTCGCGGCGGGCGCCGCCGATACAGCAGTCGAAGCGGAACTCCTCGATGGCCGCCAGCAAGGTCGGGATCTGCAGCCGGTTGCGGCTGATCTCCCCCGGTGCCGCCTGCGCGATTCCGCGGTCGAGAGCGTCCTTCACCGAGCGCACGATCAGGCGGGCCCCCAGCTCGGCGGCGCGCCGGTCGCGGAACTCGTTGAGCTCCGGGAAATGGTGCCCGGTATCGACGTTGAGAAAGGGCAGCGGCAGTTCCGCCGGGCGAAATGCCTTCTCCGCCAAGCGCAGCAGGCAAATCGAATCCTTGCCACCCGAGAACAGTAGGGCCGGCCGTTCAAACTCCCCGGCGACCTCCCGCAGGATGTGGATCGCCTCTGTCTCAAGGTGCTGCAGATGGTCCAGGTGATAATTCGTCATCTTCGGAACCCTCAGCTTCCACGGGAAACCGCGTGGCGACCCCACGCCGCGTGGAGACCGCATTCCCGCTTCTCGTCCGCCTTCGCCGGGTCGAAGTAATCCCATTCGTTGGGCAGCCCGTGCTGCGCAAGGTACGCGTCCATCTCTTCGTCGGTCGCGTAAAAAAAGGGGCTGACCTTCATCGTCCCGAAATTTTCGTCCGGCGAGACGATATCCAGCTCGGCGCGGCCCGGATTCTGCACCTTGCGCAGCGCGGTGAGCCAAACTGTGGGGGCCAGCTCGCGCATCCCGCGCTGGAAGGGCTCCAGCTTCATCGAGGTGCTGAAGCGTTTGAGGCCCGGCTCATCCTCCGGCGTAGGCACCGGCCCGTGGACCGCGTCGCGGTGCGCCGGCGTCATCCGCGGCAGGTAAGCCTTGAGGTTCAGGTTCAGCCGGAAGCGCAAGTCCTCCGCGTGGCGGTAGGTCGCTGGTCGGTTATAACCGTGATCCACCCAAAGCACGGGCAGATCTGGCTGCTCGCAGACCAGCAGATGCAGCAATGCGGCCTCATAAGGCCGGAAGTTGGTCGAAACCACCGCGCGCCCCTGCGCCCGGGCGAGCGCCCAGCGCACGATGGCGCTCGGGGACTGCGAGCGGAGTTCCTGATTCCAGCGTTCCATTTCGGACGAATGCATCACTTGAAGGGCGAGCAAAGTCCGGTCCAGAAGGCCTCGTAAAGCTAAATATTAGTAGTTTAGTCATTTAATATGGTTTTATCGTTTTGGGCTTCCTTCAAGCCTCCCTTTCTCTCTACTCCGACGCGTTTTCCGCACCCTGTGCCCTCCCCTGCTTCATCGTTTTTCCCGGCCCACTCTCCCGGTGGTCGCGTGTATCTAGTTGGCGCGGGGCCCGGTGATCCCGAACTGCTGACGCTGAAGGCGTTGCGACTACTCCAGGAAGCCGATGTCATCGTGTACGATCACTTGGTGGCTGAGGCCATCCTCGCCCTAATCCCCGCCGCCACCCGTCGCGTGTTTGTCGGTAAAAAGGGCGGCGGATTCTGCTGCCCACAGCACCGGATCGAGGAGACCTTGGTCGACCTCGCCCGCCAAGGCCTCAGCGTGGTGCGGCTCAAGGGCGGGGATCCGTTCATCTTTGGCCGCGGCGGCGAGGAACTCGAGGCCTTGGCCGCCGCCGGCATCCCGTGCTCGGTCGTGCCCGGGGTCACGTCCGCGTTTGGCGCCGCCGCGGAAGCCGGAATCCCGCTGACGCACCGACGCCTTGCTTCCGGGGTGGTGTTCCTCACCGGCCACGAGGAACCCGGCAAGGCGGAGTCCGCGGTCCCGTGGGAAGAGTACGCCCGGATGAGCGCCACCCTCTGCGTGTATATGGGAATGAAAAATCTTGAGCCCATTACGCGTCGACTGCTGGCCGGTGGCTTGTCGGCGGAGACCCCGGCCGCGGTCGTGCAGGCAGCTACCACGCCCGGACAGCGGGTTTGGACGTCCTCGCTGGGCCGGATCGCGCGCGAGGCGGAAGAGGGCGGATTCACCGCGCCAGCGATTGTCATCATCGGGGAAGTGGTCGGACTGGCGGAGTTGCTCTCTGCACGCGCCGCCGCGGAATTCGCACTCCCGTGATGCTGCTGGTGGACAACGGCTCGTTGGAGCCGGCCGCGATCCTGAACCTGCGCCGCGTGGCCGCCGCGCTCGAGGGGGCCGCCGGCCGCCCGGTAACGCCGGTCTCATGGAAGCACAGCGACCGGATTCCCGCGGAGCGGCTTGAAGGCCGGCCAGCCAGCACGCTCGCCCCCTTCATCCGGGAGCAATTCGCCCGCGGCCAGCGCGCGTTCCATTTGTTACCTTTTTTCATCAGCCCCCAAGGGGCGATCGGGTCCGCGTTGCGCCGCGATCTGGAGCAACTGCAGGCTGAGCTCGGCCCTTTCACGTTTAACTTCGGTTTGGGCTTGGCCGATGCGGGCGTGATCCCCCGGATTTTGGCCGCCCGCGTGCGCGAGACCGCCCAGGCCGCGGGCCTCGTCTCGCCCCCGGTAGTGCTCGTTGATCACGGCGGGCCTTCCCCGGCGTCCGCGGCCCTGCGGGACCGCCTCGCCGCGGCGGTGAAGATCGAGTTGGGGCCCGATTTTCCGCCGCTTGTCGCGGCCTCGATGGAGGGCGATCATCCCCCGCTGCTGGCGGACGTCCTAGCCGAGCCAGCGCACGCCGACCGGGATGTCATCGTGGCGCTGCTCTTCCTTTCGCCCGGCCGGCACGCCGGACCGGGCGGTGACATCGCGGAAATCTGCGCTGTCTCCCCGGCCCGCACGCACTGCACTGGCCTGATCGGCACACACCCGCTCGCTCTGGCAGCCCTTGCTGCCACGCTCCCAACGCTCTACCCTCCTCGCCTTTCCTGAACCCGCTAATGAGTACTCTTCCCGCCCCCGCCACCGCCCCGCTGCACAAGAACGAACAGCTGAAGGCCGAGAGCAATTTCCTTCGCGGTAACATTCTCCGCGACCTCGCGGACCATTCGACTGGCGGGATCACCGAGGAGAGCTCCCAGCTCACGAAATTCCACGGCATCTACGCCCAAGACGATCGCGACCAGCGCAATGCCCGCCGCCGCGAAGGCCGCGAGAAGGCCTTCTCCTTTATGGCCCGCGTGCGCCTGCCCGGCGGCGTCTGCACCCCTGCCCAGTGGCTCGCCCTCGACACGCTGGCCGACCAGCGCGCCAACGGCACCCTCAAGCTCACTTCCCGCCAAGCCTTCCAGTTTCACGGCATCCTCAAAGGGGACCTCTGGCGCGCGGTCAATGGGATGAATCGCGCCCTGCTCGATACCCTTGCGGCCTGTGGCGACGTCAATCGGAACGTGATGTGCAACCCGAACCCGGAACGGTCCGGCCTGCACGCGGAGGTCTACCGGGTGGCCAACGCGATCAGCGAGCACCTCCTGCCTCGTTCCCGCGCGTACCACGAGCTCTGGGTCGGGGACCAGTTAATCGGCGGGGGCGAGCCTGAGGAGGAACCCATCTACGGCCGCACTTACCTGCCACGGAAGTTCAAAATTGGGATCGCCGTTCCCCCCAGCAACGACGTGGACGTGTTCTCCCAAGATCTCGGCTACATCGCGATCACGGGCGCGGATGGCCGCCTCGCCGGCTTCAATGTGTCCGTGGGCGGCGGCCTCGGGATGTCACACAACCAACTGGAGACCTTCCCCCGCCTCGGCGACGTCCTCGGCTTCTGCACGCCCGAACAGGCGGTCGCGGTCGCGGAGCATGTCGTGACGGTGCAGCGCGACTTCGGTGACCGCACCGACCGCAAGCACGCGCGCCTGAAGTACACCATCGCCGACCGCGGGCTAGATTGGTTTCGCACTCAGGTGGAGGCGCGGCTGGGCGAGCGCCTCGGTGCGCCGCGCCCTTGGCAGTTCAGCCACACCGGGGATCGTTACGGCTGGGTTGGGGGGGAGGACGGTCGCAGCCACTTCACCCTGTTCATCCTCAGCGGTCGGGTGAAGGACGAGCCGGGCTACCGCCTGAAGACCGCGCTGCGCGAAATCGCCCTCGCGCACAAAGGCGATCTCCGGCTGACCGCCAATCAGAACCTGATTATCGCGAACGTTGCCGCGGCGGATCGGCCGGGCATCGAGACCCTGCTGGCCCGCCACGGCTTGTCCACCGCCAATGAAGCCTCAGGCCTGCGGTTGAACGCCCTCTCCTGCGTGGCCCTGCCGACCTGCGGCCTCGCGTTGGCCGAAAGCGAGCGCTACCTGCCGGAATTGGTCAGCCTGCTCGAGCAGGAGCTCGCGGTCGCCGGATTGGCGCAGGATGCCGTGACTCTTCGCATCACCGGTTGCCCCAACGGTTGCGGACGGCCCTTCCTCGCGGAAATCGGCTTGGTCGGCAAGTCGCCCGGCAAGTACAACCTCTACCTCGGCGCCGCATTCGATGGCAGCCGGATGAACGCCCTTTACCGGGCGAATGTCCCGGAAACGGAGTTGCTGGGCCTGCTGGGGCCGATCATCCGGCGCTATGCGGCAGAGCGCTCCCCGGGAGAGCGTTTTGGCGACTTCACCGTGCGCGCCGGCTACGTAAACCCCACAGGCCGCCCGCAGGACTTCCACGAGGCGAAGGCCGCCCGCTGAGCTCGAGCGTTTTCGACCCCTCATGGGGCCCGAAAAAAGCGGGCGGACCGGCCTGCCCCTAAGCGGTCCAACCCTTGCTTTCTTACTTACGCCAAAACTTTTCCCGTTAGGCGCGCGAGGAAGTCTCGTGAGAAATTTAGTCCCTCAGCGACAGCCTTGGTCGTGTCGCGGACGCTTTTCCCCCTCAACTTTCGGCCGGCGGTTGCCTTGGCGCCACAGGCGGGCCCCACAATCGCAGCAGCAGTTCCGCCAAATTGCGCATGCTCACGTTCCCAAGTGACTGGCTAGGAGAAATTTGGAACTCCGCCGGGCGCAGGGCGGCCCGCTCCGCGGCGTACCGACGCAGCTCCCCGTCGAGCCTAGCGGCCCACGCGTGCGGGTCGGAAACTTTTCCCGCCGCGGCCTGCAACTTTTCCCGCCAGTGCTGTCTTTCCTCCTTATGCGCTTGCAGGTGATCGAAAAGCAGTTGTTCGCTCCGGTTGAGGCTCATCGCCGCCACCGTGGCCCCGATAAGCGCTGAAACAACCGGAAAACACCCGCCCGCGATGAACACCGATCCCCTTCCCGAACCTCAACCGACCTCAAATATGTGGCAGAAATTCACTGAGCAGATCCCGGCGATCATTTTGACCGCCCTCCTCGTCATCGGCGCCGCCTTCTGGCTGCACCAGCAGACGGTGGCCCAGATGGCCCTCAAGCAGCAGGCCGAACTGGCCCCGCTGCGCGAGGCCAACGACGCCCTCAAAGCTGCGTCCGAGGAAAACCGCCGCCAGATCGAGACGACCAACAAGCTGCTCCGCGATGCGGTGGCCAAGCGCGAGGCGGATATGTTCCGCACCGACGAGGAGATCCAGAAGCTGAACACCGACCGGATGAACGCCCTCGCCGAGGCGATCGCCAAGAAGGTGATGCCCTTCAACCCGCTGCCCAAGTCCCCGGAGGAGGCTGAACGCCAGCAGACCGAGCAGGTCGACAAGGTCTCCGGCCGGATGGCTGAGCGCATCCAGCCCATCCTCTCCGAGATGGCCCGCGACCAGAACCTGACCCGCGAATCGATCAATCGCTACAGCGAGCGCGTGTCGGAGCAGATCGGCTCCGTGCTCACCGCCGAGTTGGCGAAGAACCAGCAGCTCAACAACAACCTCCAGCAGACGCAGGCGGTCGCCCAGGACGCGCTCAAGCTTTCCCACGAAATCACGGCGCTGTACCTGAGTTCGTTCAAGGACCAGGGCATCATCACCCGGCTGCTGAGCCTGCCAGCGAACGTGGTGAAGGACGCCGCAAGCTTGAGCATCGTCAGCAGCAGCGACCGCAAAAAGGTTGAGGAGACCCTCGTCTCCAAGATGGCGGAGATCGATCGCAAGCTGAGCGCCCTGCAGGCCGCGGCGCCCTCCGCGACGCCGCCCGCCCCCGCTGGTCCTCCGCTCAGCGCCCCGACGCGCCCGGGCAGGCCCTGATAAAACGTGAAACGCGGGCGTGCCCTCGGGGCCCCCGCCAAATCCCCGACACCAGCGAGTCGGGTCCGGTCAACCGAGAGGCAGGCGTCGGCGCTCGGAGGCGATTGACCCGGAACTGAGTAAGGCGCAATCCGGGCCCGGCGATGCGGTCCGGCGTCGGTGTCTCGACGTCCGTCGGAGCCGAAGTCCGAAGCGTCGCCGTAAACTTGGTCGTCCGTCACAATCAGCAGGATGTTGAGCCGCGGGGGCAGAGGTCCGGGCGCCGGGGAGGCCCCGATTCATCCGGCCGCGCCCAAGATTGTGGCCAACAGGCTGCGAAGGAGTGAGGGCATCGGGGAGAACGAGGCGATTGCGGGAGCGGGTTCGCGCGGAGCCGGACGTTCAGCGCTCGAGCTCCAGCGACAGGATGAATTCGCGTCCGGCCTGGCGGCCATAGTTCCGCGGGCGGCCGTCCGCGAACGCCCGGGTCACGAACAGCCGTTCGGTGTTGAAGACGTTGTTCACGTTCAATTGCAGCCGGGCCGCCGCGACATAACCCGCCCGGAACCGGTAGTTGGCCATCAGGCCCGTGAGGACGTAAGCTTCCGACCTGTACGGATTGTCCCGGTCCGTGCGCACCCTGCCCTTGGCGTCGATCTTGGTGGGAAACCCGATGATGGAGGCCCCGCGGTAACGTAAGTTCGCGCTCAGGGCGGCGCCCTGCAGCCCGCCCGACGAAAAGCTCTTGGTCGCGACCAGGCTGGAACGCCACGTCTGCGCGTTACCGCCCTGCTCCCCGAGGCTCGCCGCGATGTCGTCCAGCGGACCCTGAATCAGCTGGGTGTGCGCCGAATCCACGGAGCGGAGGTTGTCGTAAGGCGTCGTGGACCAGTTGCCGCCAAAGTTCCGCCAGACTTGCAGCTTGGCCGCGAGATAGTCCAGCCACGGTTGCGCGGAGAGGTCGTCGAGTCGGGTATTGGTCCGGCCGAGATTCCAGAATAGCCGGAAATCGCGTGTCGGATTAAAGGTGAGGTCCGCCTCGATCCCGCGGCTGTTGCGGTCGCCTGGCAGGCGGAAGTCCGCTACTCGGGGGTTGAGCGTCTCGGCGAAGAGCGGGTTGATGGGATAACGGGCGTCGCGCTGGTACAGCTGCTGCTCAAAGAGGATCAGGTTCTGCCGGAGGCCGCTGTCGGCCAGGGTGATGTTCCGGTTGAGCGAATTGAAGTAATTGACCTTCAGATTCAGACGATCCTCCAGCAGCCGGAGCCGGATGCTGTGCTCCCGGGACTCGCCATAGGGGGACTCCAACACGGTGCCGTTCACGTCGCGGACCACGGCGACCTCGTTGAGGGAGGCGTTGCGCGAGTAGTCGTAACCGAAGGAAAGCCAGCGGGCGAAGCCACCGGGGGGCCGCAGGACGAGGCCGTAGTTGAAGCGGGTGGCGTTCCGGTAGGGAGTCCAGACCGAGGGCGGCTCCTTCTGGCGGAAGTCCGCGTAGGCCCGGAACCCGGTGCCCAGCGGGTTCTGCGGGGTGGGCGGTCCGTCGGAGAGGATCGGCTGGAACGAGCCGAAATTGGAATTGCGGACCCGGTCGTAACGCACGCCGAGGTTCGCAACCAAGTGGTTGCGAAAGAGGCTGCTGGAAGTCGAGGAGGCCAGGGAGCCGCGCTGGAGGCGGTTGGCGGAGGGAGCGGTGCCCACCCCGCCCACGGGGTTCTCGAAAGCGGTGACCCCGAAGCGCTCCCCGGCCGCAGTGGTGAACCACATCGTCTCCATCAGATCCCCGTATTGGGTGAGGGCGGCGATGCCGTAGTCGTGGGGATTTGCGCTCGCGCCAAAAGCAGGGAGGTACTGCCGCAGATACAGCACCCGTTCGACGTGCAGCGGGTTGTCGCGGGCGGCGGGCGAGAGGAAACTGGGCTTGCCGATGATCAGGTTGCGCAACTGCGCTAGGGTGTAGGTCGAGGAGTCCTCGAAGCTGGCGAAGAAGGCGAGCCGGTGGCGGCCCAAATGGCGCGTCCAGCCGGCGTGCCGCGAGAAGTCCTGATCGTGGGTGGCGACCGCCCGGTACTGATGAAGGAAGAAGTCCGCCCAGTTGCCTTGGCCGGTCGAATTGTTCGCCTCAATATAGGGCTTCCCGTACAACGGGTTGGGCGTGGCGCCGTCCGGCAGGAACCGGTTGATGTCCACCAAAATATCGTACTGGTTGTTCGCGAATAGCTGGGCGGTCTGATTACGGTAGGACTCGTAGGAGGCTCCGAACTCCAAGAAAGTGCGGGCGGCGATCCGCTGCTCCAGCGTGGCGGTGACGTTCCGGCTGCGGCGGAAGTTGTACCGGGCCCAGCCCGCCGTATTGGTGTACAACGGCAGCCCCGGATCGATCAGCGTCTGGGTGTTGCCGGCAGTGGACCCGCCGTCCGCAATGTTCACAAACACGGAGTTGCGGACATCCTGGAACTGGGTGAAACCGGGCACCGAGTTCTGGGGTAAGACGTACAACAACGACTTCGGATTGTAGGCGTAGGCGCGCGAAGTATTGTCGGACATCACGTAGTCCGGAGCCGGGGGGCGGCCTGCCGTCGGGGCGGAGGCGGCTCGGTTAAGGTACACCTGAGGCGTGCCCGCGCGCTGCTGATCCCGCCAATACAGGTAGCCCGCATCGCGCGGAAGGGCGGTCGTGGGCCGGGCGTCCCGGCGATGAGCATACTCCCCCTCGACCCGGAGGGTGGTCCGGCTGAAGGGCTGGTAGGTTAGGGTCACGAACGCTCGGCGGTTGTCCTCGTAGCCGGGCTGGATGAAGAATTCCCGATTTTCGCGTAGAGTCGCCAACCGCAGCGCCAATCGACGTGGAAGGATCACCTGGCTGGCATCGAGTACCACTCGCTCCGAACCGTGACTGTCGGTCCGCAACTGCAGGCGCAGCCGGCTGCGCGCGAGGTTCGCCCGCAGGGTGCTGCTTTCCGCCGTACCCGCGGCCCCGCCCAACCCGAACTGGACCGCATTGGCGCCGCTCACCAAGCTGAAGCGCTCGGTGTTGTAGGCGTCCGTCTCGATGGTGGTCCGGAAATAATTCCGGGTCCGATCCACGTTGCCCAAGCCGCGGGAATTGCCGGCGTCATCGGCGATGTTGCGGGAGCCCGGCCGGGAATCCCCGTTGCCGTTCACATTGTCAAAGTAGGTCTGCGTGGTCGCCGAAAAGAGAAAGGCCTCGTCAGTGGTGTTCGCCGCGATATCATCCAGGAAATCCTTGGTGAACACCTGGACCTGGCCCGCCACGTCCGCCAGGTCGATGCGGCCGCGCCCCCCCTGCAGGATGGCCGTCGATTGGTAGCCTCGTTCGGTCTCCGAACCCACTTGGAACGGGGAGAGGACAATCGGGTCGCCAGCCTGCGCCACGGGCGCGGTTGCTGGCGGGGTCACCGCCTGCCCGCACGCCAGCGCCGCGCTGGCGAGCAGCACGGTCACATGCGCGGGGCAGCCGGGCCGAGAAGGAGCGGGGTTGAGCTTCATTGGCTCAAAGGGTAGAGGGATAAGGTCGATCGCGTTGCTGCCGCATCCAGTCCGCGAGTTCGCCCCGCAGGCGCTGCAGTTCCGAGGCGGCCGAGGCGTCCCCGCGAAGATTGCGCAGTTCGTGGGGGTCTGTCGCGAGATCGAAAAGGAACTCCTCGTCCGCATCGCTCAGGACGAGCTTCCAGCGCTGATCACGCGCCATCCGGTGTCCCTGCCCGGGCTTGCCGCCCACACCCACGCACTCGCTATAGACCACTTGGCGGGGCCAAGGCAAAGACTCGGTCCACAGGGGGACGAGCGAGCGACCGGCCGGCGCCGTCGGCGGCGGGCTGGCGCCGCCTAGCTCCAAGAGGGTCGGATAAAGGTCCAGCGAGCTGACCAAGGCGTCGCTCCGGCGACCGGCCGGTACGCCCGCTCCCCAAACAAAGCAGGGGATGCGCACCGACTCCTCGTGCATCGTGATCTTGTTCCCCAACCCGTGGGAACCGAGATGGTAGCCATTGTCGGAGAGAAAGAAGACGACCGTGCGCTCAATCTCGCCCGACTTGCGGAGGAAATCCCCCAATCGCCCAACCTCGGCATCCAGTCGGCTGGTGACGGCATAGTAGGCCCGGGTGAAGGCCCGCATCGTCCCCTCATCCCGCGGCGGACCCGCCGACACCTCGCCCAAATTCCGGCGGTAACCGGTGTCCCGATGCAACCGCTCCCCCGGCAATCCCTGATTGTTCAGACTCTCCGCGGTCGGCTCCCGGCGGTAGTTCGCGGGCAACGAAACCGAGTCCCGCGGGTAACGGTCCAGCCACTCCGGCTCGGGATAGAGTGGCACGTGAGGCTCGTGGGGCGCGATCCAGAGGAAGTACGGGCGGCCCGCGGCGCGCTGGGCCCGCACAAACTCCGCCGCCGCCGCAAACATCGGCGCGGAGTCGTAGCCCATTTCCCGGCCCGCGCTGAAGCCGTACTCCGCCGGCACTCCCAGATGAGATTTGCCGAAGAATCCCGTGGCATAGCCCGCCTCGGCCAGTCGGACCGCCAAGGCCTGCGCCGCCCGCGCCCCGCCGCGGCGGTAGGGCGCAAAGGCCGCCGTCTGCAGGGCGATCAGGCCGTGCTGCTGCGGGTACAACCCCGTCATCAGGGAGGCCCGGCTTGCCGCGCAGATCGGGCTGGCCGCGAAGGCACGCGTTAGGATGGTCCCGCCGCGGGCCAAGGCGTCGATCCGGGGCGTCAGGACTTCCGGGTTCTCATACCCCACGGCGCGGCAACTCTGATCATCGGTCAGGATGACGATGAGGTTTGGCCGCGGCGCGGCGGCCAAGGTCACGACGGAAGCAGCGAGGCCCAGCAAGGCCCGGAGCAGCGGCAGGCGTAAGCGCACGCTTCGAGTCTGTCGTTTCCCGCCCAACTTGGCAAGCCCGGAGCCGGCCGGCGGGAGCGATGGTCCCGTCCGGACTCAGCGGGCCAGCTCGAAGCGGTCCGCCTTCATCACCTTGTTCCAGGCGGCGACGAAGTCCCGGACCAACTTACCCTCCACCCCGGACTCCGCGTACACTTCCGCCAGCGCCCGCAGTTGCGAGTTGGATCCGAAGACCAGATCCACGCGCGTGGCGGTTCACTTCGCGGCCCTAGTTTCCCGGTCGCGCAACGCGAACGTCTCCTCCTTCGGCGAGGTCGGGCGCACGACGCGGCCATATCCAGGAGGTTCACGAAGAAGTCGTTCGTGAGCGTTTCGGGCCGGCGGGTGAACACGCCGTGCGCGGACTTGCCGTGGTTCGCGTTCAGCACCCGCAAGCCGCCGATAAGGACGGTCATCTCGGGCGCGGTCAGGCCCAGCAATTGGGCCTTGTCGACCAGAAGCTGTTCCGCCGGCAGGGCGTAACGGGTCTTCTGGTAGTTGCGGAAGCCATCGCTAACTGGCTCCAACGGCGCGAAGGAGGCCGCGTCGGTCTGTGCGGCCGTGGCATCCATCCGGCCGGGAGTGAACGGGACCTCGACGGCGTGGACGCCTGCTCAATCGCGGCGGCGCCGCCAAGGACAATCAGGTCGGCCAGGGAGACCTGCTTGTCGCCCGTGGCGCGGGCATTGA
>VHCI01000044.1 GCA_016871775.1 Verrucomicrobiota bacterium | reverse complement strand
CGCGGACGCCTTCGGCGCCCTCGCGGGCAACCCGGCCGACCTCGCCGCCCGCCTCCCCGGCATCGAGGGCGAGTCCGTCGGCGGCGACAACCGCTACCTCCGCATCCGCGGCCTCAGCCAGAACCTGAGCACGATCACCCAGGACGGGAACCGCCTCGCCGACGCCGGCTCGGCCGGCTCAACCCGCGAGTTCCAGTTCCAGACCGTCAGCGCCGACTCGATCGAGCGCATCGAGGTCACCAAGTCCCCGACGCCCGATATGGACGGCGACTCAATCGGCGGCGCCGTTAACCTCGTGACGAAGAGCGCCTTCGACAGCTCCCCGGAGCGGCGCATCCGCGGTTCCATCGGGGCGATCTGGCGCGCGCGCGACCCCCGGGACCGCCCGCGCACCGGCGCCTCGCTCTCCTACTCCGAGGTGTTCGGCGGCCGCGTCGGCGTCTCCGTGAACCTCGCCTACCGGCCCCACGGCTCGATCATCGACGTCTCCAGCCAGGCGCACCAGCAGCTGCCGAACGACGTCACCGGCCCCGCCTACACCTACCAGTACCAGATCCAGGACTTTAACAACATCCGCACCCGCTCCGGCGCGGGGGTGAAGCTGGATTACAAGCTGACGGAACAGGCGCGCCTGTTCGCGAACTGGCAGTACGCTAAGCACACCGAGCACACGAGCAACAGCCAGGTCACGTGGCAGACCAACCAGGTGATCGCCACCCGCGACGCCAGCGGGGCCCTCACCGGCACGGGCGGCATCATCCCGGGCTACACCGACGACGAGACGCGCGTCCGCGGCGTCGCGGCCAGCACGGTCGCGATCGCGTCGCTCGCGAACTACAAGCTCGGCGCGACCAACTCGCTCAACTTGGGCGGCGTGCACCGCCATCCTGGCTGGAACCTCGAATACGACGTCTACGCCTCGCAGTCCAAGGCCGACTATCCGGGCAACAACACCTTCACCTACACTGCGCGCAACGTCGGGTTCACCCTGCGGCGCAAGCACCGCCTGTTCCCGGACGTCACGCAGACCGAGGGCGCCGACTGGACGAAGCTGGAGAGCTACACGGATAACCTCTACTCGAGCGCGCGGATGGCCGGCTGGGACGCGTATCAGGGCGCGGCCGTGAACTACCGCCGGAGCTTCACCGCGCCGGTGCCCGCCTACCTCAAGACGGGGCTGCGCTGGCGGCGGCAGACCCGCAACCTCGACAACACGCCCTACAACACCGTCTACGTGGGCCCGGACGGCGTGATGGGACCGAACCCGGCGACGGGCCGCAACGACGACAACCTCGCCCAGTTCGGCCTCGCGAACCGCCCCTTCCCCGACACCGAACTCGGACGCTACGGGGCCGTCCCCCTCCCGGCGTTCCAGGCCGACGGGCGCGCGTTCAACCTCGACAAGGCCATCGCCGCCAACCCGACGCACTTCCAACGCCGGCTCGCGACCGACCTGCAGACCGCGTTCACCGGCAACCAACAGTTCGAGGAGCAGATCCGCGCGGCCTACCTGATGGGCAACCTGCGGCTCGGGCAGTTCTCGATCCTCGGCGGCGTCCGGGTGGAGTTCACCGAGACGGACGGCGAGGGCGCGCTGCAGGTCACCACCCCCGAGGAGCGCGCGCGCCGCGCCGCCTGGGGCACGG
This sequence comes from Verrucomicrobiota bacterium, assembly GCA_016871775.1. GTDB lineage: Bacteria > Verrucomicrobiota > Verrucomicrobiia > Opitutales > Opitutaceae > ER46. The sequence continues at coordinate 24,471 of VHCI01000044.1, read as the reverse complement.
CCCCGCTCACCGACGGCGAGATCACGCGCCGCGCGCGCGAGGAGTTCGGCCGGCGCCAGGCCCGCTCCGGCGATTACCGGAGCATCTTCCCGGGCGTGCACCTGCGGTACCAGTTCACGCCCAACCTCCTGACGCGCCTCAGCTACTCGACGAGCATCGGGCGTCCCAACGTGGGCCAGCTGATCCCGCGGACCACGGTGAACTACGAGAACCAGACGGTCGCCACCAGCAACCCGGGGCTGCTGCCGCAGACGGCGGAAAACTTTGACCTCACCACGGAGCTCTATTTCGAGCCCGCCGGGATGCTCACCATCGGCGTGTTCCTCAAGGAGATCAAAAAGTTCATCTACACCGCCGGCGGCACGACGATCGCCTCGGGGACCGAAAACGGCTTCGGGGGCGAGTACGCCGGCTACGCGCTCACCACCCAGTACAACGGCGGCTTCGCGAAGGTTAAGGGCATCGAGATCGGCTACAACCAGCAGTTCACCTTCCTGCCCGGCTGGATGAGCGGGTTCGGCGCCTACGCCAACCTCACTCGGATGCAGGCCGAGGGGAACTACGGCACCGGCAGCGCGATCGCCCTCGCGCCCAACCCGCGCGTGGCCGGCTTCAACCCGTTCATCGCCAACGTCGGCGTCTCCTACATCCGCCGCCAGCTGAACCTCCGGGTGCAGTACAGCTACCTCGGCCGCTACCTCGTCGGCTTCAACGCGAACGAGTCCCGCGCCACCTACGCCGCGGCCCGCCCGACCCTGGACGTGAAGACCCTCTACAACCTCAACCGGAACTACAGCTTGTACCTGGACATCGTAAATGTGCTGATGAACCCGGACCGTGAACGCCAGTTCGGTTACGGGCGGCCGCAGGTCACCCACCTGATGGTGCCGCAGGTGTTCGGCGGCGTGAACGGCCGCTGGTGATGCCGGGGCGACGGGCACAACTCCTCGCGGCACTCCTCGCGGCGGCCCCCGTCGCGCCCGCCGCCCCGAATGTCCTCCTCATTCTGGCCGACGACCTGCGGCCCGACGCCCCCGGTTTTGCCGGCGGCCGCGACGCGCGCACGCCCCACCTCGACGCCCTGGCCCGGGGCGGGGCCGTTTTCCCGCGCGCGGCGTGCAGTTACCCCATCTGCCACGTCAGCCGCTCGGAGCTCCTCTGCGGCCAACTCGCGCTCGGCCGCCCGGGACAGGGCGCTCCCGGAGGGCCCGTCGCCTTTGACCCGTCCAGCCCTCTCCTCCCGTCCCGACTCGCGGCCGCCGGGTGGCATACGGTCCACGCTGGCAAATGGCACGTGTCCGGGACGCCGGCGCAACGCGGGTTCCGCGAGACCGCCGGGATGTTCAGCGGCGGGGGCGCCGCGGGGAAACCAGCCGCCGTCGAACGCACGCCCACCGGCCGCGAGGTGACCGGCTACCGTGGCTGGACCTTCAAGGATGCGGCGGGCCGCCCCCAACCCGAGCTCGGCGTGGGCCTCACCCCGGAAACCGACCGGATCATCACGGCCCGCGCGGCGGAGGCGATCGGGCGCCTGCGGGACCGGCCTTTTTTCCTCCACGTGAACTTCACCGCGCCGCACGACCCGCTGCTCGCGCCACCCGGCAGCCGCCGCCGCCCCGAACCCGGGTTGCCCGCGAATTTCCGGGCGGCGCCCGACTTCGAGACCGGCAACGCCCGCGGACGCGATGAGCGCATCGTGCCCGCGCCGCGGACCCCGGAAGCCGTGCGCGCGGAGCGGGAGCTGTACTTCCGCCTCGTGGAGGAGGTGGACCGCAACGTCGGCGAGCTGCTCCAGGCGCTCGCGGCGGCCGGAGCACGCGAGCGCACGCTGGTACTCTTCTCGAGCGACAACGGGCTTGCCCTCGGCAGCCACGGGCTGATGGGCAAGCAGAACCAGTACGAGCATTCATTCAACGTGCCTCTGGTCCTGGCCGGACCGGGGGTTCCCGCCGGACGTCGCTTCGCCGCGCAATGTTACCTGCGGGACCTCTACCCGACCCTTTGCGACCTGCTGGGTCTAGCCACCCCGGCCGGACTCGACGGCAGGAGCCTCCTCCCCGTGCTTCGCGGTGAACGCACGGAGATCCACGAGGCCGTCTTCGGCTACTTCACCGACACCCAGCGGATGATCCGCACCGCGGACGGCTGGAAACTCACCTGGTATCCCGCGATCCAGCGCACGGAGCTGTTCCACCTCAACGGGGATCCGGATGAGCTCCACGACCTCGCCGGCGAGCCCGCCCACGCCGCCCGGCTCGCGGACCTCCGCACTCGACTTGGCGCCTGGCAGCTCCAGCACCGCGATCCCGCCCCGCCAGCCCTCCGTCGCCCGTGATGCGCCGCGCCACCTTCCTCGTCTGGCTGCTTGCCGCGGTATCCGCCCCGGCCGCGGAACCGCCGCGCTTCACGCCGGAGCTCGAGGACTTTGTGCGTCACTTCAAGCCGGGCGGGCAGGACTTCGCCGGCCAGGCGCGCGTGCTCCCACCCGAGGAGAGCGTGCGACGGATGCAGGTGCCGGAGGGTTACGCGGTGGAGCTCGTCGCCAGCGAGCCCGCGGTGCGCCAGCCCATCGACCTGCGTTTCGACGCCCGCGGCCGGCTCTGGGTCGTCCAATACCTGCAGTACCCCTTCCCGGCCGGCCTGACCGTCACCGCCTACGACCAGTACATCCGCGCGGAATTCGACCGGGTGCCGCCCCCGCCGCCCCGCCACACCCGCGGCGCGGACCAGATCAGCATTCTGGAGGACCGCGACGGCGACGGGCACTTCGAGACGGTGAAGACTTTCGTCGACGGCCTGAACCTCGCGACCAGTGTCCTCCCGGACGTCGACGGCGTCTGGGTGTTGATGTCGCCCTACCTGCTCTTCTATCCGGACCGGAACGGCGACGATGTGCCCGACGGCGACCCGGAGGTGCACCTCGCCGGCTTCGGCCTCGAGGACACCCATTCGCTGGCGAGCAGCCTGCACTGGGGCCCGGACGGCTGGATCTACGGCGCGACGGGGAGCACGACCAACTTAGAGATTCAGGGCATCCGCCTCCTTGGCCAAGGCATCTGGCGCTACCATCCGGGGACCCGCGTGTTCGAAGTCTTCGCCGAGGGCGGCGGCAACACCTTCAGCCTCGAGTTTGACCAGTACGGCCGCGCCTTCTCGGGCACCAACAACGGCGCCACCCGGGGTCTCCACTACGCGCAGGGCGCCACCTACGTGAAGGGCTGGACCAAGCACGGACCAGCGATGAACCCCTTCATCTTCGGCTTCTTCGAGCATATGGCGCACGAGGGCTACGGGCAGCGCTTCCCGCAGACCTTCATCCTCTACGAGGCCGGCCTCCTCCCGGAGCTGAACGGGCAGGTTGTCGTCGGGATGTCGCTCACCAACCGGGTGCAGGCCAGCCGGCTTCTGCCCCAGACCTCGACGTTTCGCACGGTCGACAGCGCGGCGCTAATCACCACCGACGACCGCACCTTCCGCCCGGTGGATATCGAGCAGGGGCCGGATGGCGCGATCTACCTCGCCGACTGGAGCGATCCGCGGCTCAGCCACCTCAACCCGAAGGACACCTGGGACAAGGCGACCGGCCGGATCGTGCGCCTGGTCCCCAAAGGCGGCCCGCCGTCCCGGCCGGAGGATCTGACCAAGCTCGACGACAGCGCGCTGCTCGCCCGGCTCAGCCACCCCAACCGTGAGCACCGGGAACAGGCCCGCCTCCTGCTCGCGCGGCGCCCCGGGGAGCTGGGAGCGCGCCTGCGCGCCTTGGTCGAAACCAACGCCCCGGCCGCGCTGGAGGCCTTCTGGGTGCTGAACCTGCGCCACGAACTCCAGGAGCCTGATCTGCGGGCGGCGTTGGCACACCCGAACCCGCACGTCCGCCGCTGGGCGGTGCGTTTGCTCGGGGACGGGGGCGTGCAGCAGGCGAGCACGGTGGCCGCCCTGGCGGATCGCGCCGCCCTCGAGCCGGACGTGGAAGTCCGCAGCCAGTTCGCCAGTTCGGCCCGCCGCCTGCGCGCCGGGCAGGGCGTGCCGGTGGTCCGGGCGCTGCTGCGCCACGAGGAGGACGCCGGGGACCGGCACCTGCCGCTGCTGCTCTGGTGGGCGCTGGAAGGCCACGCCGATGACGGGCGTGAGGAACTGCTCGCGCTTGTCGCCGATCCGGCCAGTTGGCGCGCATCCACGTTCCGCCGCGAACTCGCCGAGCGCCTCGGCCGGCGCTTCACCGCAGACCAGGGTCCCCGGCGCCACTACACGCTTCGGCAGGGGGTGTACTCGGAGTGGATCATCGACCGCGCGCCCGAGCACCTCCGGCGCAACTTGGAGTTCTGCGCCCGCCTTTTGGAAGCGGCACCCGGACCGGCGGAGGCGTTGCTCCTCGCGCAGGGGATGGCCCGCGGGCTCGCGGGACCACGCGTGACGACCCCGCCACCTGCGTTGCTGCAGGCCATCGTCGCCGCGTGGAACCGGGCGCCCGACCATGTCGCTTTGACCGCCCTTGCCGCCCGGCTCGGCCTCGCGGAGGCGGAGAGCCGCGCCATCACCCGGCTGCGGGATGCGCGCCTCCCAGACGCGGACCAGCAGATCCTCCTCGATCTTGTCTCCACCCTAGCTCCGCCGGACGCCCTGCCGCTCCTCGCCGACCAACTCCGCACTGAGCGCAATGAAGCGCAGCGCGCGCGGCGCTTGACTGCACTTGCGAGTTTCGACCAACCAGCCGCGGCCGCCGCCGTCATCGACGTCTACGCGACGCTCCCACCGCGGCTCCAGGCCGCAGCGCTCCGGAGTCTGGCGGAGAAGCCCGCGTGGGCCCGGCTGATGCTGGAGCGGATGGCCGCGGGCACGTTCTCCCCGAGCGTGCTCGGCTCCACCACGCTCTCAACGCTCCGCGCGCATCCGGACCCCGTCCTACAACGGCTCCTCGAACGCCAACTCGGCGCGGCGACCGGGGCGGCCGGCGCCGAGACCGCGCTGCTCGTCGACGCCGGCCGCACCGCCTACAACCTGACCTGCGCCCCGTGTCACCAGGAGTCCGGCAGCGGGCTGGTCGGACTGGCCCCGGCCCTGCTGGCGTCACCCTGGCTCCAGCGTTCGGACGAGGTGCTGGTGAACATCATCCTGCACGGGAAGGAAAACCCGGGGAGCGGTCTCTTGATGCCGCCATGGCGGCAGCTCGATGATGCCCAGATCGCGGCCATCCTCACCTACGCGCGGCGGGAGTTCGGCAACGATGCCCGCACCGTCTTGCCAGGGAAGGTGAAGGAGATCCGGGCTGCGGGCGCCACCCGTGAACGCCCGTGGTCTGACCGCGAGCTCGAGGCGCTCGCCGGCGTCCGCTGACCTTTCCCGTCCCCGGGGCCACAGCCGGCGGTTGACGCCCCGTCGGCACGGTGCAACTGTCCGGGCTCATCCTTCACCCTCCGCACGAATTATGGCCTTCACACTGCCCGCCCTCCCCTACGCCGCCACCGCGCTCGAGCCGCACATCGACGCCCGCACGATGGAAATCCATCACGGCAAGCACCACAACGCCTACGTCACCAACGCGAACAACCTCCTCAAAGACCACCCCGCGTTGGCCGCCCTCGACGTCAACGCCCTGATCGCGAATCTGGCCCAGGTGCCGGAGGCCATCCGCACCGGCGTCCGCAACAACGCGGGCGGGCACAGCAACCACGCGTTCTTCTGGGCCACGATGGGCCCGGGCAAGGGCGGCGCTCCCAAGGGCTCCCTCGCCGCCGCCATCACGGCGGGCTGGGGCGACCTCGAAAAGTTCAAGGCCGCCTTCGCGCAGGCCGCCGCCACCCGCTTCGGCTCCGGCTGGGCGTGGCTCTTCGTCGGCACCGACAAGAAGCTCGCGATCGGCTCCACCGCGAACCAGGACAGCCCCCTGATGGGCAAGGCCGTCGCGGGCATCGAGGGCAAGCCGGTCCTCGGCCTCGATGTCTGGGAGCACGCCTACTACCTCCACTACCAGAACCGCCGTCCCGACTACGTCACCGCCTGGTGGAACGTGGTCGATTGGGACGCCGCGGAGAGGAACTACCAGGCCGCCCTCGCCTGAGCCGCCATCGCTCCCCGGGGCCGCACCTTGACGGTGCGGCCTCTTTTTTTACCGACTCTGGAGATGATGTTTGTTGAGCCCGGCCTTGCGGCAGGCGTCCCAGACGAAGGTCAGGCGGTCGAGGGTGGCCTTCTCGTCGGAGCGGATGAGTACCGGGATGTCCTTGTCCACATTCTTGATCTGCTGGAGCACCCCCGGGAGCTCGGCGTCCGAGACCGGCTTCCCGTTCAGCGTGAGGCCGCCATCCTTGACGATCGAGATGGTGACGTTGCCGCGGAATTCGTTCTTCCCGGCGGTCTCCACCTTCGGCAGGGTGATGTTCAGCGTCGAGGCGGACTTGAACTGCATCGTCACGAACGCGAAGAAGATCAGCATCACGAGCACGTCGATCAGGGCCACGAGGTTCATCTCGGGCCGCGCGCGCCGGCGGGAGGAACGCAGGCTCATGGGATCCGGGGGCGTTGGAGGATCCGCTCCAGGAGCACGTCAAGTTGGGCGGCGTAGTTCTCGATTTTGCGCTGGAGGTAGCCGCTGCCGACCAGCGACGGGATCGCGATGCTAAGACCGATGACCGTCGCGGAAAGGGCCAGCGCCACACCCTTGGTAAAGGCGACCGGATCCGGCAGTCCCGTATCGGGTGAGATCTGCGAAAAGACCTGCAGCAGACCCGTGACGGTGCCGGTGAGGCCGATCAAGGGGGCCGCTGCGTAAATTACGTCCAGATAGGGGATACCGCGCTCCATCCGGTTCAATTCGAGCCGAGCGAAGGCCTTCACCGCTCCCTCGTCGTGGCGGTGCTGCTCGGCAAACTCCACGATGCGGGCGAGCACCGTGTGGCGACCGCCCACCAAGGGTTTGCCGGAAACGACCGCATCCACCAGGTCGGCGGGCATCACCGCCGCGCGCCGGAGCGCGTAAGCCCGCTCGCACACGATAAAGACCGCGGCGGCGGAACAGACCGCCAGCGGGTAAATCAGCACGCCAGCCCCCTTCAGGATTTCAATCATCGCGAAAAACATGGGCAAAGAAAGAGGCTGTGCGATTCAAGCGAAGGCGCGAGGGAAAAGTTCAAAGGCCAACGCCAACTTGGGAAAATTCCCGCCTAAGATTGCACAAGGTCTCTGCCTGTGTTTCTTCCCCTTTCGTGTGTTTTCGCTTCAACCTCGCCAACAGCCTCCGCGGGGTCGCCCTCGCGCTACTCGTCGGCGGGTTGGGCTTGTGGCTGGCGACCGGTGCGCACCTCGGCTTCACGCAAACCAGCGTGGTGACGATGAAGCGGGACGAAATCACTGGTATCGACTACCCCGAACGACGCGCCGGATTTGTCGCTGGCATCGAGTTTCCGCTCGGCTCGGCCGGTGCGGCCATCATCATCTCACTGCTCTCCCTGGCAGCGGACCGCCGCAACTCCGCTGCCTGAGCTCCTTTCCCCAATGAAAATCCAGCTCCTCGCCCGCCTCCCGCTCCTCCTCGCCGCCCTCGGCCTCTCCGCTCAGGCCGCCCCCCTCACCTTCGACTTCAAGGACCCGAAGGGCGTGAACAACGTCCAGTTCAGCCTCGACGCCCCGCTCGAGTCCATCACCGGCACGGGCACCGGCATCTCCGGCTCCGTCACCTTTGACCCCGCGCAACCCGCGGCCACCAAGGGCAAGATCATCCTCGACACCAAGTCCCTGACCGTCGGGAACCCGATGATGGCGGACCACCTCCGCGGCGGGAACTGGCTCGACGTCGCGAATCACCCCGCGATCACCTTCGAGGCCGTCTCCCTCACCAACGTCCCGACCCAGGGGAACGTCGTGAACGCCGAGGTCGCCGGAAAGCTCACGGTAAAGGGCGTGACCAAGGACATGAAGGTACCGGTCTCATTCACCCACTTGCCCGACAAGCTGGGCGCCCGCGTCAACGACCCCAAGGTCAAGGGCGACCTGCTGGTGCTGCGCGCGAATTTCACGATCAACCGGGCCGACTTCGGCATCCAGCCGGGCAAGAACACCGACAAGGTGGCGGAGACGATCCAGCTCTCCCTGAGCATTGCCGGCGCCGCGCCCAAGGCCTAAAGCTTTACCCGGCGGCGACGGCGCCATCCCGCCCGTCGCCGCTCAGACTGGGGGCGTGTTGCCCCCGGAGGCGTGCTGCCGGATGGACGCGGCCAACTGCCGGATCTTGGCGGCGTCCTTCACTCCCGGGGCGCTCTCCACCCCGCTGTTGACGTCGATCCAACGCGCCCCGCTCTCCGCGAGGGCCCGAGCGACATTTTCTGGACCGAGGCCGCCCGCAAGGATCCATTGGTGCCTGGGGTGTTCGGCGCGGCAACGCGCGTAATCGGACCAATCGCCCGTCAGACCGCTGCCGCCAAACCCGGCGGCGTGGTACGTGTCGACCAGCATCGTGCCGGCCGCGGCCAGCCATTCCGGCCGCCAAGCGGTGCCGGCGGGGACCTTCGGTGCCAGCCAGAGCTGGCCCGGGGCCGCGGCGGCCCACGCCGCGATCGTGGCGACCGGGGTCTCCGGGCGGAAGTGCACTTGGATTTGGTCGAACCCGGCGGCCAGCCATTCGCCCAGCTCCTCCGGCCGCGGCTCGACCGACACGGCCACCTTTTGCCGCGGGGGCAATCGCGGGAGCAGCGAGCGGAACTGCTCAAGCGAGATCCAGCGCGGCGATTTCGGATAGAGGATGAAACCGAGATGGTCGGCCCCCACCGCGTCCGCCACCTCGGCATCCACCAGGGATCGCAGCCCGCAGACTTTGACTCGGATGCCGGCGATCATCGGGTTCGCCTCCCGGTTCAGAATGCGTTCACGGACCGGATCACGTGCTCAACCTGGGCGTCGGTCAGCTCCGGGAAGATGGGCAGGCTAAGGCAGGTCTCCGCCGCGCGTTCGGCCCGGGGGAACGAACCGGGGCCGTGGCCCAGCGGCGCGTAACACGGCTGCAGGTGCAGGGGCCGGGGATAAATGAGGTCCGTGCCGACCTCGAGGCGCGCCAGGTGTTCGCGCAGCTGATCCCGCCGCGGATGCAGTAGGGTGAACTGGTGGAACACCGAGGCCCCGTGCGCCTCGGGCACCGGCAACCGCGTGTCGCTCAGCCGGATTTCCTCGCGGTAGCGGGCAGCAATGGCCTGCCGGCGGGCCGTCCACGCCGCGAGATGCGGAAGCTTCACGTTGAGAAGCGCACCCTGGAAGCCGTCCATCCGGAAATTGCCCCCGATGATGTTGTGTTGGTAGCGCCGGTCCGAGCCGTGCACGCGCACGTAGCGAGCGCGCGTCAGGAGCGCCGGATCGCGGGCGACAAAGGCCCCGGCCTCCCCGCACGCGCCGAGGTTCTTGGTCGGGTAAAAGCTGAACGTGCCCGCATCCCCCAGCAGGCCCACCGGCGTGTCCCAGTAGCGGGCGCCCACCGCCTGCGCGCAATCCTCGATCACGAAGAGGCCGTGCCGCCGGGCGACGGCGAGGATCTCGTCCATCCGCGCCGGCTGGCCGAACAGGTGGACGACCACGATGCCGCGCGTGCGCGGGGTGATCGCGGCTGCCAGGCGGTCCGGATCAAGGTTGAAGCCACCCTCCTCGATATCGGCAAACACCGGCGTCGCGCGGACGTAGCTGATGCCCCACGCCGAGGAGATGAAGGTGAACGGCGAGGTGATAACCTCGTCGCCGGGACCGAAGCTGGCCAGCAAGCAGGCGACGTGCAGCGGGGACGTGCCGCTGTTCATCCCGAGCACCGCGGGGTAACCGAGGTTGGCGGCGAACGCCCGCTCGAAGTCCTCCACGTCCCGACCGAGGCAAAACCGGTTCGCGTCGTAAGTCGCGGCCAGCGCGGCCAGCGCCGCCTGACGTAGAGCGCAGTGCTGCAGGGAGAGATCGAGGAAAGGGACCTTCATCGCACGAGGGCGGCAAGCAGGGCGGTCACGAGTCCGTCCAGCGAGGGCGAAGCGGCCTCGAAGGACACCTCGAGCCCGGCCCTGCGCATCGCCTGGGTGGTCAGCGGCCCAATGCTGCCCGCTAGCGGTCGGCGCGCCCCCGCAGCCAGCCGCAGGGCGGCGGCCTGCGCCTCGTAGGATTCCACCGCGGAGGCGGAGGCGAACAGGATCGCGTCGGCCCCGCCACGGCGAAATTCGGCGGCAGCGGTGTCCGCGGCGAGATCTGTCGGCTCGGTGCGGTAAACCGGCAGGCGATCGACAATGGCGCGGGCCTCCTCCAAGCGGCGGACGAGGGTATCGCGGTTCAGGTTGCCCGTGATCACCAGGATCTTGGCGCTGTCGAGGCTGCCGGTGGCAATGAGAGCCTCCGCGAGAGATTCGCCGGTAGCCACGGTCGGCTGGCACTCCACCCGCAGGTGCTGCTCGCGGATCGCGGCCGCCGTGGTGTCGCCCACCGCCGCGAAGCGCAGCAGGCCCAGCGAACGGATGTCGTCGAAGATGCGGTGGAACTCCTCGAAGAAGCAGCGCACGCCGTTCGCGCTGGTGAATACAATCCAATCGTAGGTGCCCAGCTCAAGCAGGACGTCGGCCAGCGTCTGCTTGTCGATGTCCTTGCGGACGCTGATCAGGGGCAGCTCGAGCACCTCGGCTCCGAGGGCGGCGAGGCGTCGCCCCAGCTCGGGCGCCTGCTCCCGAGCGCGGGTGACGGCGATGCGCTTGCCGGCCAGAGGAGCGGGGCTCATTGGCGCAGCCCCCATTCTCGGAGCCACCGGTCGGCGGTCCCGGCCGGCGCGGCGAAGTCCTCGGACGTCAGGTTCGCCTGGCGGATGCCGCAGGCCTCGTGGAACAAGTGCAGTTGCCCGCTCGCGACATGGGCCGCGAACGCGGTCTGGCAGCCGCCGCCAAGCGCCGCCTGAAAGGCGCGCTCGACGGAGACCGCGGACATCGTGGCGGCGTCGAAGCAGCCAGCGAGCCAGGCCGCGTCCGCGGAACGGCACTGGATGGCGATGGCCCCCTGGCCGACGGCGGGCACGGCCGCGTCGAAACCCAGGGGCGTGAAGGTGAGGCCGGGCCAGGCGGTGATACCGAGGCGGTGCAAGCCGGCGGCCGCCAAAATGGTCCCGTCCGCCAGCTGTTGTTCCGCGATCTTGCGCAATCGCGTTTCGACGTTGCCGCGGATCTCGGTAAAGGCCACCTCCGGGAAGAGGGACTGGACCTGCAACCGACGGCGTGGGCTGCCAGTCGCGAGCAACCGCGGGGTGGATACCCCTTCGCGAAGCACGAGGACGTCCCGCGCGTCGGCCCGCGGCAGGTAGCCGGCAACTGCCAGGCCCGGCGCCATCTCGCCGGGGAGATCCTTGGTGCTGTGCACGGCAACATCCGCCTCGCCGCGCAGGACGGCCGCCTCCAACTCACTCGTGAAGAGCCCCTTCCCGCCCTTCTTTTCGAGGGACCAGTCGGTCTGCCGGTCCCCGGTGGTGACGATCAGGAGTTCCGCCGTGTCCACGCCCAGACTCGTGCGCAGCACGGCCGCCACCATCCCGGTTTGCGCAAGGGCGAGCGGGCTCTTGCGGGTCGCGAGGGTAAGCGTCGGCATCAGGATAAAAGGGAGGGCGCAAAGAACGTGGTCTAGGCGCCCTCGCGGACTGCCCGGCGGGGGATCAGGAATAAGACGCCTGGACGCCCTTGATGTTCTTCTTGGTCATCCAGGGCATCATCGAGCGGAGGTACGCGCCCGTCTTCTCGATCTGGTGCTTCTCGCCGGCCTTGAGCAGGGCGTGGTACTTCTTCAGGCCGCCCTTGTGCTCCTTCACCCACTCCTGAGTGAACTTGCCGGACTGGATCTCCTTCAGGATCTTCTTCATCTCGGCCTTGGTCTGGCGGTTGACCACGCGCGGTCCGCGGGTGATGTCGCCGTACTTGGCCGTCTCGGAGATCGAGAAACGCATCCCGGCGATGCCGCTCTCGTACATCAGGTCGCAGATCAGCTTCAGCTCGTGGAGGCACTCGAAGTAGGCCATTTCCGGCTGGTAGCCAGCCTCGACTAGCGTCTCGAATCCCGCCTGCACTAGCGCGCTGGCGCCGCCGCAGAGGACCGCCTGCTCGCCGAAGAGATCCGTCTCGGTCTCCTCCTTAAACGAGGTTTTAAGCACCCCGGCGCGGGTCGAACCAATACCCTTGGCCCAAGCCAGCGCGGTCTTGAGGGCGTGCTTGGACTTGTCCTGCGCAACCGCCACGAGGGCGGGCATCCCCTTGCCCTCAGCGTAGAGCCGTCGGACCATATGCCCGGGGCCCTTCGGGGCCACCATGATGCAGTCGATGTCCTTGTGTAGATTGATCAGGTCAAAGTGAACGCTCAGGCCGTGGGAGAAGAGCAGCGTCTTCCCCTTCGCGAGGTTCGGCAGGATGTCCTGGGTGTAGACGTCCGCCTGCTTCATGTCAGGCAGACCGACCATGATCACGTCGGCGCGGCGGACGGCCTCGGCGGTGTCAACCACCTCGAAGCCGTGCTGCTCGGCGACGGCGCGGGACTTGGAGCCCGGGTACAGGCCGATGATGACCTTGCACCCGCTATCCTTGAGGTTCAGCGCGTGGGCGTGGCCCTGGGAACCGTAGCCGAGGACGGCGAGCGTTTTGTTGGCGAACACGCCGAGATCGGCGTCTTGGTCGGTGTAGACTTTGGCGGGCATGGGTGAAAGGGGGGTCAGCGCTTGAGGGCGAGGCGGCCGGTGCGCGCCAGTTCGAGGATGCCGAACGGCTCCAGCAAGCTCAGGAGGGCGCCCACCTTGTCGTCGGAACCGGTGAGCTCGATGATGAGATTGTCGGCCGCAAGGTTGACGATCTTCGCGCGGAAGATGTCCGCGATTTGCACGATCTCGGAGCGCGAGCGAGCATCCGCACGCACCTTGACCAGCACCAGCTCGCGCTCGACCGCCTGGCCCTCGGTGAAGTCCACCACCTCGACCACATTCACCAGCTTCCGCAGCTGCTTGATGCAGAGGTCCAGCTGAGCCTCGTCGCCCTTGAGAACCGCGGTGATGCGCGAAAGCGAGGAGTCGTGCGTCGGCGCGACGTTCAGGGAGTCGATATTGAAACCGCGGCCGGAGAACATCCCGGACACGCGGGCGAGGACGCCGAACTTGTTTTCGACGAGGACGGAGATCGTGTGGCGCATGGGGAAGAAAGAGCAAATGGTAAAAATCCGAGGGAGGCCAGCCGAAGTTCAACCGCCCGGACGGAGGGCGGTTTGGTGGACGCTGAGGGGCTCGAACCCCCGACCCTCTCGGTGTAAACGAGATGCTCTAACCAACTGAGCTAAGCGTCCGGGCCGCGGCATTCAGGCGCCCGCGGGCCGCAACAGGCCCTCGCGCACCATCAGCTCGGCGTTCTGGACGGCGTTGAGCGCCGCCCCCTTCCAAAGGTTGTCCCCGCTCACCCAGAGGGCGAGCCCATTGTCGAGGGCGGTGTCGGTCCGGATGCGCCCCACCCCGCACTTCACCTTGCGGGAGAACTCGAGGGGGGTCGGGTAACGCCGCTGCGCGGGGTCGTCCAACAGCTCGGCGCCGGCGAAGGCCGCGATCGCCGCGCGGGCGGCCTCGACCGTCACCGGCCGCTCGAATTCCGCGTTCACCGCGACCGAATGCGCCCGGACCACCGGCACGCGCACGGTCGTCGCCGAAACCCGCAGGTCGGGCAGGCCCATGATCTTCCGGCTCTCGAGCATCATTTTGGTCTCCTCGCCGGTGTAACCGTTGGGCCCAAAGGAATCGACCTGGGGGATCAGGTTGAACGCAATCGGGTGCGGATAGACCTTCGGTGGCGTCGCCACGCCCTTCACGTGGCCCTGCACCTGCTCCTCCAGCTCGCGGATCGCCTCCGCCCCGGTGCCGGAGACCGACTGATAGGTCGCGGCGAAGTACCGCCGCAGGCCAAAGGTCTGGTGCAGCGGCCAAAGCGCCATCAGGGTCACCGCGGTCGAGCAATTCGGGTTCGCGATGATCCCGCGGTGGCGCCGCAGTTCCCCGGGATTAATCTCGGGGATCACCAGCGGGACGTCGGGATCCATCCGGTAATGGGAGCTCTTGTCGATGACCAGACACCCGGCGCGCACAGCGTCCGGAGCCAGGGCTCGCGTGACGGACCCGCCGGCGGCGAAAAAGGCGAGGTCGACGCCCGCGAACACGCCGGGTTTGGCCTCCTCGATCGGGTAGGTCCGCCCCGCGCAACTCACCGTGCGGCCCGCCGAGCGGGCGGAGGCGAACAGGCGCAGCGACTTCAGGGGGAAACCGCGGTCGTGGAGCAATTGCAGCAGCTCTTGACCGACGGCGCCCGTGGCGCCGACGATGCCGACCGTGACAGAAGGTGAATTCACGCGGGAATCAGCCATGCAGCTGGCTAGCAAAGCCTGCGCGCGACTGGGCATCAAGCCCGGACCTCGGCTGCTGCACGTCCGCATCGGCGCCGGCACCCTGCAGTTCTACCGCGGGGAACAGCTCTTCCGCGCCTACCCGGTTTCCACCTCCCGCCGTCCGCCCTCGAACGTGCGCGACTCCCTCGGCACGCCGCGTGGCTGGCACGTAATCGCGGAACGCATCGGCGCCGGCCAGCCGGCCGGAATGGTGTTCCGCGCCCGCGTGCCTACCGGCCGCCACTGGAGCGAGTTGCCCCCCGGCCCCGACGGCCAAGCCCCCGACTTGGTCACCTCGCGGATCCTCTGGCTGCGTGGGCTCGAACCCGGCGTGAACCTCGGCGGCGACGTCGACACCTATTCCCGCTACGTCTACATCCACGGTACCAACCACGGGGACCGAATCGGCGAACCGCTCAGTGCCGGCTGCGTCCTGCTCCGCGACGTGGAAATGATCGAGCTTTTCGACGAGGTCCGGTCCGGGGATCTCGTCTGGATCACCGACTGACCCGCGTCCCCGGACGGTCCACCAGCAGCCGATGCTGCACCGCGAAGGTGCCGGGCCGCAACGGAGGCAGCACCAACAGCAGGGCGCGTTCGCCCTCGCCCAAGTTAAGCTCCGTCGCCAGCGCCTGATAGGCCGCGCCCCGGACACTGGTGCGCAGCACGAGTTGGCTCGTCCGCGGCACCGGCAAAGCCGCATTGGGCCCCGGCCCGGGTTTCAGGGGGCGATTGTTCAGCGTTCCGTCCAGATCGAGCCCACTGAGGTTGACGAGCACCAACTGGCCGGCCCGGAAACGGGTCTCCCCGTCGTCGAGGACGATCGTCCGCCAGCGCCCGGCGGCCTTTTCGTCGGGCAGCAGGACGATCAGTGTATTTGCAACCCCCGCGGGGAGCTCCGCCTCGGCGAGGAGGGCGCGGTCCCGTGGGTTGACGAATCGCAGCGGGGCCGGCCCGCGATACTCGTAACGCGGGGATCGCGCCAGCGGATGGAACCGCAGCCGGGTCGGCGCCTGCCCTGGCGCCGCGACATAGGCCGCCTCGCTCGGCGGACGGGGACTGAAGACCGCGAAGCGCAGGCTCACCGGGGCCGAGGGACTCGCCGCGCGCACCGGCGCGACGCTCCATCCGCAGACGCAAGCCGCCATTCCTGCCAGCCACCCGCGGCGACCGTGGTGGTCCTCGGGCGGAAGGCGCAGGCTCATAGGTCCGGCTGCGTCAGCCACCGGAAGGAAAGGATCCGGAAGCGCCGGCCGTTCGCGAGGTTCAGCGGGCTGGTCAGGTTCTCCGGCAGGACTTCGGCCGCATCCCCGGTGAGATCCCCGTTCCCCTTCGGCGGATCGAAGTACTCGGGCACCCGCTGCACCAGGGCCTCGCACCAGGCACGGCCCTCGGTCGCGTTGGTGACGGGGTTCACCGCCTCCCCGTAGGCGCGGATGGTGAAGGTGTCCGAACGCGCGAACAGACTGGGCGCCAGCGCGGTCATCACGTCCGCCTGGGTGAGCCACTGGGAGTTCATCTGCACCTTGGCCTCGGGATCGAACTCCGCCTTCGCGGTGTTGATGCCCGCCTCGGCGATCGCGGCCTCCAGCAGGCTGCGCGGGATCTCGCCGCCCTCCGCGTCGACCGCCGCGTAGCGCGAGTGCGGCGCGAGGAAGTCGCCAACGGAAAGGAAAGGGCCCTCCTCGCCGTGCCGGGCCGTGATCAACTCGACGATCTTCGTCGCGAGCGCCCCAGTCTCGGCCGCACTCAGCGTGCGCATTCCCTGGCGGAAAAGCTCCGTCCGCGCCGCCGAACCCGCGGGGTCGCCGCGCCCGGCCTCCGCCTGGTAAGTCTCCTGCGCGGTTTGCGAGAAACGCAGGAACTGAGCGTTCGTCGACTGCACCGTCGCGACGGGAGTGTCCGCAAAGGCGGTGCCGTTGGAGGAGGAGAGACTGAGATAACCGAACGTTTGGGGGCTGGGGAAGCGCACCCCGCGGAGCACCGCGACCCACGCGGCGACGTTCGTGGAGTTCAGGTTGAACGCGCTGGCCTGCAGGAAAAACCGGGACGAACGCGCGTCCGCGGCGCTCACCGCCCCGGCCGGATCGATCCCCTCGACCGTGGCCAGGAGGTCGTCCACGGTCGGTTTGCGGTAGCCCGCGCCGGGCTCGTACCAGCGCACGGTCCGCAGCAGCGCGTTGGGCACGATCAGGTCTCCGTTCGAGGCGGTACCGGGGTTCACGCCCTCGCGGACGCCGGAGAAGAAGAAGCGGTCAAACACCTCCCCCACCGGCACCCCGTTGAGCTCCTGCCCGGAGCCCCATGAATTCCCGATCATAAACGGCCGCTGGCCGGGCAGGCGAAAATGCTGGGCCGCGCCGACCGAAAGCAGCGGGGCGCGCGGAAGTTCAAAGACGGGCACATCCTCGTTATACGAAAGGCTGGTCTCGCCCTCCCCGCGGTCGAGCAGGCGGTCCGGCGCGCTGATGGTGCGGTAGTTAACGTAAAGCGAGGGATCATTGCCGTTTTCCCCGGTCACGAAGGCCCCACCGGGCAAGCGGCGGCGGCGGGGGTCCAGTCCCGCCGTGGTGAGCCAGCGGCCGGGCGCCGCGGGTGTGTCGATACTCTCCGCGAGCCGAAAGACGTAGGAGAATTGGGTGGCGGTCTGGCGCGCGGCCTGCGGGGAGGAGGCGAACTGCGTCACAAACTCCGGCGACACGTACGTCGCCAGCTTGATGGGCTGGGCCGGCGAATCATCCGGACCGGTACGTGGCACAAGGTAGACCGTGACCGTGATGCGGTCCGAACCATCGATCTCCAGCACGTGGTTATCACTGCCGAGTTGCTCCCCGAGAGGCAGCGGGCGGACGGCGGCGGAGGCCCCGGGCGCATCGAGCGTGCGGGAATAGAACTGGCTGGCGAACCCCGTGGCCGGCGGCTGTTCGGGCTTGGAGGTGTTCGCGATCGAGCGCCACGTATAGACCCGCCCGGGCAACCACGACTGGCGGTCCGCGCTGGAGCCGTCTGGCGTCCACGGCAGGTTGATGATCATCGGCGGCTCGGCGAGGTCCGGGTCGATCGCCGGCGAACCGAAAACGGAGGGGTCGTGGACGGAGAACGAGCCGACGGGCACGGGGCTCTCGCCGTGCACGTTGATCACCCGGATGGTGCGCGGGAGCCCCGAGATCTCGAGGCGGAGGTTCTCCGGCACCAACGCTGATGTGTAGGGATTCCAAAGAGAAACGAGCCAGCGGGCCGCGAGCTCGAAGGGCTGGGCGGCGGAGGTGTCGCCGGCGGTGCGGACGTTGAACGAGAGCAAGAAGTAGGAGAGCACCGGCGCGACTTGATGCGCCCCACCCTCCGCGATCAGCGGCGGCGTCATCCGCAGCCGGCGCCGCACCGGGTCCGGAGCGTAAGCCGGCGATATCGCCGGCGGGGCGATCGCCGCGAGCGCAGGGTCCACCGTCTCCGGGTCCACCGGGACATAGCTCTCGGTGTAGGCGGGATAGTTGGTCCACGCCGCGAAGGCGGACCCGAGCAGTCCGGGCGCGAGGGAAAGGTCCTGCCGGAGCCCGCCCCGGCGCGAATCCGCGAGGACCGAGAGGTTATTCGGGGACCAGAGATGATAGTTCGCCCGCTGCACGGCCGGGCCGAGCTGGCCGTTGGCGGAATTACGCAGGAACCCGAGCTGGCTGGCGGTGAGGACCCGGTCACCCGCGACCAGCGGGGCGTTGTTGCCGTCGCGCGGCTCGAAGACGGGGCTCCCGCCCGTACTTGCCGCCCCGGCTCCGACCGCGAGCTGCTGCCGAACGCGACTCCGCAAGTCTGCGGAATCATACGGCGGCGCGGAGAGCGTGCCCGAATTGTCCGGAACCGCGACGGGAGCCTTCACTCCCTCGTCGCCCACCCACCAGGCGTAACGCCCGTAGGTGGCTTCCGCGCTCGGCGCGCCCGGAATCCCGCGGGCGCGGAGATCCTGGAGCGGCACGCTCACGAATTGGGAGCGGTTGGTGGTGTTAGTGGTCCCGCGGGCCACCAGGTCGATCGCCCGGACCACCGGAGGCGCAGCGGCTGGGGTGACGGTGAGCGCGGCCGGAAGGTTTGAACCGGAGGCGGCGGCCGCGAACTCATTGCCGCTGACCAACCAGGTGATCGGCCCGGAGCCGTCTGGGCCCCAGACCCCGGTGTAGTAGCGGGTGCCGTTGACCCCGCCGAAGGAGGCCGCCGTGGCGGTCACCCGCTGGTCCGGTCCAGCGTACCGCTGCAGCTGGCCCAGCGCGACCTGCAAGCCGGTGAGCGCGTGCTCGCGGGCCTGTGCCTGCCGCTGGGTATTTCCGGCGACGGACGTCTCGATGCGGGTGTACGCCGCGAGGCCAACCAGCAGGACGACGATGAACGCGAGGAGGGTGACGACGATGAGCAGCGCGAAGCCGCGCCGCGCGGTGTTGGGCAGGCGACTCACAGCCCACCTCCCCGGAGGACGATCCGGCGAGTGTAGACCCGCGAGTTCTCGGCGGCAACACCCCACCACCAGAGCTGGGCGTTACCGTTGTAGCGCTGCGGCACCGCGAGGGCGGGCGTCTGCACCCTCTCCAGATTCGCGATCTGCTCCGCGCCGGCGTCGGTGAGGATCCGGACCATCACGTCGACCACGTCCGGGAAGATCCGGTTGTAGGTCGAGGCCGTGGCGGGAGTGCCCGGGGGAAGACGCGACTGCAGGGCGGCCGGGGAGTTGGACAAGGCGCCCGCCGCGGTCGCGGGGAAGAGGAGCCGGAGGCCGCCCGGGGCCGCGTCGTCACGCGCGTAGGCACGGATCCCGAAATCGATCACGTTATCGCCGATCGCCGCGTCGAGGGTACGGGAGGTCCCGGGCACGAGCACCGTGCGAGGGTCGCCGATCACGTTGCTGTTGTTCGGCCCCCCGCCGGTGTAGGCGGTGCTGGTGATGCCGTAGCCAGACTCGAAGACTCCGGGCCGGCTGTTGGCCAGAGCCGGACGCGCCTCGGCGCGGTGCAGGACGTATGCCGTCTCGAGATTGGCCGGGTTCGTGGCCGTGTGGCGGCGGATAATCTGGTAGCCCACCGCGACCGGCGCGGAGGGCACGGAGACGTCGAGCGCGGCATTCGTGACGGAATTGCCGTGGGTGAAGAAACGCAGCCAGACCCCGGCGGTGCCGAAGCGCGCCCCGTTGATCGAGGGGGTGTTGAGCAGCAGCGAGATGCCGCCCACGGGCTTCGGATTACGCGGCGCGATCTGCCAGAGGCCGGTGGCGCCGCCGCTGGCGCCGTTGAGGATGTCCGCCGCGAGCCAGACGTTGCCGTCGTCGCGGTAAAGCGCCCCCTGCAGGTCCCGCTCCAGCTGGTCTAGGATAAGCCGCGCCTGCGCGTCGGCGCCGAGTCGGGAGCCTGAGCGCGAGGCAGTCGACGAGATGTTCATCACGATCACCGCGATAAAGCCGGCCATGAACGTCGTGATCCCGGCCGCAACCAGCAACTCCACCAAGGTGAAGCCGACGCGTGGACGCCAAGGCAGGAGGCGGGACGACCGCGCGCTCATCGCTCAAGCACCCCCGTGAAGTACAACACCTGCTTGCGGCCGTGGTCGAAGGATACCGGGCCACCGGAGTTCTGAGCCGATTGAACCGCCACCCCGGGTACGATCTGGATGAAGGCCGGCCACCGCACCCGCAGCGTGTAGACGACCGCCGGGGCCGTCGCATCGAGCTCGGGCGGGGAGACCGCGGGTTGCCGGATCAGGTCGATCTCGAAGAACTTGTCCGGATTCGGCATCACCCGGTTGCGCGAGTCGTACCACTGCCGGCGATTGGAGGCGCTGTCGTAGATCCCGACCTCCCCGTCGAGTTTCCCGAACAGCACCTCCGGGTAACGCGCGCCATCGTTCGGGTTGTAGGCGCCATTCGCGTCCTTCGCCTGCACCGCCGCCGGGGACTGGATGAGCGCCAGTCCGGTCTCGAAGGGGACTGCGCGCAGGCGGGCGCGGACGGCATCGGCCACGCGCGCGGCGGCCTCGGCGTCAGCCACCCCACCGACCGCCCGGGTCACGGGCGCGTAAAGCCCGGCTACCGCGAGCATCCCGATGCCGAAGATCACCACTGCGGCGATGACCTCCACGAGCGAGAATCCGGCGGTCGGGCGAAGTTGGCTGGGCCGGCGGCGCATCGTCAGAATCCGGTCGAAGAATCGACCATCGCGACCGCGCCATTCCGCCGGACGAACAGCCCGCGGACGGTGGTCGCGCTGTCGAACGCCGGCAGGGCGTTCCCGCCCAGCACCGCGGTGGTGAGAGCGATCTTGGTGGGGTTGCCCGTGGTGTTGGAGACCACGGTGCCATCGGGCCCGAACTCCAAGTAGTGGATCCGGCCGCTTTGCCCCTGGCGGTCAAAGAACTGGTTGCTGGCCGCCGCGGACTGCCCGCGGTAGCTGAAGCCCGTGGCGGTGAGCAGGGTCGAGACTGGTCCGGTGGCCGCGTTGTTGTTCCAACTCACCCCGGAGCGCAGGTGGTTGGTCGGGACCGGCGGCGGCGGCACGACGCAGATCGGGGTGGGCAAGGAGACCGACGGACCGGTGGCGACCCAGACAATCGCGCCGCTGGGCAGCGTCTCGCGCCGGATGACCTGCAGCTGGCGGAGGTACATTTCCGCATCAAGGGCGTTGGCGGCCGGGGGCTGCTGCGCGTGGATGATGAGGCGGGCGAAGGTCTGGTGCAGGGCGGCCTGCGCCCGGGTGCTCGCGACCATCCCGGCGAGGATCGATTGGGCGCCCGAAAGCGCGGCGCCGGAACTCCCCCGCCCGGCCAAGGCCATCGCCCCCACCCCAGCCAGCAGGACCATCACGCCAATCACCACCAGCAACTCGACGAGCGTGTAGCCCCGTCGGGGCGCCACCGGCCGCGGGGCACGACTGGTCCGCAGGGAACGCATTTACTTCCAGCTAAAGATGAAATCGGAGGACGTCCGCGCCCCGTCCGGCAGGGAATAAAAGGCGACCCCGACGCGGAGCCCCCCCTGGGCGACGGTCGGCAGGTCAGGCGTCGTGCCCGTGGTCACCGGGCTGAGCCGCAGGCCCGTGTTGTCCGGCGGCGCCACCGCGGGCACCGTCGTGAGGCCGTCTCCGCCGGCCCCGCCGACCTTGATCGCGCCGTCGAGGTTGCGGTCGACCAGCACCGCGATGTCGGTGCCGTCGAAGGCGTCCCGGATCAGGCCCCGCTTGGCGGCGAGGGCGGCATCCGGCGTGGAGACCGGGACCATATCCGCCTCGGTAAAGGTGATGAACTGGATGCGGCGCGTGTTCTGCGCCTGCGGTGGCGGCGGGTTGCCGGTCGTCGTGTTCGGCAGCGCGACGCCGTCCCGCCGGGCGCCGACGAGGGTCTCGTAGAAACGGTGCACCGCCGCGAGGTTCGCGCCGCCCGCGGTGTTGCCGTTGACCTTGTTCGCGCCGGCGCCGGTCGTCTCGAAGGTCGGGTAGTAGCCGTATTCCTGTCTGAAGGCCTCAATCGCCCCCGCCCACTGGGCGAACTGGCCGCGGGTCTTGGCCTTCTTGGCGGCGGTGCGCGCCGAGGAGGTGGTGGGCACCAGAATCGCCGCGAGGATGCCGAGGATCGCGATGACCGTTAGCAACTCGATCAACGTAAAGCCAGGGCGGCGAGGGTGGGCGGACGGGCAGCGCATCGTGCTCGGGACTTTAGGGGTTTGCGTAGAGGTTGTCGACCATCTCCGCCGACTGGGCCGCGAGGAAGAGCCCAGAGGTTACGGTGATAGGCGGCGTCTGGGTACCGTTAGGGGCCACCTTCGGGCCCGGCGAGTACAACACGTACGCGGAGGCCTGCCACCCGGTGGGGCTGCGGGCATTCTTGTAGTAGTAGGAATAGCGGCGTTCCCACGGATCCAGCAGACACGCGTTCTGCTCGGGCTTCGAGGGCGGGTTCGGCGCATTGCTGACCGGCTGCAAAAACTGGTTGGTCAGGGTGCCGTTGACCACGAAGCGGCCCACCTCGATGAGGTTGGGGCCAGTGAGCCGCGTGGAAAGATCGCGGGCGCCGAAGGTTCCGGTCAGGCAATTGAACAGCTTGGCTTGGGCAGTCTGCACCCCGGGGCCGGAATTGAGCGCGGTCGGTGTCGCCGGCGCCTGGGTGAATTCACCCGTCTGCGGGTAATCGCCGTAGAGCCGACGAAAATCCTCCAGGGCGGTGGCGAGCGCCGCGAGTTCGGCCCGGGCCCGCGCCGTCTGCGCCCGCTCCTTCACCCCGCGGATGGCACCGACGGACAGGGTGAACAAGACGGCGACCACCGCGGTGACCGCCAGCACCTCAAGCAGCGTGAATCCGGCGCGCGCGCAGCTACCCATCCTCCGGGAGACGATCAACGGAGAGAGGGGGACGCGAAGCATAGGGGGAAGGACGCGGCGCGCGGTTTGACGTTACAGCGCCGCGGGCCGGATCTCCCGGAAGGAGTCCGGTCCCGCGACCAAGGTGAACGGTTGAGCGCCGCGCGCGCTCAATCCTCAGCCTGCAGCGCGGCGACGACGCTGAAGTCCTCCAGCGTGGTGGTGTCGCCGCGGACCTGGCCGCCGGCCGCGATCTCCTTGAGGATCCGGCGCATGATCTTGCCGCTCCTTGTCTTGGGCAGGGCGGCCGCAAACCGGACCGCGTCCGGCTTGGCCAGCGAGCCGATCTCCTTGCCCACGTGGTTGCGCAGCGCCTCCTTGAGTTCCTCGGTCGCCTCGACCCCAGCCTTGAGGGTCACGAAGACGCAGAGCGCCTGGCCCTTGAGCTCATCCGGCCGGCCCACGGCGGCCGCCTCGGCGACGGAGGGATGGGAGACGAGGGCGCTCTCCACCTCCGCGGTGCCGATGCGGTGGCCGGAAACGTTGAGGACATCGTCGATGCGGCCGACAATCCAGAAGTAGCCATCCTTATCCCGCCGGGCTCCGTCCCCGGTGAAGTAGACGCCCGGGTGCCCGGGGAACTCGGAGAAATACTGGCGCTGGTAGCGCTCATCGTCGCCCCAAAGGGTGCGGAGCATCGAAGGCCAAGGCCGGGTGATGACCAGCTTGCCGCCGGCGTTGCGGGGCACCTCGCAGCAGCGCTCGTCCACCACCTTGGGCACGACGCCGAAGAAGGGACGTGTCCCGGAGCCGGGCTTGGTCAGCGTGATGCCTGGTAGGGGCGTGATCATAATGGAGCCCGTCTCGGTTTGCCACCAAGTGTCGACGATGGGGCAGCGCTTCTTGCCGATCATCCGGTGGTACCACATCCACGCCTCCGGGTTGATCGGTTCGCCGACCGAGCCGAGTAGCCGCAGGGAATCGAGGCGGTGGCGCAAGACGTAGTTGTCGCCCCAGCGCATAAAGGCGCGGATGGCGGTCGGGGCGGTGTAGAGGATCGTCAGCCCGTGGCGGTCGATCATCTCCCAGAAGCGGTCGGGCTCGGGATGGTTGGGCGCCCCCTCGTAGATGAAGACGGTCGCGCCATTGGAGAGCAGGCCGTAGACCACGTAGCTGTGCCCGGTGATCCAGCCGATGTCGGCGGAGCAGAAGTAGCGGTCGTTCTCCTTCAGGTCGAAGACGTAGTGGGAGCTGAGCTTGGCCCCGAGCAGGTAGCCGGCGCTCGTGTGAAGCACCCCCTTGGGCTTCCCGGTGGAGCCGCTGGTGTAGAGGATGAAGAGTGGGTGCTCGGCGTCGACGGCCTTGGCCTCATGACGGTTGGGGGCGCCTTCCCAGGCATCCTTCCACCACACGTCGCGGCCCTCGGTCATCGCGATCGGGTTACCGCAGCGTCTGACGACGATCACCGACTGGACCGACGGGGTGCCTTCGAGGGCCTTGTCCACGTTCCCCTTGAGCTCGATGACCTTGCCCCGGCGCCACCCCCCGTCGGCCGTGATCACCAGCTTGGCCTGGCAGTCATTGATGCGGTCTTTGAGCGACTCGGGGCTGAACCCGCCGAACACGACAGTGTGGATGGCTCCAACACGCGCGCAGGCCAGCATCGCGACCACCGCCTCCGGGATCATCGGCAGATAGAGGGCGACGCGGTCGCCGGCGCCTACACCCATGTTCTCGAGGATGTGGGCAAGCCGACAGA
>VHCI01000043.1 GCA_016871775.1 Verrucomicrobiota bacterium | reverse complement strand
TGCCTCCGCCTGACCGCGCCGCTGCTCGCGCTGGGGCTGGCGGCGTGCAGTCGGCCGCCGCCCCCGCCTGCTCCCGCGGCTCCCAAGGCGTCTGCTGCATCCACCGCCCCCGCCCGCGCGGCCGCTTCGGCAGCGAACTCGGCCTCAACCGCGCCCGGGGCGAAGGACGTCCCGCGCCCGCCCGGTTCCGGTTCCGGCTCGTCCGGCCGGCGTGCCAGCGAGGCGGAGCGTGAGCGGCAGCGCCAGACCGCCGCGGAGATGGTCCCGGTTGAGACCGCGCTCGTCCGCCGCGGCCCCATCTCCGCCTTCCTCACCTTTAATACTACGCTCGAGACCGAGGCGATGGTGGACGTCTACCCGCAGACCACCGGTCAGGTGGAGGCGCTCCTCGTTGAGGAGGGTAAGCTGGTGCAGGAGGGCGAGGCCCTGCTGAAGATCGAGGATCGGGAACTGCGGGTGGACATGGAGGAGAGCCGCGCGAATTTCGAGCAGCTGGAGCGCAACTTCGCCCGCACGCAGGACCTGTTCGCGCGGAAGCTCATCAACGCCCAGGACTTCGAGACGCAGAAGAACGCCCTCGAATTGGCCCGCCTCCGGTACGAGCGGGCCCGGCTGCGCCACGCCTACACCACGGTGCGGGCGCCCTTCGCTGGCGTCGTCGCCTCGCGCGAGGCGCAGGTCGGGGCCCGCGTCTCCGCCAACAGCCGCCTCTTCTCGCTGGTGAAGCTCGATGAGACTGTCGCCAAGGTGTTCGTCCCTGGCCGCTACCTGCCGGTGGTCGCTGAGAACCAGCCCGCCGTCGTCACCTCCGAGTTTCTTCCCGACCGCACCTTCCGCAGCTGGGTGAAGCGCATCAGCCCGGTGATCGACCCAAAGAGCGGCACCTTCAAGGTCACGGTGGGTGTTCGCGGAGAACGGCCCGGCGACCTGCCGCCGGGACTCTTCGTCAACGTGCGCATCATCACCGACACGCGGCCCGAGGCGGTGCTCATCGCCAAGCGCGCGGTGGTGTACGAGGGCGGCGAGCGGTACGTGTTCGCCCTCGTGAACGACCGCGCGGTCAAGCGCAAGCTGGCCGCGGGCTACGAGGACCCGGAGCACGTCGAGGCGCTCTCCGGCTTCGAGGTCGGCACGCCCGTCGTGGTCCTCGGCCAGAGCGGCCTGAAGGATGGATCCCTCGCGCGCTCGGTCAACCAGCCCGTCCTCACCGCTCCGGGCGCGCCCATCGCGCCGGCCACCACCACCGGCAGTGGCGGCAGTGGCGGCGCCGCCACCCGCCCCTGAGACCGTGACCCGCCCGTCCGCTCGCCGCCGCCCCCGATGAACCCGCCGGCCGGCCCCGCGCCCGAGGCCTCCCACTTCGCCGTCGTGGTGCGGCGTCCCGTCGCCATCATGATGGTTACCCTGGCCGTCGGGGTCTTCGGCTTCGTCTCCTACCAGCGTCTCGCCCTGACGCTGATGCCCGAGATGAGCTACCCGACGCTCACTGTGCGTACGCTCTACCCTGGCGCCGCACCGGAGGATATGGAGAACGTTGTCGCCCGGCCTCTCGAGCAGCAGCTTGGTGTCGTGCCCAAGCTGGTCTCGATCAGCTCCGTCTCCAAGGCCGGGCAGTCCGACGTCATCCTCGAGTTCCAGTGGAAGACGGATATGGACCTTGTCGCGCAGGAGGTCCGCGAGAAGATCGATCGCTTGCGCCTGCCCGACGGCGCGCAGCGGCCGCTGCTGCTGCACTTCGATCCCTCGCTCGACCCGATCCTCCGCGTCGGGCTCTCCGGGCCGCAGTCCCTCTACGAGTTGCGCTACCTCGCGGAACACGACGTGAAGCGGCGCATCGAGGCGCTGCCCGGCGTGGCCGCGCTGCAGATCAAGGGCGGCCTCGAGGAGCAGTTCCTCGTGGCGCTCGAGGAGGGCAAGCTCTCGGCCCTCAAGCTCGACATCAGCCAGATCGCCCAGCGCCTGCAGCAAGGGAACGTCAACCTTTCGGGCGGCCGCCTCAACGAGGGCCAGGTCGAGTACCTGATCCGCACGCTCAACGAGTTCCGCTCCCTCGAGGAGATCGGCCAGCTGATCGTCGGCCGGCAGAACGGCGTGGACGTGCGCTTGCGGGACGTCGCGTCCATCACCCGCTTCCACGAGGACCGGCAGGTCATCACCCGCGTCAACGGCCAGGAAAGCGTCGAGATCGAGATCTACAAGGAGGCGGACGCGAACGTGCTGGTCGTGGCGGAGACGGTCCGCGAGGCCCTGCTGGGCTCGCCGGAGCAGCAGGCGTACGTGGCGTCGCTGAAGGACGGCGAGGCGGGGCCGGCTGGGCCGGACCTCGGGAAGGCCCGGGTGAGCGCCAGGGGCCCGCCCTCGAAAAAGCGCTCGGCCGAGCCCGGGAGCGCCGCGGAGCGGTCGCGCGCGCAGCGGCTGCTGGACCACCGGCGGCTGACCGACTT
This sequence comes from Verrucomicrobiota bacterium, assembly GCA_016871775.1. Classification (GTDB taxonomy): domain Bacteria; phylum Verrucomicrobiota; class Verrucomicrobiia; order Opitutales; family Opitutaceae; genus ER46. Next base: position 23,732 of record VHCI01000043.1, on the reverse strand, counting down.
CCTCTCCTTCCAGCTGCCTGGAGGCGTCTCGCTGCAGGTGCTCTCTGACCAGTCGGTCTTCATCAAAAACTCGATCGATGAGGTGCGGAACAACGCGATCCAGGGCGGCCTGATCGCGGTGATCGTGCTGTACCTATTCCTCCGGAACCTCCCGCAGACGCTGATTATCGGCCTCACGATCCCGATCTCGATTCTCGCGACGTTCGCGCCGATGCACCTCTCGGGCATCACGCTCAACCTCATCTCGCTGGGCGGGCTCGCGCTCGGGGTGGGCAACCTGGTCGACAACGCGATCGTGGTGCTCGAGAGCGTGTTCCGGTGCCGGGAGGAGGGTGACGACCCGGTGCGGTCGATCATCCGTGGCACCAGCGAGGTCGCGATGCCGGTGGTGGCCTCGACCCTCACGACCGTGGCGGTGTTCTTCCCGATCGTTTTCGTCGAGGGCGTGGCCGGGCAGATGTTCGGCGACCTCGCTCTGGCGGTGGTGTTCTCGCAGATCGCCTCGCTGACCGCCGCGCTCTACCTGATCCCGATGCTGGCCACGGTAGTGGCCGGCGGCTCCTCCGGGTTCGCCGCCTCGGGGGCCGAGCTGGCGCGCGGGACGTTCTTTCGCTTCCCCCCCGCGCCCGCGGCGGGCGCTGGCGGGCTGGGCTACCCGAGCCGGCTCCTCGGCCACGTCGCGCTGCGCGCGGCCCTGGCGGGCACCGTCCTCCTCGCCGCGGCCCTCAAGGGCCTCCTCACCGCCGCCGCAATTGTGCCCGCCGCACTGGCGGGTTTAGTCCTTCTCTTCCGAGGCGGCCCCGTCGCGGCCGGCCGTGCGTGGACGGCGTTCGCCACTTGGGCCACCGCGGACCGACTCGGTCCGTGCGCCGGGGATGCGGTCTGGCCCGGGATGCTTGCGTTCGGCGCCCCCGGGCGGCTCGGCGCCAGCCTCACGCGCATCGCGCTTTGGCTGGTCGCCCCTCCCCGCGGTTGGATCCCCGTGCGCCTCGCCCCCGCTTTGGTGGGCGCCGCGTTCCAGGTCGCACGGGCCGCCGCGGAATTCGTCCTCCGCGTCGCCGGAACCGCCCTGCAGTCCACTTTGCTTTCGCTCGCCGTCGTGCTGCTCGGCCTCGGGCGCTTGGCCGGTTTCACCCTCGGCCCCGGCACCCGCTCCGGCCTCCGCGCGTTCGAGCGCGCCAATGGCTGGCTTCAGCGCCGCTACCCGCCATTCCTGCAGGCCGCCCTCGGCCACCGCCTCGCGATTCTCGGCGGCTCCGTCGCCGCTATCGTCGCCAGCGGCGTGCTCGTGCTGCCTCGCGTCGGCAGCGACCTCATCCCGGTCGTTCACCAGGGTGAGTTCTACCTCGACGTGACCCTCCCCATCGGCACGCCGATCGACCGCACCGCCGCACTCGCGGAACGCATTGACGAGGTCGTCCGCGCCGAGCAGGTCGTCGCCCGCACCTCGTTGAGCGTCGGCGTGGAGGAGGGGGCCAACACCGCGATCGACGGCGGCGAGCACACCGCTCGCCTGACCGTGCGGCTGTTGCCCGGCTCCTCGCCGGAGACTGAGGTTGCCCTGATCGAGCGCATCCGCGTCGCGTTCCACGACCTGCCCGATCTCAAGCTCGAGGTCCGCTACCCGTCGCTCTTCAGCTTCAAGAGCCCCGTCGAGATCGAGATTCGCGGCCACGACCTCGCCCTGCTCAAGCGGACTTGCCGGGAGGTGGAGGCCGTCCTCGCCGCGCGGGTGCCCGATCTGGTCGATGTGCGCTCCAGCCTCCAGGCCGGCCATCCGGAAATCCAAGTCGTCTATCACCGCGACCGCCTCGCGGAGCTCGGGCTTAACCTCCGCTCCGTCGCCGACCTTGTGCGCAACAAGGTTCAGGGGCGTACCGCCACCGCCTTCCGGCAGGAGGACCAACTGATCGACATCGTCGTGCGCCTGCGTGAGCAGGACCGGCTGGGCCTCGAGGAACTGCGCCGGCTCGTGGTCAACCCCAACGGCGCCGTGCCCCTCCCGCTCTCCGCCGTCGCGACGCTCACCGTCACCGAAGGCCCGAGCGAGATCCGGCGGGTGGACCAGCAGCGCTGCGCCGTGATCACCGGCAACCTCCGCGGCGCCAGCCTCTCGGTGGTCTCCCAGGACATCGTCAACGCCCTTGAGGGGATGCAGCTCCCGCCCGGCGTTGCCTACGGGCTGGCCGGCCAGAACAAGGAGATGAAGACCTCCCTCAACAGCCTGCTCCTTGCCCTCGGCCTCGCCGTGTTCCTCGTCTACATCGTGATGGCCAGCCAGTTCGAGTCCCTGCTGCAGCCGCTGCTCATTATGGCCACCGTGCCCCTCGCGATGGTCGGCGTCGTGGTGGTGCTCTGGCTGGCCGCCATCCCGGTCACCATCATGGTGTTCCTCGGTCTGATCCTGCTCGTGGGCATCGTGGTCAACAACGCCATCGTCCTCATCGACTACATCAATGTCCTGCGGGAACGCGGCGTGCCCAAGGGCGAGGCGATCGTCGAGGCCGGCCGCGCCCGCCTGCGGCCCATCCTGATGACCGCCCTCACCACCGTCGTCGGCCTGATCCCGATGGCCCTCGGCCTTGGCGAAGGGGCCGAGATCCGCGCCCCGATGGCCATCACCGTCATCGTCGGCCTCTCCAGCGCCACCGTCCTCACCCTTGTTGTCATCCCGATCCTTTACGCCCAGTTCACCCCCGACCGCGCGCCCCGCGCCGCGGCCGCCGGCGGCGGGGCCGGCGAGGCCGCCCCGGCCGACCGATGAGCCGCGAGCCCCTCACCACCGCGATTCCCCGCTTCTCGGTGTCCCGGCCGGTGACGGTCGTGATGCTGCTCGCGACTATCCTCGTCGTCGGGTACATCGCCTACGCGCGGATCCGCCTCTCCCTCTTCCCCGAGGACCTTGAGGGTAACCAGCTCCACGTCAGCGTCGCCTACCCCAACGCCTCGCCCCGCGACATCGAGGAGAAGATCACCCGCAAGATTGAGGACATCATCGGGACAGTCCCCGACGTCAGCCGCGTGAGCAGCTACGCCAGCCCTGGCTACTCCTACACCCGCGTGGAGTTCCGCACCGGCACCCGCCTGCGCGAGGTCTACGCGGCGGTCAGTGACCGGATGGACCGGGTGAAGCCGCTGCTGCCCGACGACGTCGACCGCATTTTCGTCCGCCGCTACGACCCCTCCAGCGAGCCGATGATGAACCTCGTCGCGCAGGCGCCGCGCGGGATGGACGACGCTGCCTACCGGATGGAGCACTTCGTCAAACCCGTGCTCCAGCGCATCGACGGGGTAGGCAACGTCGACATCTGGGGCGCGCAGTCGCGGGAGATCGGCATCGACCTGATCGACGAGCGCATCCGCAGCCACCGGATCAACGTGACCGCGATGCTGGGCGCGCTGCGCGGCCAGAACGTCGCCCTTGGCGGGGGCCACGTGATCGAGGCCGGGCGCAAGGTCTACGTCCGCTCCCTCGGCCGCTTCACTTCCCTCGACGAGATCCGGGAGGTGATGATCGACCCGGTCCGGCGCCTGCGGCTCGGCGATGTCGCGACCGTCTCGTTCCGGCAGCCCCGCCGGGACTGGGTGTACCGGGTGGACGGCCAGCCCGCCATCGGCCTCCAGATCACCCGCGACTCGACTGGCAACATCGACCGCATCAGCCGCGAGGTCCGCGCCGCGCTGCCGGAACTGCAGCGCCTGCCCCAGCTCGAGGGCGTCCACTTCGAGGTCTTCAGCGACCAAGGCCGCGACGTCCGTGACGCCATCGCCCACCTTGAGGACGCGGGCCTCTGGGGCGGGATCTTCGCGGCCCTGATCCTGTACCTCTTCCTCCGCGCCCCGCGGATGACGGCGATCCTCACACTCTCGATTCCCCTCTCCCTGCTCTGCACGATCATCGTGCTCTTCTTTATGGGCTGGTCGCTCAACCTAGCGACGATGATGGGCCTGCTCCTCGCGGTGGGGATGGTCGTGGATAACGCCATCGTCATCGTCGAGAACATCTACCGGCTGCGGCAGGAGGGGATGGACGGACGCCAGGCCTCCATCCAAGGGACGGGCGAGGTCGGACTCGCCGTGGTGATGTCCACCTGCACCAGCGTGGTGGTGTTCCTGCCGCTGATCTTGATGGGCCGCGACCACGAGTTCTCGTTCTGGATGCTGCGCATCGGCGTGCCTGTGATCGTCTCGCTCGTCGCCTCCCTGTTCATCGCGCTGGTCTTCGTCCCCCTCGCGGCGCAGCGGATGTCCCGCGGCCAGCGCCACCGAGACCTCGCCGCCGTCGTCTGGCTCCGCGAGCGCTACGCGCGCGCGCTGTGCTGGACGCTCACCCACCGGGTCGACGCCGCGCTCGTCGCTCTCGCGGTCCTCGTCTCGCTCTGGATCCCCTACCAGGCGGTCCCGCGCTCAACCAGTGGCCTCCTCGGCCGCGGCGCCGGGCGCTCGATGCACCTCTATTACGACCTGCCGAGCGGGAACACCCTGGAGCGGACCGACGCCTTCTTCGCCCGCGTGGAGGCGTTCATCCGGCAGCACCAGGACCTCTACGGCGTCGAACGCGTCGAGACGCGCTTCCGCAACAATAACGGCCGCATCCAGCTCAAGCTCCGCCAGAAGGTGAACGACGCCTGGTACGTGGCCGCTTGGGAGAACCTCCTCCTCTCGCTCGACGTCAGCCCCTCAGGGATGGACCGCAACGCGATCGAGGTCCACCTGCGCGACAACTTCGCGCTGCCCCCGGGCATCATTTGCCGCTCGATCGCCCGCAACTCTGGCGCGCCGCAGGACAGCGTGATCAGCTTCAGCATCTTCGGCGAGGATACCACCACGCTCATCGCCCTAGCTGAGGAGGCCGCGCGCCGGCTCGGCACCATTCCCGGGATGCTCTCGGTCGACACGGATATGGAACGCGGCGGACAGGAACTCCGCGTCACGCTCGACCGCGACCGCTCACGCCGCCTCGGCATCAACCCGCAGGAGGTCTCCAGCGCCATCAGCAACACCATCCGCGGCCTCGAGGTGGGCCGGATGCCCGTGCCCGACGGTCGCGAGGTCCGCATCTACGCGCAGCTCGGCGAGGTCGAACGCACCCGCATCGACGATGTGAAGACGATGGCCTTCCCCTCGGATGCCGGGGTCGAGATCCCGCTGGAGAGCCTCGCCGACCTCTCGATCGGCAAGGCGATGAGCACCATCTACCGCGAGTCGCGTCAGACCGTGATGCGCATCACCGCCCGCGTCCCGCGCCAGGACTTCCGCACGCTCAACGCCGCCATCGACAAGGCGATGGCTGGCTTCGACCTTCCGCGCGGCTACCGTTTCGACCGCGGCAGCTACTTGTCCTCGGGCGGCCGCTCCGAGGCTGCCCTCGGCTTTGCCCTCACCCTGGCCGTCATCTTCGTCTTCCTGCTGATGGGGCTCCTCTTCGAGTCCTTCATTTTGCCGCTCGCCGTCCTGATCGCGGTGCCGTTCTCTCTGGTTGGGGTCTACTGGACGCTCCACCTCACGAAGACCCCGCTCGACCTGATGGCGACAATCGGGATTGTCATCCTTGTCGGTGTGGTGGTGAACAACGCCATTGTCCTGATCGACCTCGCGAATCGGCTGCGGACGGAGGGGATGGAGCGGTTCGCCGCGCTGCTCGAGGCGGGGCGCCAGCGCTTCCGGCCTATCCTGATGACCACCCTCACCACGGTCTGCGGGATGATCCCGATGGCCGTCGGGAACTCTAAGATCCTCGGGGTGCCCTACGCGCCGCTCGGCCGCACGATGGTGGGCGGGCTGCTTGTCTCCGCCGCGCTCACGCTCGTCGTTGTCCCGCTCCTCTACACTCTGCTCGACGACCTGCGGGAGCACGCCGCGCGTGTCTGGCGCGCCGCCCGCGTTGGAGGCGCCCGGCCCGCGCCGGAGGCCCCCCTTGGCGCCGCGGGTTCCCTCGGCCGCGCCGACTTGGCGAAGTAAGCGGGCGGCCTCGCCCGCCCACCGGCGAATTGCCTTTGCGCGGCGCGCGGCCCAGCGTCCCCCGGGTCCCTCCCCCAATGCCAATGCCAACCTCACGCCGCCGTTTCCTCGCTTCCTCGACCTCCCTCGCTGCCGCCGCCCTCGCTGGCCCCGCCGTGGTTTCCGCGGCCGACGCGCGACGGCCCGCGTTGCTCGGCGGCACGCCCGTCCATACCGGCCCCTGGCCCTCGTGGCCGGTCTGGGATCCCGCGTGGGAGGAGGACTTCCTGCGCGTCTGCCGCAGCGGCCGTTGGAACGCCGCGGGTGGCGGGCCCCTTGCGGACTTCGAACGCCGCTGGGCCGAGCTGCTCGGCGCCCGCCGCTGCCTCGCTACCTCGAGCGGCACCACCGCCCTCATCACCGCCCTCCACGTCCTCGGCATCGACGCAGGCGACGAGGTCATCGTCTCTCCGTACACCTTCATCGCGAGCTACAACGCGATCCTCGCCCACAAGGCCCTGCCGGTCCTGGCCGATACCGATCCGGCCACTCTCAACCTCGATCCCGCCTCGATCGCCTCCCGCATCACCGACCGCACGCGCGCGATCGTCCCGGTGCACATCTTCGGCCTGCCCTGCGAGATGGACTCGATCACCGCGCTCGCCCGCGCCCGGGGCCTCCGGGTGCTGGAGGACGCCTGCCAGGCGTGGCTGGCCGAGTACCGCGGCCGCAAGTGCGGCACCCTCGGCGACCTCGGCTGCTTCAGCTTTCAGCAATCCAAGCACATCCCCGCCGGAGAGGGTGGCGCGATCACCGGGATGGACGAGGACCTCGTCGATCGCTGCAACTCCTTCCACAACTGCGGGCGCCCGGTCGGCCGCTTCCAGGGCAGCGGTTTCTTCACCCGGGGGAGCAACTTCCGGCTCACCCAGTTCCAGGGCGTGCTCCTCCTCCGGCAGATGGAGAAGCTCGTCGCTGAGACCGCGCGGCGGCGCGAGGCGGCGGATTACCTGAACGCGCGCCTCGGCGCGATCCCGGGCATCACCCCAGTGCGCGTGCCGGCGGAAAGCCGCGGCGTGTACCACCTCTACCCGGTCCGTTACGACGCGCGCGCGTTCGCCGGCCTCAGCCGCGATGCCTTCCTGCGTGCGCTGGTCGCCGAAGGCGTGCCGGGCAGCGCGGTCTACAAGGAGCAGTATTTCGACGGTCTGCTCGACGAGGCGATTGCCACGCGCGGATTCCAGCGCTTGTTTCCCGCGGAGCGGCTCAAGGCCTACCGCGAGAGCTTCCGCGAGCTCCGGGGCAACCGGGAGACCTGCGCCAGCGTCGTCGCCCTGCCGCAGACCGTGCTCCTCACCGGCCGCCCCGCGCTCGATCAGGTGGTCGAGGCATTCGCGAAACTCCAGGCCGCGGCCCCGGCCCTCGCCGCGGCCGCGCGCGCCAAGTCCTGAGCGCCGGCTCACGCCAGACCTCCCGAGGGAGAACACGCTTGCCTGCCCGCGCCGAGGACAGGGAACTTCGGGGATGCGCGTCCTCCTTTGCCCCTGCCCGCTGCCCGCCCGCGGCCTCAGGGAGCACCTTGCCGGGAGGACGTGGTCGTGTCGCTGACCACGCTGCTGCTTTCCCTCGCGATCCTCACCGTCGCGGGGTTCGCGCAGGGGCTCACCGGCTTCGGCTTCGGCCTGATCTCGATGGCCCTGCTGCCGCTGCTCCTGCCGGTCAAGGAGGCCGCGGTGGTGGTCGCGGTGCTGAATTTCGCCACCTGCGTCTTCACGCTTTCGGCGGTGCGCCGCCACCTTTGCTGGCGCCGCGGGCGCAGCCTGATTATCGGCTCGGCCGTGGGAGTGCCCTTCGGGGTCTACCTGCTCGCGTACCTTGAGCCCGCCCCGTTGCTCCGCGCGATGGGCATCGTGCTGGTGGCGTTCGCCGCCGCGGAGCTGCGCTCCGATCCCCACGCCCCGCCCCGCGTGCCGGGCTGGCTCGGGCTGCCCGCCGGGTTCCTCGGCGGCAGCATCGGGGGCGCCCTCAATATGGGCGGCCCGCCCGTGATCGCCTACGCCTACGCCCAGCCCTGGTCAAAGGAGGAGATCGTTGCCACGCTCCAGCTGGTCTTCGGGGTCAGCGCCCTGCTGCGCGTAGTCCTGATTGGCGCGGGCGGGCTCTACACGCCCCCGATGGTGCCGCTGCTGCTCCTCACCCTCGTGCCGATGGCGGGCGCGATTTTCGTTGGCACCCGCCTGCTCCTGCGCGTGCCGCTCGCCCCGCTGCGCCGCGGCGTCGCCGTCTTCCTGCTGGCGCTCGGCCTCAAGCACGCGCTCATCCCCTGATCCCGTGACCCCGCACCCGCTCTACCTCAACAGCCGCTTCGTCGTGTCAGGAAGCTCCTGTTCCGTGCTTGAGCCTAGCCGCGGCCCCGGCGACCAGCCGCCGGCCGACCGCGGTGGAGCCGGTGAACGTCACTTTGCGGCAGCACGGATCGGCGAGGAACTCGCCGGCGATCGTGAACTCGTCGAGGAAGCGCTCCCAGATGGGGCGCTGCATGCTCACCGGGGTGCCGCCGGGCGCGCTTGGAGTGTGCGAGGAGACCTTCGGACCAGTCGCGTACCTCAATCCGTTCGACACCGAGGAGGAGGCTGTCGCCGCTGCCAATGCCGCACCCTACGGGCTCGCCGCCTACGCCTTCACCCGCGACCTCGGCCGCGCGCTGCGGCTAGGTGAGCCCCTCGAGGCTGGGATGCTCGCGGTCAGCCACGGCCTCCCCACGGCCAGCAACGCTCCCTTCGGTGGGGTTAAGCAGAGTGGGTGGGGGAGGGAACTCGGCTGCGAGGGCCTCGACGCCTTTCTGGAGTCGCGCCACGTATCGCTGGGGTTCGACGCCGGTTTGGTTTGAAGGGCTGCGCCCGGCTCGCGCAGGCTCCGGCACCCGGATGAGCACCCCCGCCGAGCATCCGTCCGCGCCGTGGTGGAGCGGGGTTACCCGCTACCAATGGCTGGTCCTCGCCATCGCCTCGGCGGGCTGGGTGTTCGACACCTTTGAGGGGCAGATCTTCAACCTCACCCGGCGCCAGATGCTCGAGGAGATCCTCGGCGCGGGCGCCACGTCGGCGGCCATCAACCAGTGGGGGGACATCTTCCTCGGCATCTTCCTGGCCGGGGGAACCCTCGGCGGCATCCTCTTTGGCTGGCTCGGCGACGTCTGGGGCCGGCGGCCTGCGATGATCGTGACGATCCTGATGTACTCGGTCTTCAGCGGGCTGACGTACTTCGTGACCGAACTCTGGCAGGTCGGGGTGCTGCGGTTTTTGGTCGCGATGGGCGTGGGCGGCGAATGGGCGGTGGCGGCCGCGCTCGTCGCTGAGGTATTTCCCGCGCGGGCTCGGGCGCACGCGGGTGGGATCTTCCACTCCACCAGCGTGCTCGGGACCTGGCTCGCCGCCCTCGCGGGCCTCGCGGTCGGTGCGGAATGGCGCTGGGCCTACGTGCTCGGGGTGTTGCCGGCCCTGCTCGTCCTCTGGGTGCGCGCCGCGGTCCACGAGCCCGAATCCTGGCGCCAGGCACGCGCCGCGGCGGCCACAGGCCAGGGTCGCTCGCTCGGCAGCTTTCGCGACCTTCTGCTCAACCCTCGCTGGGCCGGCCGGGCCTTCCTTGGGATGCTTCTCGCCGCAGTCGGGCTCGGGACGTTCTGGGGCGTCGCCGTCGCGGGCCAGGACCTCGCGCGCGAGATGCTGCTGCGCTCCGGGACCGAGCCCGCAGTCGCGGCGGAAAAGGCCAAGTTCGCCTACGGCATGCTCCAGACTGCCGGCGCTGGATTGGGGATGCTCAGCTTTGGGCCGCTGTGCCTGCGGCTGGGCCGGCGGCGCGCGTTCATCCTCTTCCACCTCGCCGCCTTCCTCCTCGTGCCGCTCGTCTGTTTCCTACCCCGCGACTACCCCACGCTCCTCGCGCTGCTCCCGCTGATGGGGTTCTTCGTGGTCGGCATCCACGCGGGGTACGCAGTCTACTTCCCGGAACTCTTCCCGCACCACCTCCGCTCCTCCGGCACCGGCTTCTGCTTCAACGCGGGCCGCATCCTCGCCGCCGGGGTGCTCCTCTTCTCGGGCTGGCTCAAATCGCTCCCGGGAATGGACCTGCGCCTCGCCGTCTCTCTGCTCGCGACTCTGTTCCTGGCCGGGATCACGGTGGTCTGGTTTCTCCCGGAAACGCGCGGGCAGCCGCTACCGGAGGCCTGAACCGGCCCGCAGCCACGGCCGCCCCCCAAGGAGGGCCACTCAGCCCCCCACCCGTTCGCTGAAGCGCGGATCGAGCTGCCCGCAGCGGCGGCGGGGGAAGCGGAGGTCCGCGGTGAACAGCCCTGCCGGACGCTTGGGCGGCGGCGGCTTGGGCGACGCCCGGCACCTCACCGGCTCCGCCTGCTCGTCTGCGGCGAGATCACCTTCGGGCCCTCCGCCGCCCTCGGCTACGAGCTCTACGACTGGATCGACGAATGCCTCTACTCGATCGACACGGTGATCGTGATGCTGGTCCTCGGGGCCCTCCTGATTTTCTACGCCTAGTACTGGCACGGCCGGCAACTGCTTGCCGGCGCCCGCGTCGAGCGGGAGGAACGCAACCTAGACGGGGTAATGTGGGTCGGCCTGCTTCAATGCGCCGCCCTCTTCCCGGGCACCAGCCGGCCGATGATGACGACCGTCGCCGGCTACTTTGCGGGCCACGACCCGCGCCGCGCGAGGGAGTTCAGCTTCATTCCCGGGCTTGGGACGCTTTCCGCCGCCTCCCTCCTTAAATCGCTCAAGGTCGGCGCCGCGATGATCGATCTCTTGGACTGGTCGGACGCGCTGGTCGAGGCCGCCGTGGCTGCCTTCACCGCCGCCTGCTGCCGCCGCCTGCTCGTAATCTGCCTGATGCGCGAAGGGCTCACCCCCTCCGCCAGGTACCGCCTCGCCCTCGCCGCCGTCCTCTGGTCGCTCGCCGGATGGCACCCGCCCCCCGCTGCTGTCTCAGTTGTTCTCGGGCAAGCCTTCGCGGTGGCCGATGTTCTTCACTGGCGCGAAGATCGCCTGCACTTCTCGCAATAGCTCCGCATCGATGGGCTGCGCCAACCACTCCGCCCAGCGGCGGATGTTGGCTGGATTCGCGCTCCCCGCCACGGTGGTGACGATCCCAGGCTGCGCGCAGGAGAATTGGAGCGCCAACTGGGCTAGGTCAACCCCGCGGGCCGCACACGCCGCGGCCGCCCGGCGCGCGGCTGCCTTCACGGGCTCCGGCTCCTTCAGCCACGCCGGCAGCGGCGCGTTGGTCAGCAGGCGGGCCGAGAACGGCCCCGCGTTCATCGCCCCGATACCCCGCGCCTCCAGGTACGGCACGACTTCCTCCAGCAAACGCGTGTTCTGCAGGGTGCATTGGTTGTAGCTGAGCACGCAGTCTACGTCCGTCTGGTCCAGGATCGCGCGGAATATCCTCATCGGGTAACCGCTGAAGCCGATCCAGCGCACCTTGCCCGCGTCCCGCGCCCGCCGCAGCGCCGGCAGGGTCTCCTCGACGATCTGCGGCAGCGGCACGAATTCGATGTCGTGGCAGAGCACGATGTCGAGATAGTCGGTGCCCAGCCGGTGCAGGCTCACGTCGATGCTCTCCGCCACCCGCCGCGCCGAGAAATCAAAGTGGCCCAGATCGTAGCGACCCAGCTTGGTGCACAATCGGTAGGAATCCCGCGGCACGCCCTGCAGCGCGATCCCGAGCAGGACCTCGCTCATTCCCCGGCCGTAAAACGGCGAGGTGTCGATCAGGTTCAGCCCGCAATCAAGGGCCGTGCGCACGCTGGTCAGGGCCTCGTCGAGGGTGACCTTACGAAATTCGGCCCCGAGGGAGGAGGCGCCAAAGCTAAGGACGGGAAGGCGGAGGCCGGTGCGGCCGAGGACGCGGGTCTGCATGGGCAGCGAGGATGCTGGGGCATTCCCGGCCACAGGGGAAGCCCCGCGTCGCCGGCCCCGCCCCGCCCGCAATTCGCGCTTGCCGCGCCCCCGCCCGCCCCGTTACCTCTTTCCTGCCTGTAGGGGTGTCTTCCGCGGAAGACTGAGATTGCGGCGCGACCGGCCGCTCGACCCTTTGAACCTGCCGGATCATGCCGACGAAGGAAACAGCAGGCGCTGCCCGTTGCGCCACCCAAGTGCGCCGGAGGCGCCCCCTTCAGCGACGTGGCCCCGGGTTCCAGGCCCCCTCCCCATGCCACGCCTGCCCGCCCTGCTCCTGCTCCCTTCACTCCTCGCTGCCACCCAGGCCGCCGAGTCCCCGACGCCCGCCGTCGCGCTCGCCCCGGTCCGCGTTACCGCCGACCTCTGGGGCAGCGACCTCGACCGCATCCCCGCCAGCGTCACGGTCCTCGACGCCCCCGCCCTCACCACCGGCGCCACCCGCCACTTCGGCGACTTGGTCGACCAGATCCCCGGGCTGACCTGGACCGGCGGCACCTCCCGCCCCCGCCACCTCCAACTTCGGGGCGTCGGCGAAAACTCCCAGTACGAGGGGGAAACGCCCGACTCCGCCGTGCGCTTCCTGGTGGATGATTTCGACTTCACCGGCCTCGGCGGGCTCGCTGGCACCTTCGACGTGGATCAGGTGGAGGTGCTCCGCGGCCCCCAGGCCGGAGCCTTCGGGGCCAACGCCGCCGGCGGCCTTGTCCGGCTCGTGACCACCGCCCCCTCCGCCCGCTGGTCCGGCCGCCTGGAAGCCACTGCGGGCGGCGATGGGCTGCGCGCCGCCGGACTCGCCTTCGGGGGCGCCCTCGTCCCGGGCAACGACCCGGGCCGCCCCGCCTTCCGCCTCAGCCTCCAGCGCCACACGGACGACGGCTTCCGCCGCAACGTCACGCTCGGCCGCGCCACCAACGCCCGCGCCGAAACCACCGGTCGCCTCCGCCTCGCCACCACCCTCCCCTCCGGCTGGCGCCTCGAGGGCGGCCTCGTCCGCGCCCGCCTCCGCAACGGCTTCGACGAGTTTGCCTTGGACAACAACGGCGAGCGGACCTTCAGCGACCAGCCTGGCCGCGATGACCAGGACTCCCGCGGCGCCAGCCTCCGCGCCATCTCCCCCGGCCCCGGCCTCCGGCTCACCGCGGTCACGCAGGTCACGCGCACCACCTCCCGCTACAGTTACGACGACGACTGGACCGCCGCCTCCTACGCAGGCTTCAGCGACCTCGGTCGCCGCCGCACCGCCTTCAGCCAGGAACTGCGGCTCGACACCCCCGCCGCCCCCGGCACGGCCCGCTGGACCCTCGGCGCCTGGGCCGGCCGCACCGACGAGTCCTCCGCCTACACGAACGAGGACCCGGGCAACCTCCGCGGGCTCCGCACCACCTACCGCGGCGACAACGGCGCGCTCTTCGGTCAGGCCGGCTGGGCCCTCGCCCCGGGCACGCGCCTAACCGCCGGCCTCCGCGCCGAAGGCCTCGAGACCTCCGGCCGCGGCGTCCGCACCCGCTTCCGCAAGGCCCGCGGCACCAACGACCCGGTCGTCACCTTCACCCCCGCCTTCGCCGACACGCTCGCCGGGGGCCGCCTGGTCCTCGAGCACGACCTGGGCGCGGGCCGGCTGGCCTGGGCCTCGCTCACCCGCGGCTACAAGGGCGGCGGGATCAACGTGGACGCCCGCATCTCCCCGCCCACCGACCCGCTCACCTACGGCACCGAGGACCTCTGGAACTGGGAGGCCGGCCTCCGCGGCCACGCCCTCGGGGGCCGCCTGCGCGGCGAGGCGACCGCCTTCCTCCTCGATCGCCGCCAGGTCCAGGTCCGCGACTCCGCCGGCTTCGGCGGCAACTACCGGTTCTTCACCGCCAACGGCGACACCGCCCGTGTCGCCGGCCTCGAGGCCTCCGCCACCTGGACCCTCGCCCGCGCCTGGTCCGTCCAGGCCTCCGGCTTCCTCCAGGACTCCGACCTCGCCCGTTTCCGCCTCGCCAGCGGCCTGCCCGCCGGGGGCCGCCGCCTCGCCAACACCCCCCGCCACGGCCACACCCTCGCCCTGCGCCACGGCGCCGGCCCCGGCTGGTTCGGGCGCCTCGAGCACACCGGCCGCGCCGCCCAGTTCGACTCGAACAACCACGACGAGGCCCGCCGCGCCTTCGGGGTCTGGAACGCCACCCTCGGCTACGCCACCCCCGCCTGGACCCTCACCCTCTGGGCCCGCAACCTCGCGGACACGGCCTACGACAAACGGGTGTTCTTCTTCGGTAACGAGGACCCGGACTACGAGCCCCGCCGCTACACCTCCCGCGCCGATCCCCGGCAGGCCGGCGTCACGCTGAGCCGTTCCTTCTGACCGCCCCCGCGCCGCCGGCCCGGCTTCCGCTTGCCGGCCCGGCGCCCGGGCGCTTTGGTCGCCGCGATGATCTCGCTCCACGAAGGCAAGGGTGCCCGGACGAAGCGGTCCCGCGACCGCGCGCTCCTGCTGCACCTCGAGCTGACGGGCGCCCAACCCCGCGTCTGGCGCCAGCTCCTCGTGCGCGAGTCGATGTGGCTCTCCCGCTTCCACGAGGCCATCCAGGTCGCCTTCGACTGGTTCGATTACCAGACGCACTCCTTCCAGTTCGATGACCTCCGCTACGGCAACCCGCTCCAGCGGGACGACCTCGTGGTGGAGGATGACCGGGATGTCACCATCGCCACCGTAGACCTCGAGCACCGGCAGCGCGGGGTGTACCAGTACCACTTCGGCCCCGGCTGGCAGGTGGAGCTGCGGCTGGAGGGGATCCAGCCCCTCGCCAAGGGCAAGATCTACCCGGTCTGCGTGGGCGGCGAACGCGCCGGCCCGCCCGAGGACTGCGGCGGCCTGGACGCCTTCCACGATATGCTGGCCTGCATCCAGGAGCCGCACACCGAGCTCGGACGCGAGTGGCTTGAGTGGCTCGGTCCCGAGTACGACCCCGCCGCCTTCCGCGCCGAGGCGATCAACAAGGCCCTCCGCAAGGTCGGCCGCTAAACCGGCCTAGGTCGGCACGTTTCAATTGGAGGCGGAGCAGCGGGTGGGATGGCGAGTGCATTTTAGGGGCGAGAGATCGAGGAAGGCCCGGAGGGTATGGCGACGGGAGAGAGCTACTGAAAGGTGCCGGCAGGTCAGCTCAATGCGACCCGATCAATTGAATCGTCCCGGCCCTAAGTCGTCAGCCCCAGCTCGCCGCGGGTGAGCTGGAAATCGATGTTGCCCTGCGCGTTGGCCGCTGGCGCCAGCTTGCGCCCCGCCACCCGCGCCACCAGCGCCAGCAACGCGTCCGCGTCCCCCGCCGGTTCGCCCGTCAGCTCCGCGTCGATCTCCGCCCGCGCCGCCGCCGGCAGCACCCCCGGCGCCGCCACCTGCAGCACCGGCATCAGGGGATGCCCCTGCCGCGCGTGCGCCTCCACCACGGTCAACGCCAGATGCGCCCCGCAGCCGCTCAGGCCGGTCAGGTTCTCGATCCAATGACTCGATTCGGTCGCGACCACGTGCAACCCCTCCACCACTAAAGGCTCGCCGTAAGCCAGGGTGGGACGCGGCTCGACCTCTCCGAGCACCTTTGCCCGGAAAATGCCCGGCGCCAGCAACGGGTCCGCCGCCGCCAGCAGCACGGATCCCCCGGCCGCCAGCACCGTCGCCGCCACCGCCGCCAGCGCCTGTGCTGCTGCCGGATCAACCGGGCCCGCCGCCTGCAGGGCCAGACGCAGGCAACCCGGGCCGCCCGTCACCGGTGCTGCCGGCGGCAGGGTCGCGAGCCGCTCGTCGAACCACGCGTCAATCCGGCCCAGCACCCGCTCGATGCCCCCGTCCAACTGCACGCTGGCCCAGCCAAAGCCCGCCGGATCGACGCCCGCCGCCGCCAGGCGGTGGCGCATCACGTCGTTCGGGACCTTTTCGCAGCCGTGCTCCAGCAGCAGCGCCACCGCCACGTTCGGGTGCGTCAAGTAACCTCGATAGGTGCGCTGCAGGAGCTCGTACATGGTCTCCCCGCCGAAGCCGCACCCCTCCGTGTGGGTGAAGCCAAGAAAGCGGCTCAACCCTGCCGCCCGCCCCGCTCCGCGGGCATTGAGGCGCTCCGCCGCCATCCGCGCGATCTGGGTGGAACACAGGCTCGTGGGCAGCACGAGGCCCACCCGCTCGGTCGCGTGCCGGCCATCCGCCCGCCGGAACACCGCCAAGGCCGGCGGCGCGGGCCGCGGCGCCATCGCCGGAACCACGGCCAGCGGGCGCCCGTCCGGCGCGGTCCGGGCCCGCAACGCCGCCAAGCGCGAGGTGTCGGTCTGCCGCCAATTACGCCACAGAGAAACCTGGGCGTGCCCCGCCCGCTCCCCCTGGGTCCGCGCCCCGCCCGCCGTCGCCAGGAGCAGCTCAAATCCATCCGCAACCACTGCCGCCATCGGCTCTCCGTCGAGGTAGCGCCCGGCATTCAGGTCCATCTCGTTCCGCAGCAGTTCGTGGCGCCGACTCGTGGTGGTGATCTTGAGGGTCGGGACGAACGGGAAATTGGTGATCGAGCCGTTCCCGGTCACGAACAGGATCAGGTTGCAGCCCGCCCCCACCTGCCCGGCGATCCCCTCAAGGTCGTTGCCCGGGCCGTTCATGAAGGTGAAGCCCGGCGCCTCCAGATCCCGAAGCGGCTGGGCGTACTCGATCACGGTATCGAGCCGGCTGCGCGGATCCTTCTTGTGCACCGCCCCCAGCGATTTGAGCGCGATATTGTACAACCCGCGGAAGCGGTTGCCCGCCGAGGGATTGCTCTCCGCGGTCAGCCCGTGCCACGCCATCTTGTCGCGGAACCGGTCCAGCATCGCGAGAAACGCCCGCGCCGTCGCCTCGTCCCGCACGTTGCGCAGGAGGTGCTCCTCCCCGCCCATCGTCTCGTCGGTCTCGGTCAACACGCCCGTCGCCCCGTGGCGGATCGCCTCGTGCACCAAGGCCCCCGCCAAGGGGTTGCCCGACACCCCGGAAAACGCGTCCGACCCGCCGCACTGCAGGGCGATGCGAAGGCCGCTTAGGGGCTCTGGGGTCCGCTGTTCCGCCGCCACGGCGGGCAACCATTCCCGGATCCAACGCTCCCCCTCCGCCAGATCCGCCATCAGGCCCCGTCCCAAGGTCAGAAACCCGTGGCGGACCGACTCCAGCGGGTAACCCTCCACCCGCATGAAACGCTCCAGCCGGCCGTTGTTCACCGGCTCCACCCCGAGGTCGACCGCCAGCACCGCTCCCACGTTGGGGTGCACCAAAAATCCGGCGAGCGCCCGCAGGATCTCGGGCGCGTTATTGGGCTCCTCTCGGTCCCCGCCCTCGGTGTGAGCGATCGGCACGATGCCATCGAGCTCCGGGTGCACGCGCGCCAGGGGACGCAGGCGTTCCGCTAGCAGGCGCACGTAGCTCGCGGCTCGCGAGGAGGTGCCGACGATCGCGATCACATTCCGCGTGCCGATGCCGCGGCGCCCCGGCCGCCGGTAACCGGCAAAGGTCCGGGGCGCCTCTGCCGGCGGCACCGGCGCCCCTGGACGGAACCCCGCCGCCTCAAACTGGTACGGCTCCAGCAGATCAGCGAAGTTCGCCCGCTCCGGCAGCCGCGCGCCTTCCACCTGCCGCACTCGTATAGCCTCCAGCATCGAGGCGTTGGCGACATAGTCCCCGGGCGCGATCGGTACGAGGGCGCGGCCGAACGGATATTCCCACGAGAGCAGCGGCGCCCCCGCCGCGATCGGCGCGATCGCCAACCGGTGCCCTTCCAGCACGGTGTGCGGCAGCGCCCGGTCCCCCTCCGCGAACGCCAGCACCTCCCCCGCCTCCAACCGCCGGATGGCGATCGCGACGTTGTCGCCCAGCGCAGGCAGGCGGGAGACGGTGGTCAGCGGCAGGCTCACGGGCGGGCGCGGGCGGCCTCCTGTAATGGTGCGATCAGGGGCACGTCCGCCGGGGCCAGGTCGTACTCGCCCAACTGTTCTGGCCGCACCCACACGAGGCCCATATGCTCGTGCGCGTAGGGCGCTGGGCTCCCGGGCGCCAGGCGGCAGGTGAACGCGTGCATCTCGACGGTCACCCTCTCGTAATGGTGCAGGTACACCGGCCAGGCCTTACCGGGGATCACCTGGATGCTCAGCTCCTCGTTCAGCTCCCGCGCTAGGGCCTCCAAAGGGGTCTCTCCGGGCTCCACCTTGCCCCCGGGGAACTCCCACCGCATCGGCAGCGGCTTGGTCGGCGGTCGCCGGCCAAGCAAAATGTAGCCGTCGGCGTCCTCCAGCAGCGCCGCGACCACCGGGATCGGCACGCGCTCGCTCATCGGGAACCCACGCCCAGAAGGTGCTGCAAGGTGTAGCGCTCCAGCGCCTCGTAGTCCCGCGCGGCCCGGTACTGCTCCACCAGCGTCCGGTTGTAGGTGCGAACCTTGTCGACCAGATGCAGGAACAGCTCCCGGCTGGTCCGCAGGTGGTCGGTCACTGGGCTGCCCGCCTGCGTGCGCATCGCTTTCACGTCAAGGCCCACGAACTCCCCGCGCCGCCCGTAGCCGCCCTCCTCCAGCACCCGCACTTGGTTGAAGGCCGCGCGCAGGTTCGCCGCCCCGAAATTCTTGTCCTGATCGTACTTGAGGCCGTTCTGGTCATTGAGGTGAACGCTTCCCAGCTTGTCGTGCGCAAGGGCGAACGCCATCTCGTCGCTCGGATCGAGGTTCGCCAGTAGCGCGTGCGCGCTCTCGATCACGGTCTTCACCCGCCGCGGGTCCGCCGAAGCGTACGCCAGCGCCACCGCGTGCCCCGTGGTCGGCACGTAGGCCTGGTCGGTCGGCTCATTCGGCTTCGGCTCGATCCACACCTCCACTTCGCGGTCGTAGCCGAGAATTTGGTTCACGGTCTCCAGCAGCCGCTGGTAGGCCAGACGCGCGTCTTTCGCCTCGCGCGCGTAGGTGCCCTCGCGGGCCAGCCAGAGCACGATCGCCCGGCAACCGATGGCCCGCGCGATGTCGATGCACTTGCGCGTCCGCTCCCACGCGTAAGCCCGGTCCTCCGACCGGTTCGCGGTGTAGGCGCCATCCACGGTCTGGCTTGCGAACCAGAGCCGGGGGGCCACGAACTCGGGGGTCAGGCCCTCGTCCCGCAGCATCCGCGCCACCTCGGCCGACCGCGCCGCAATCTGCGGGTCCGTCTTCGCGTCGAGCTCCGGGACCACGTCGTCATCGTGGAACTGCACGCCCTCGAAGCCCAGTTGGCGGTAGAGCGCGAACTTGCGGTCGTGCGGGTATGGCGCGCGGACGTCGGGCCCGAAGGGATCGGCGCCCTCGCTGATGTTCCAGGGACCGAACGAGAACCGGTAAACGGTGGGGGTGGACATAGAAGAAAGTGGCTTCAGGCCTGCCAGCGCCCGTAGATGCCGCAGGGCAGGATCTTGCCGTCCCGCTGGATGGGCAGACCGACCTCGCCGGCGGTGATCGCCCCGCCCCGGCCGGACAGGAGCTCGGCGAGGAGGTTTGCAACCACGGTGGGGGAAAGGCGCGCGGTGTAGGCGTTGATCAAGACAAAGAGCGGCCGCGGCCCCAGCAGTCGCCCGCATTCGGTGATCAGCTCCCACAGGTGGTCCTCCAAGCGCCACATCTCCCCGGCCTGCCCGCGCCCGTAGGCCGGCGGGTCCATAATGATCGCGTCGTAGGTGCGCCCGCGCCGGACCTCGCGCCGCACAAACTTCAGGCAATCGTCCACCAGGTAACGGATCGGCGCCTCACCGAGGCCGCTTAGGGCGGCGTTTTCGCGGCACCATTTCACCATCCCCTCCGCGGCATCGACGTGGCACACGGTCGCCCCCGCCCGCGCCGCCGCGACGGTCGCCGCCCCGGTGTAGCCGAACAGGTTCAGCACCTGCACCGGCTCTGCCTGCGCCGCGCGCCGCTCCCGGATGCGTGCCGCGCACCACTCCCAGTTCACCGCCTGCTCCGGGAACAACCCCGTGTGCTTAAACGAGGTTGGGTGGATACGGAAGGTCAGGTCCAAAGGCTCGTAGCGCAGGCGCCACGCGTCCGGCAGCGGCCGCCGGAACTCCCAGCGCCCGCCGCCCTGTTCGCTCCGGTGGTAAAAGCCGTCCCACTCCTCCCACGGCGCACCCCGCTCCCGCCCGTGCCGCGGCCACAGGATCTGCGGGTCCGGGCGCACGAGGGTGTACTCGCCCCACCGCTCCTGCTTCAGGCCGTCTCCGCAGTCCAGCAACGCGTAGTCCCGCCACTGGTCGGAGACCAGCAGGGCGGGGCGGGCGGGAGTGGCGGCAGGCATCGGCTCGTAGGCGGCAAGGCAACCGCCCGCGTCTCCCGCTGTCGAGCCGCCGTTGCCGCGCGGTCACCCGCAAATTCGGGGTATCCGTAGACCCTGCCTGCCCCGCAGCCACGTTGGCCGGCGCTGGTCGGCAAACCCGACCTTCTCTGTGAAGCCCTCCTTTTTCCGCTCTCTTCCGGCCGCCCTCGTGGCGGCGTTTCTCCTCTGGCCCGCCCTGCTCTCAGCCGATGTGGTCGAGCTCCGCGGCGGCTCCCGCCTCGTGGGCAAGATCACCCGCATCGACGGCGGGAGCGTGGTCCTGGCCACCGACTTCGCCGGTACGGTTACGCTCCAGCAGGCCGAGGTGATCTCGATCACCACCGACGCCCCGGTGGCGGTGCGCTTCGCCAACGGCACCCGGGTCGACGGCGTCGTCTCCAGCCCCGGTGCCGGCCGCGTCCGCGTGGCCGGCACCGAAGGGGAGTTCACCTCCGACGTCGCCAAGGTCGTCGCTTCGTGGGCCGCGGGCGGTAAGGACCCCGCCGCCGCCTTGGAGCGCGGCTGGACCTACGAGGCTAGCACCGACATTAACGGCAAAAGCGGCAACCGGGACCAGGTCGGCAGCTCCGCCAGTTTGCGCGCGACCCTCAAGGGCGCCGCCGACACGCTCCAGTTCTTCACCGCGTATGACCGCCAGGTGACGGACGACGAGAAGTCGGCGGATCAGTTCAAGGCGGGGGTGGATTACCAGGTGAACTTCAAGGGCAACTTCTCCTGGTACGTCCGCGACGAGGGCGGGTTCGACCGGATCAAGGACATCAACCTCTACAATGTGGCCGCGTCGGGCATGGGGTATGATGTGATCAAGGCGCCGAAGCACACGCTCACGGGCCGATTCGGTCTTTCCTTCCGCTACGAGGGCTACCGCAATCCCGCGACGATCGACGTGAAGAGGGCCGGTCTCGATTTCGGCTTCTCGCACCGCTTGGAGCTGGCGAACTCGGTCCTCGTCAACCGCCTGACGGTGGTGCCGACCCTTGAGGACTTCTCGAACTACCGGGCGATGCTCGAGAGTTTCTACGAGCTGCCGCTGGAGAATCCGAACTGGAAGTTGCGTCTGGGCCTGGCCAACGATTACAGCGGCTAGCCGGGCCTCGGCGTGCAGAAGATGGACACCTCCTACTTCACCCGCCTGGTGCTCAACCTGGGGTGAGCCGGGTCGGGGGGCGTCCGTTTCAATCCTTCAGCGCAGACGGCGCAGCGCCTCCGCGGCCGGCTTGAAGCCGGGATCCAGCCGCAGGGCCGCCTCGAATGCTGCACGGGCGCTCTCGCGGTCGCTCTGGCGCTCCCGCACCTGCCCGAGGCGCCAGTGCCCGGAGGCGTGTCCGGGCGCCTGCGGCAGCATCCCCTCCGGCAATTCGAGGTAGCGCCGCAGGGCCGCGGCGCCGCGCTCCAGTTCCTGCCCGGTCAGCGCTGCCAGCCGGCCGACCTGGTACAGCGCCACCACATCATCCGGTTGGGCCTCGAGCGCGGAGGCCAATTCGGCGAACGCCTCTGCGGTGCGTTTCTCCCCCGCGAGCAGGGTGGCGGCGGCGATGCGGCCACGGTTCGGGTCGAGCTGACGGATCGCCTCCACCTGCGCCCGGGCCCTAGTGGCGCCGCCCCCGACGATCGCGGGGGCGAGCCGGTAGAATTCGAGGAGGCTGAGCCGGAACTCCACGTTGCCCGGCTCGAGGGCGACCGCGCGCTCGTAGGCGGCCACGCATTGGCGGGCGAGCCCGAGCCCGCCAAAAATGCCGGCGCGTTCGGCCTGGCGGCCATAGGCGTCCCCGAGCCCCTGCTGGTGGCGTCCGGCGAGCGGTTCGGCGGTGGCGGCGGCGGTGAAGTACCGGATGGCCTGGGCGGGGTCGCCGCGGCGGTTGGCGAGTTGCCCGAGCGCGTGGTTGACCTCGGCCTGCGTGGGGTCGGCGGCATGGAGCCGTTCGAAGGCGGCCTGGGCCTCGGCGGGTTGCCGGGCGGCGAGGAGGGCGCGGGCGGCGGCGAGGTCCGCCTCCTTGCCGGCGCTGGGCAGCGTGAGGAGCGTAAACGCGAGGCCGGCGAGGGAGCGGCGGGACATCGGGGCGGGCGGGACGGGTGGGGCGAGGCGTCCGGGAGCGTGGGGCCAAGCCCCACGGGCCGTCAATCGGCGCCCGGGGTTTCCTGTGGGGGGAGGGGCGGTTGCGTGCGGGGTGCCTGCAGCCGCGGGATTGCCCCGTGCGGCGAGTTAAGGCGAGGGCTCAAGCCACGCCGCTCGCGCCAAGATGGGGCCAAATTCGATCCAAAGTGCCTCCGCATGAATCCCACTCCTCCGAGCGCTCCCTCCAACATTGGCGCGGCGTCCATGGACACCTCGGGCAACGTGCGCCGCGCCCCAGAGCCCCTTGATTCTTTTGTGGCCATCGGCTTGAGCCCGGTAAGGCCGGGATAGCCACAAAAGATGCAAAAGCGTCAAGGGCGCGGACCAGCTGTGCGTGGCGTCCCTAGACGTCGGGGCGCAAGGGACTGGGGTCAGCCTGTTGCACGTTGCAGTCTTCTTTGTCGTGCGTGGGCCGCGCGTCGCGCTCGCTCGGGCAACCTGCGTCAGGCCGACCCCCCCCGCCGCGAGGGTGGCGCCTCAGCCCTCGCCCATCCCCGGGCGGAGATCCCTCAGGGCCGCGCGGAAGACCAGCCAGCCACTCAGGTAATTGAGGCCCAAAATCCCCCCCAGCAGGCCCACAACCAACGCCACCGTCGGCCCCGCCGGCAGGTCCGGCAAGACGGGCGCCGTCGCCAAGGCGCTCGCCGCCGCCCCGAGGACCACGCCCCGCGTCACGAGCCAACCAAACTCCGCCCGCACCATCCGCCCCAGCACGTCCGGCGGCAGGCCGATCGCCGCGAGCACCGCGAACTCCCCTCGCCGCTCCCGCAGGTTGCGCGCCACGACGATCGCCAAGCCCAGGCTGCCCAAAATCACGCCCAGGGTCCCGAGCACATTGAAGATCGCCAGATAGGTGTTCTCGATCCGGTGGAACGCCACCAACAGGTCCCGGGTGGTCTCCACGCGGCCACCGGCATCCGCCGCCGCCGAGCGCAGCCGCCCCTGCACCGCCGCCAAGTCCGCCGTCGCCGGGGCATCCACCAGAAACACGGTCGGCCCCGGATGGGATGGGAACCGCGCCAGAAACGCCGCCTCATCCACGATCAGATAACCCTGGAAGATCGAATCCCGCAGCACGCCCGCGATGCGCACGCCGAAGCTCCGGCCATTCTCGTCGGTATAATCAATTACATCGCCCACCCGCCGCTGCAGGGCCCAAAGCAGGGTGTTCTCATCCACGAACGCCGGCAGCGGCTCCGCCCCGCCCGCGCCCGCCTGCAGCACCTCCCAACCCCCGCCCCCCGGCACCTGCGGCGAAAACACGCCGCCCGCCGGCAAGCGTGCCGGATCCACGGCCAGAAGCCGCGGCCGAGCCACGGCGTTCAGGTTGAAGCAATTGGCGTTGTCCCCGGCCCCCGCCCGCAGGGGCACGATCG
>VHCI01000042.1 GCA_016871775.1 Verrucomicrobiota bacterium | reverse complement strand
GCGATCCTGAGCTCGTTCAACTCCGTCCTGAATTCCACCGTCACCCTCTTCTGCCTAGGCTTCCATCGCGCGGGCCCGGGTGATGCGGCCGCGGAGGACGCCCGGGTGATCCGCCGGGGCAAGATTGTGGGCACCGTGGCGGCCGTCTTCGCGATGATCGCCGCGCCGCTGCTCGCCGGGCAGGACAGCATCTTCGGTTACCTGCAGCGGATGAACGCCCTCTACTTCATCCCGATCTTCGCGGTGGTGCTGGCCGGGCTGCTGTTCCGCCGCGCTCCAGCCTGGGCCGCGAGCGCCGCGCTGGTGGGCGGGTGCGTGATCCTGCTCCTGGGCTACTTCGTGTCCCCCTTCTCCGCGTGGGCGGCAAAACTGAACGGGTTCCACTTCATCGGTCTGGTTTTCCTCGCCCTGATCCTGTTCCAAGGGGCCGCCGCCATCCTCTCCCCCCGAGCGGAGCCGTGGGAGCACCGCGCGTCGGGGGACGTCGACCTGACGCCCTGGCGGTGGGCCAAGCCCGCGGGCTTCGGCCTCGTCGGCTTCGTGGTGCTCCTCTACCTCGCCTTCGCGGATTTCTCGGTGCTTGCCCGCTGAGCACAGGCCACGTTTTTCCCGCAGACGCGGCGTCTACGCGCCCCTCTCCGCGCTTCAGTTCCCGTGGCTGAGGAACACGCGGATCCGGGGCACGAGCTCCTCGCGCGCGTCCTCGAGCACGTAGTGCCCGGCGTCGGCGATCCGGTTCACGGCGGCCCGCGGAAAGAGTTCCCGCCAACGCGCCAGGAAGGTGTCGTCGAAGCAGAAATCCTTCCCGCCCCAATGGATCTCCATCGGATGACCGTGCAGCCGAGCGAGGCCCTCCTCCACCGCGACCAGCGCCTCCCAGCTCGGGTGCGAAGGCGCCAGCGGGATGTCGCGAACAAACCCGTGCACCGCGGCGCGATCAGCCCACGAGCGGTAGGGCCAGAGGTAGCCGCGCGCCACGTCGGACGCCAGTCGCCGGCGATGGACCGCCATCCACGTAGCCGGCCACGCGAACCCGTTGGCTCCCCGCACCAGCAGCGCGCCCAGGCCCGGCACGCGGCACAGCGCGATCCGCGCGGGAATCCGGCGCGAGCGGAAGGCCGCGGTGTTCAGCACCACGATGCGCCCCACCCGCTCGGGCTGACGGACCGCCCAGCCTAGGCCGATCGCGCCGCCCCAATCGTGCACGACCAAGTGGACGCGGCGCAGACCCAGGTGGTCCACCAGTCCTGCCAGATCCTCGATCCGGCGCTCAAGGGGCCGCGGGCCTGCGGGAGTGGACGCCGAAAGGCCCATCCCCAGATGGTCCGGAGCGACGCACCGCAGGCCGGGCGCCACGGCCCGCACGAGGTGCCGATAGTAATAGGACCAGGTCGGGTTCCCGTGGACCATCAGGACCGCCTCTTCAGCGCGCGGGCCCTCGTCGAGGAAGCTCAGCGTGTGCCCCTCCGCCGTGAAGTGACGGCGCGGGGTGAACGGGTATTCGGCCCGCAGCCAACCGGGAAGCGCGTCCGGACTCACCATTCGAGCGCGAGCATCAGACAGTTGAGGCCGCTCCCGATGCCGAGGAGCGCGATCCGGTCCCCGTCGCGGACGGCACCCGCTTCGACCGCGGCGGCGAGCGTGGACGGAAGCGCGGCCGAGCCGGTGTTGCCGAGCGTCTCGAAGGTTGAGAAATCGCGGGCCAGATCGAGGCCGAGGGCCTCGTAGAGGCGGCGGCGATGCACCGAGCCGACCTGGTGGCAGATGAAACGATCGAACGCGGTCCCCTGCGCTGTGGAAAACTCCCGCCAGGTCTCGCGGGCGAGTTCCAACCCGGCCACGAGCAGTTCCTCCGAATCGGTCTGCATCGCGAGTGACTCGCGGCCGTGGTGATCCCCCTGGCAGAGGGCGTTGTGGCGGGTCGCGGCGCGGGCCACGCCCCCGAGGAGGCGGTGCGGCCGCCCGCGGACAAGGGAGCGGTGGCAGACGACCGCGGCGACGGCGGCGGAACCGATGGTGAGGTTGGCGAAGTACGGCTTGATGTCCTGGCGAGAGAGGCCGGGCGCGTTCAGGAGTCGCAGCGTTTCCTCGACCAGCGGGCGCCCGTTCTCCCCGGCGGCGACGAGGGCGCAGCGAATTTGGCCGGACTGGATCATTGCGCCGGCGACGGTCAACGCGTTGAGGAAGCCGAGGCAGGCGTTGGAAAGGTCGAAGATCTGCGCGGAGTCGGGCAGCCCGATGAGGCGATGGGCGAAGGCGGCGGTCGCGGGCTCCAGCATATCCCGGCTGACAGCGGCGTGGATGAACAGTTCGACTTGGGCGCCGGCGATCCCGGAACGGGCCAAGGCGGCGCGGCCGGCGATGGCACTGGCTGCCGAGGCGCGGGTGCCCGCAGGCCACATCCGCCGCGAACGGATGCCCGTCATCAGTTCCAACCGTCCCGCCGGCAGCCGCAGCCGCGTGTATAGCGGCTCCAGGCGCCGTTCGATCTCGGCCGAGGTTAGCTCCTCCTCCGGCAGCGCGGTTGCGAGCGACTCAAGGCAGACGTCCGTGAAGCGCATTCCTGGGCTCACGGTCGCATCGCGAGGCGGACCACCTCCTGGTCGAAGGTGTTGCAGGCGAGGCCCGCGTCCACGACCACGGTCGTGCCGTTGAGGCCGCTGCTGCGGGGGCTGAGCAGGAACGCGGCCACGTCAGCGACCTCCTGCGTGGCGAGGCTGCGCTTCCGGAAGGTCAGTTTCTCCGCGTAGAGGTAACTTTCCAGGTAGCCGGGAATCCCCGCCGAGGAGCTGGTGCGGAGCGGACCCGCACCCACGACATTGAAGCGCACGGCGGTGTCAGCGCTGAAGGATTTGGCGAGGAACCGGGCGCAGGACTCCAGCGCGGCCTTGATTGGTCCCATGTAGCCGTAGTTGTCCGGCGTGACCTGGAGCGACGAGATGCCGATGGTGACCACCGAGGCGTCCGGCGCGAGCAGCGGCTTGAGCGCGCGGGCCAGCTCCACCAGCGAGAACGCGGAGATGGTGGTCGCCTGAAGAAAATCGGCCCGGCTGGTCTCGTGGAACGGCTTCATCCCTTCGCGGTAGTTGGCGAACGCGATTGAATGCACCACCCCGTGCAATGGCCCGAGGCCGGCCGCCTGCAATTCCGCCGCGAACCGCGCCGCCGCGCCCTCCTCCTCCACGTCGCAGACGAACGCCGTCCGGTCCCCGAGCAGCGCCGCGAGCGATTGCCGGCGTGCCGTGGAACGGACGCTGTACACGACCCGCGCCCCCTGCTCCTCAAGGGTGCGAGCGATGTGCCACGCGACGCTGCGCCGGTTGGCGAGCCCCGTCACCAGCACCGTGCGGCCGGCGAGCTGCAGGAAATCGCTCATTGGGCGGCGCCGCCGGCCGGGGCCTTCCACGCGACCGCGAACTCGAGCGAAAGGATGCGCACGCCGTCCTCGCGCCGGATCGAGCCGGCGAGCATCGTGAAGCCGCCGAGGGCGTCCTTTTCCTTCACCTCCAGCAGCACACGGTCGCCCGGGTAGACCGGATGACGGAAGCGAACCTCCGAGATCTTGGCGATCAACGGCAGTCCCTCGCCGAGCGCCCCGCCGGCCTCGCGCGCCTTGAGGGCCATTTGGCAGGCGGCCGCCTGGAACACCGCCTCGCAGAGCAGCACCCCGGGCGTGATGGGCGCACCCGGATAGTGCCCCTTGTAGAAGTCCTCCTCCGCCCGCCACGTGCGGCGGGCCACCAGCGTGCCCGGACCGCGGCTGACGATCTCGTCGACGAACAGGAACGGCGGCCGGTGCGGGATCAGTTCGGTGACGGGCGTCATAGGGACGCGGCACGCTTTTCGGCGTGAAGGGCCTTGTCGATCCTGTTCGCCACGATGACCCCGTAGTTGATGGTCCCCAGCCAGCCGGACATAATAATCCCTACGGAGCCGGCGTGGAAGAGGCCCGGCAGCTGGTCGGGCAGGTCCATCGAGACCTTAAGGCCCTCGAATTTCGTGCCGAACGAGGTGCCGGCCCAGTGCGTGGTGTAACGCTCGATCGTCCGCGGCGTGGCGGCCTCGCGCCAGTCGATCTTGGCCCGCACATCCGGGATGTAGCGCTCCAGCGCCGCGATCGACTCCTCGATGAGTCGCTCCTTCGCGCGCGCGTACTCGTCGTCGGAGAGCCCCTGCCAAGCCTCGTGGCGGGCGTTGAGGGAGACCACGATGGCGTAGCGGTCCGAGCCCGGGCGGGTGTCCGGGTAGTAGACCGAGAAGGTGCGGCTGGTGGTGTCGAACGCGGTTAGCTCCACGCTGCTGAAGCGGGGCGCGGCCGAGGTGAACACGAGGTCGCCGATGTGCGGAATGCTCTCGCCGCGGCGGATGCCGAGGTAGACTTGGCAGGAGCTGGAGTTAATCCGCACCGCCCGGGCGGCCGTCAGGTAGTCGGGCGCGAGGTGCTCCTCCCCGGCGAGGCGGAACAGGGTGGTCTTGAGGTTGGCGTTGGAGAGCACGGCCTTGGCGCGGATCACGCGGCCGCCCTTGGCCACAATCCCCGCGGCCACCTTCCGCCCACCGCGCTCCTCCACCAAAATGCGCTCGACGAGGACCTTCTTGCGGAGCTCGACCCCGTTGCGTCGGAGTTCCTCCACCATCTTGGCGATCAGCTGGTCGGAGCCGCCCCGGAAGGTGTAGACCCCGGAGCCCATAAAATTGGAGAAGACGATGCCGTAGGTGATCGCCGGGTCCTCGGTGGTGGAGCCATTGGCGTAGGCGATGGGCTCCATCAGCAGCCGCTGGACATCATCCCGGCCGGGGAAGAAGCGGTTGAACATCTCCCCCGTCGTCTCGCGGTGGTCGTCGTAGAAATTCATCCCGCGCAGGTACTCGTAGAACGCCTCCACCTGCGCCCGCGGCAGCCCGAAGGACTCGACCAGCACCCGGGTGTAATCCTCGCGGGTGAACGTGGTGCGGACGTCCATCTGCGGATTGACGAACCGGATGTCCCGGAGCGGCACGATGGCGTCGGCGATCTCGCGGCTCCAGTACTTGCGGCAGCTCTTGATCATCCCGCTGGGGAATCCGTGGAGGGAGATGTCGAAGATGTGCCCGCCGCGGCGCGTGAACCAGGTGGCGAGCCCGCCGAACTGGTAGTGGTGCTCGAGCAGGAGCACCCGGTGGCCGGCCTTGGCGAGGACGTTCGCCCCGGTAAGGCCGCCCAGGCCGCTGCCGATGACGATCACGTCGTATTCGTCCGCCACCCCCTTGAGCCAGTCGTAAGCCATTTGAGCGGTGGAGCGTGGGCGGTCAGGGACGGCTTGCCAATCCCGCGCTGGGGAATTCGCACGGCTCAACCGCGCTGCAGGATGTGGTGGTTGGCCATCGAGATCCCGCTGAGCATCGCGCCGACGATCCCGAGGAAACCCTGATCCGTGCCGCACAGGTAGACGTTCGGCGCGGCGGTGAGGCCCCGCCGGTGCTTCACCCCGGAGCCATAAACCGCCCCTCGCTGGTGTCCGGTGAAGCGCGTGATGGTGCGCGGGGTGAACATATCGGTTGCGACGGTCGCCGCCGCCAGGTCCGCGTCCGGCACCGGGGGCAGGAACCGGCGGGCGCTGGCCTGCACCGCGCCGAACCATTCCTGCTTCCGCGCGCGGTACTCGGGCTCCGGCCACGCGGCCCAGTCCTCGGGCCGGGCCAGGGAGGTCACGCGGAACCAGCCCTCGGCCAGCGCCTCGCCGGGCTCGTAGGCGAAGTTGTTGGGCAGGCAGATCACCCCGCTCCGGACATCCACCGGCGCCGCGGGACAAACGTAGTCGAAACGCCGGCCCTCGCTGAAGAAGACGATCGTGTCCCCGGCCCACCCGAGCGCCGCGGGCGGGCGGTCCAGCACGGAGATGGTCTCGACGAATGAAAGGCGGCCGGGCGCGGTGGGGCGCGGCGTGGGCAGGCCGCCGGCGGACAGCAGCGCCTCGGTCTCCGGCGCGCCGGCCGAGGAGAGGACGTGGTCGGCGGTTATCAACGCCCCGTCGTCGAGCTCGACCCCGGCGGCGCGGCCGTCGCGCAGCACGATCCGGCGGACCCCGCACTTCATCCGCCGCTCGCCCCCGGCCTCGCGGTACTTGGCAAGCAGGACGCGCAGGATGCGACGGACCCCCTCCGCGGGACGGGCGAAGCCCTCGAGGAAGAGGGCCTTGAAGAGGATCACGAACTGGCTGAAGTCCATATCCCGCTCGGTCGGGCTGCCGTAGAACATCACCGGGCAGAAGAGCATATCCTCCAGCAGCGGATCGCTAAGGTGGCGGCGAACCACCTCCCGGGCGGAAGCGGGGGCGGCGTCGAGGGAGACCTCGTCGTGGGCGCGGACCGCGGCCACGAGGGCGCGGAAACCGTCGATCTGCGCTGGGAAAGCCCGGGCGACCTCGGCCTCGAGCATCTGGAAATCGTTGGTGAAGCGCAGGTCCGCCACGCCGGGACCAAAGGCGATGCGCGAGCCGACCTGCCCGCGCAGCGCCAGCTCGTCGCGGTCGATGCGGAGCTGGCGCAGAAGCTTGGTGAGCGGCGTGCCCTTGACCCCGGGCGGCACGTAGTTGGTCAGGGCGTGCAGACCGACGTCGTAGCGGCGGCCATCTCGGCTGTAGAAGCCATTGAGGCCGCCGACAGCGTTGTGGCGCTCGAAGATGCAGACCTCGCGTCCGAAGTGGGCGAGCCGGATTCCAGCGGCGAGGCCGGCCATCCCCGCGCCGATGATCACCACATCGTAGTGCGAGCGGGTGTTCATCAGCGGGCGAGCAGCAAAAAGCCGGGCCTGCGGCCCGGCCGGGGAGAAAGGAGAAGCCGGCGGTTCAACCCCTGGCGGGCAAAGCGTTGAACTTCGGCGTCAGGTACTCCGCGCAGCTGTCGAGCGAGGCGAGTTGAAGGTAATCGGCCTCCGGGACCTCGATGCCGTGCCGCTTACGCAGCTCCATCACGATGTCGAGGAAGTCCATGCTATCGAGTTGGAGCTGATCGCGGAGGCGGACGTCCGGCCGGACATTGGTCAGATCCTCGTCGGGAGCGATGTCCGCGATGATGTCGAGCACCAGCTTCTTGCAGTCGTCTTTGGTCATGAGCGGAGAGGATCGATTAGGGGACAAAGCGCCGAACAATCAACGTGGAATTTATCCCCAGCATGCCGAAGGAATTGTTAAGGATCGTGTCGACGCGCGCCACCGGGCGGGGCTGGTTGAGAACGAGGCCCGGAAGGGCGCACTGGGGATCGAGGTCATCGACGTTGATGGTGGGATGGACCGTGAGGTCATCGAAACTGGGCAGATTGCCCGCGAGTTCGAGGGCGCCAGCGGCGCCCATCGTGTGCCCGATAAAGCTCTTGGTATTGTTAATGTGCGTGTCAGGGCAGCCTTCCCCGAAGACGGCGCGGATGGCCTCGCACTCCTGGATGTCACCCAGCGGGGTGGCGGTGGCGTGCGTGTTGACAATATGGATCCCGGCGGGGGCGAGGCCGGCGCGGGCGAGGGCGGCGCGGACGCACTCCGCCTGGCGCTGGGGGTTGGGCAGCACGTAGTCGCTGGCGTCGCTGTTGACGTGATAGCCGGCAATCTCCGCGTAGATGCGGGCGCCGCGGGCACGGGCGTCCTCGAGCCGCTCCAACGTGTAGAGGCAGCCTCCCTCGGAGATCACAATCCCGTTGCGGGCCCGGTCGAAGGGGCGGGAGGCGCGGGCGGGTTCAGCGTGCATAGCGAGGGCATTCTGGGACTTGAAGCCCGCGAAGATCCCGAAGGTGTGGATGCTCTCGCTCACCCCGCCACAGAGGGCGAAGTCAACTTCCCCGAGCCGCAACATCTGGGAGGCGTGGATCAAGCCCATATTCCCCGCGGCGCAAGCGGCGCCGATGGTGTAGGCCGGGCCCGTGGTCCCGAGGTTCAGCGAGGTCTCCCCGGCGGCGTTATTCGCGACCGTCCGAGGGTTGTGGTAATGGGACCAGAACTTGGTGTCATAATTAAACTTCGAGATGTTGTAGACCTCGTTCTCGGTCTCGACGTTACCATGCTCGGTGCAGCCGATGTAAATGCCAACGCGATCCTTGGGCAGGGTTTCGAGGCTGACCCCCGTATCCGCGAGCGCCTCCCGGGCGCAGTAGATCGAAATGCTGCCGGCGCGAGTGCCCACCCGCAGTTCCTTCCTCGTCTGATAGCGAAGCGCGTCGTAGTGGCACACCCCGGCCAACTGACTCCCCATATAGCGGACGTCGATCCGCTCGATTCCGGCAACGCCCGTCAGCAAGTGCCGGCGGAATTCCGCGAGGGAGTTGCCGTTCGGGGCGGTCAGGCCGACGCCGGTGATGACGATGCGGGAAGGCTGCATGCGCGCGAAGTGTTAGCCCTACCCAAGCCGCGGGCGAACGCAACCCCGGCCTGCCACGCGGGCCCGAATTCCGGGGCTAAGCCGAGGTCGCGGGCAGCGCCGGGGCCACCCAGCCTCTTCCTGGAAGGGTCGGGCCAACGAAGCCGCCGGGCGGCACCAAGATCACACTCGGCGCCGGCATCCCCCGGTGTGGCCCGACCCTTTTCCTTTTCCCCAGCGCTGAATTTTCCGTGGACAAACCGGCGCGCCCCGCTTCACCGTCCCCGAATGGCCCAGCAGGAACCGCAGGCACAGAAGTTCACCACTCCCGGCAGCCTCGCCGTCGACGCCATGCTGACGCTCGGCTGCTTCGTCTTCCTCTACAATGTGGTCTCGCCCCACGTGCCCTCGAACGACAGGGCGATGATCGTGCTCTGGTCGGCCCTGACGTCGGCCTGCATGACCGGCACGTTCTGGCTCTGCATCCAGATGTTCCGCGTCGTCCTCCGCGCCCAGCGCGAAGCCAAGCGCGGCCGCTGAGGCGGGCCTCTGGGGGCCCGGTTCGAGTTGCGCGCGGGACGGACCCCGTTACCGTCCCCGCTCCCGATGAACGACGCCGATCAGAACCCTGCCCTTTCCCGGCCGGGCCCAGCTCCGGTCGCTTGCCTCGCCCTCGTTTTTTCCCTGCTCGCGGCGGGTTGCGCCACGACCTACGAGCTGAAGGTCGACGCGATCGCCAAGCCGAAGGCGGAAAACGCGATCTCCTACGAGATCCGCAACAAGAACCCGCTGGTGGCCGATGATTCACTGCGCTACAGGGAGGCCGCGAATCTGGTGAAGACCGGCCTTTCCGGCCGCGGGCTCTACGAGGCCCCGGCGAACGGGAAGGCCGATATGGTGATCGACCTCGACTACGGGGTCGGCCAGCCGCAGCTGCGCCGCGAGACGGTGTCCGAGCCAGTCTACATCACCCTGCCCGGCCAGATCCGTACCGAGCGTGTGCAGGTGGGTACCGACTCCCAAGGTCGACCAGTCTATCAAACCGTCACGGTGCAGGATCCGCCCACGACGGAATTCGCGGGTTTCCGCGAGTATATCGTGACCGTGGTGGTCTACGAGAAGTACCTCCGGCTCACCGCGCGCGAGAACAAGGAAGCAGCCGAGGGGCAGCCTCCGGTAGAGGTCTGGACCCTCGACATCACCAGCGAGGGCGAGAGCAAGGACATCCGCAAGCACCTGCCCATCCTCGTGGCCGCCAGCATCGACTTCGTCGGCAAGGACACCCAGGGCCAGAAGACCATCCGCATCAAGGACAACGCCAGCGACATAGCCTTTGTGAAGAAAGGGATGTGAGGCGCAGCCCCACGGATATGTCCCGCTTACGCCTCTCAACCGCCATGCACGGTAGACCCAAGGAGTCGTCGGCGGTGTTTAACGCCCAGACTTACTCCGTGCGGTAAAACGGGTTGGGCACCTTGAAGGCGCGTTCGGCCTCGCCGCCTTCCAGGTCGCTGGCCTGATCGCCCAAATTCAGGATCACGGACCATCCCTCCGCCCGCAGTTGGGCGCGGGCGGCCGCCTTGAACGCGGCGTT
Source organism: Verrucomicrobiota bacterium (assembly GCA_016871775.1). Lineage (GTDB taxonomy): Bacteria > Verrucomicrobiota > Verrucomicrobiia > Opitutales > Opitutaceae > ER46. The sequence continues at coordinate 16,410 of VHCI01000042.1, read as the reverse complement.
CGCGCGTTCATCCCCGTCGGGCTGGCAGATTAGCCGGCCTTCGCCCGCCAGGCCGAGCGCCCGTAGGTTGCGCAGGGTCGCCGCCCGCTCGCTTTCGCGCCGGCCCGTGAGGAAGACGATCGCCACCCCTCGCCCGGGCAACCCGCGCACGAGGTCCGCCACCGGACTCAGGGCCGGGGCGCGCGCCTCCTCGACCCATCGCGCCCACCCCGCCGGCACGTAGCCAAAATCCTGCGCCTCGAAGTACAGCCAGTTTGACCAGAGCGTCTCGTCGAGGTCGACCACCGCCATCAGCTGTCCTCCCACCGCCGTTCGCTGAGTGAGCCACGCATCCGCCTCCCGGCAGACGGCGGCGACTTCCGCCAAATAGGCCCCGCTCCGATAGTACGCGCGTAGCTCGGCCTTGAGGTCGGAAAGGTTGCGCGGCGCCGCGGGACTCGCGGCGCACCCAGCCAAGGCAAGCGCGAGAATTCCGGTCGCCCAACCCCAGCCCGGCCTCACGGGCGCACCTCGGCCGCCGTCATCCCCGGCGCGCCAAAGGCCCACAGTCGGCGCAGGGCGGGAAACGCCCGGGCTCGCTCGATACCCGCCGCGTCTACCGCAGAATCCGTGAGATTGAGGGCTTCGAGGCGGCTCAGGCCGGCGAGCGCCGCTATTCCCGGGCCGGAGACCCTGGTGCGGCTAAGATCCAAGAAACGCAGGTTTGTCCAGCGCCCCACGACGGCCAGGCCCGCGTCCGTGACCGCCGTGCGGGCAAGCTCCGCCTCCACGATCAGCTCCGCGACTGGGTCGAGACGGGCCAAGGCGGCGTCATCGGCCCGGCGCGGGCTGCCGGCCGTGCGGAGGGTCAGGCCGTCCCCAGGTTGCTGGGAGCGCGGGACCAGTCGCACGCCAAGCTCCGCCTCCAGCCGGCGGATCTCGTTCGCGCGGGGCCGCCAGTCGGGCGCTAGGGCGACGGCCGCGAGTTTGGGCCGGCCGAGGACCGGGGCGCCAGGAAACTCCGCCACCAACTTTGTCGCCGAGGCGCCCCCGAGGATCCAAAGCTCGACGTTCCGGATCTCCGCTCGCGAAAGCAACGGCTTGCCCTCGGAGGGCATTACTTCCTCGTCGGTCGCCGGCAGGGTGATGCGGCGGTAGAGCTCGCTGCCAGCCGCGTTGCCCGGCAGCACCATCGCACCCGACTCAGCGCCCTTCATCAGCCAAAGGAAGCTGTCGAGCCGGAGCCCGGCCTTCTGTTTTTCCGGCCCGTGACAGACCACGCAGTGCCGCTCCAGGATCGGACCGACGCGATCTTGGTAGAAGGTCGTCTCCGCCCCGAGTGGTCCGGTCGCGAGCAGCAACCCCAGAGCTAGGCGCCGGCGGACCCGGGAGAGTTCAGGCGAGGATGGCATCGATGACCTTGGCGGGGAGCACCCCGGTGAGACGCTGGTCGAGCCCCTGGAAGCGGAACGAGAGGCGGTTGTGATCCAAGCCGAACAGGTGGAGCATGGTGGCGTGGAGGTCCCGGATGTGCACGGGGTCTTTCACGATGTTGTAGGAGAAGTCGTCCGTTTCGCCGAAACTGAGCCCTGGCTTCACGCCGCCACCGGCCATCCACATGCTGAAGCAGCGCGGGTGGTGATCACGGCCGTAATTCTCGGCCGACAGCACGCCCTGCGAATAACAGGTGCGGCCGAACTCACCACCCCACACGACAAGGGTGTCGTCGAGCAGCCCGCGACGCTTGAGGTCGGTGACGAGCGCGGCCGTGGGCTGGTCGGACTCCTCGGCCATCAACTTGATGTTGCGCGGCAGGTTGCTGTGCTGGTCCCAGCTGCGGAGGAAGATCTGCGTGAAACGGACGCCCCGCTCCGCGAGGCGGCGGGCCATAAGGCAGTTGTAGGCGTAGGTGCCCGGCTCCTTGGCCTTCTCGCCGTAAAGGTCCCAGGTCGACTGCGGTTCGGTGGACAGGTCGGCCAGCTCCGGCACGGAGGACTGCATCCGGAACGCCATCTCATACTGGGCGATACGGGCGTTGGTCTCCGCATCCCCCACCCGCTCGAAAAGCTGGCGGTTGAGAGCGTTCACCCCGTCGATCATCGCCCGGCGCACGTCGCCACTGACGCCCGGCGGGTTGTTCAGGTGCAAGACCGGATCCCCCGCGGACCGCAGCGAGACCGCGGCGTGCTCGGGGGAGAGGAAGCCGGAGGACCAGAGCCGGTTCGAGAGGGCCTGCACGTTCGTGCGGTGAGGCATCTTGGAGGTCATCACCACGAATGTCGGCAGCTCGTCGTTCACGGCGCCCAGCCCGTAGGAAAGCCACGAGCCGAGGGACGGCCGGCCCGGGAACATGTTACCTGTGGTGAGCTGCAGGATCGCGGGCTCGTGGTTGATCGCCTCGGTGTGCAGCGACTTCATCACGCAGAGCTCGTCGCCGATGCGCGCGGTGTGCGGGAAGAGCTCGGACACCCAGTGCCCCGCCTGGCCGTGCTGCGCGAACTTGTAGATGCTCGGCGCGATAGGGAAACGGGCTTGGCTCGCGGTCATCCCCGTGAGCACCTGGCCGCCGCGGACCGACTCCGGCAGGTCCTGGTCGAACATCCGCTGGAGCACCGGCTTGTGGTCCCACGTCTCGAACTGGGAGGGCGAGCCGGCCATGAACAGGTAGATCGCCCGCTTGGCGCGGGGCGCGTAATGCGGCCCGGGGGCCGCGGGGCCTGCGGCCGACTGCGCCGCCAGGGGCCGGCCGAGGAGGCTGGCGAGGCCGGCCCAGCCGAGGGCCTGCATCCCGCGCCCGAGGAAATGGCGGCGCGTCTCCAGCGCCAGCCACTCGCGCCGCAGGGCGTCGGGCAGGCCGGGCAGGTTCCAGACCGAGGGTCCCTCCCCCGCGTGGTCAGAGCAGAGGTGGGGATCGCGGGCGAAGGGATTTTCCGGGGGGTGCATCGGAAGGCCGCTATTTGTTGAGGAACTCGTCGAGATTGAGGAACTGGCTCGCCACCATCGTCCAGGCGGCCCGCTCCACCGGAGGCCACTCCCCAGCGCCGACCGGGGAGGCGCCGACCTTAAGCAGGGCGGCGGCCTGTTCCGGCTGGGCGGCAAAGAGCGTCTGCAGCCGCGCGAGGGTATCGCCCAGCGCCTTCTCCTCCCTCGGGAGCAGCGGACGGGCGAGCGTCGCAAGGGCGAGGAACCGCAGCCGATCGCCGCCGCCGTGCGCGGCCGCCAGGGCGCGTTCGCCCAGTTTGCGGGCCGCCTCGACCCACTGGGGGTCATTGAGGGTCACGAACGCCTGCAGCGGCGTGTTGGTCCGGGCGCGCCGGGAGCAGACCACCTCCCGCGAGGTCGCATCGAAGGTCTCAAGGCTCGCAGGCGGCGAGGCACGCTTCCAGAAAGTGTAGAGGCTCCGGCGGTACAGCCCCTCGCCCTCCGAGGGCACGTAGGAGCGGGTGTTCGACTCCGGCATCGCCACTTCCTCCCAGATGCCCGGCGGCTGGTAGGGTTTGACCGGCGGCCCGCCGAGCCGCTCGACTAGCAGTCCGGCCGAAAACAGCGCGGAATCCCGCAGCACCTCGCCATCCATTCGGTAACGCACCCCCCGCCCCAGCCACCTATTGCCTGGATCCCGCGCAAGCGCGGGCGCGGGCGCGTTTACCGCCTGCCGGTAGGTAGCCGAGGTGAGGAGGAGCCGATAGAGACGCTTCACGTCCCAGCCGCTCTCGCGAAACTCGACCGCAAGCCAGTCGAGTAAGTCCGGATGGGTCGGGCGGTCCCCCATTACGCCGAACTCGCCGCTAGACTCTACGAGGCCCCGGCCGAAGACCTCCTGCCACATCCGATTGACGGCGACGCGCGCGAACAGCGGGTGCTCCGGCGTCAGGAGCCACTCGGCTAGACCCCGGCGGTCCGCGGGCGCCCCCGCGGGCAGGGGTGGCAGGAAGTGCGGCACAGAGGGTCCCACCCGCTCCCCGCGGGCGAAGTAATCCCCGCGCTTCAGCACGTCGGAGTAGGCCGGGGTCGTCTTCTCGGCGGCGATCAAAGTGGCGTCGCCGTCGCGGGTCAGGGTGTCCAACGCGGCGTCGTGGGCCGCGGCAAGCGCAGCGAGGCTGCGGTACTCCGGGTCCTTTTCCCCGAGGAAGAACCGGTCGGCGACCACGAAGGCCTCGTCGGTCGTCCACCGCCGGGGATCGGATTCCCGGGCCGCGATCTCAGCCGCGAGGTCCTCGAACGGCAGCCGCTGCACCTCGTCGGCGGCGAGCGCCCGGCGGTAGAAGCGGAAATCTTGGTAGCGGGTCTCGCGCATCGGGTTAAAATCGTCACGCCGGCCCACCTGCATCGCGGCGTCTGTGCGGAAGGAAGCCCCGCTGGGCAGCTGGTCGAGCCGGACCTCGGTCTCCGCCAGCCGGCCGTTGAGGTAGATCCGCATCCCCGCGGCCCGGCGGGAGCCATCGTAGGTGACGAACACGTGCACCCACTCGTCGCGGGTAATGAGACCGGGCCGGGTGGCCACGAGCAGCCCGGCGCGGACCGACGGAGCCGGCATCACGAGCCGGGGCGAGGGCTTCGTGCCTTTCGCCTCGGGAGCGGCCGGCTCCTCATCCTTTGCCGGCGGCGGCACATCGGGGACCAGGGCGAAGTAGATCTGGAGGCCCTCCTGATAGACATCCCAGCCGGCGCCGTGGCGGCGCTTCTCGTCCCCCATCCGAGCGAAGAGCGAGCCGTTGCCCGTCCCGGTGCGGACGCCGCCGCCGGGCTTCGCGCGCAGCAGGATCCAGCCCCCGGTGGAAAACTTGTCGTCCGCGTCGACGTCCCCCGCGGCGCCGAGGCTCAGCCGCGTGTGGATGTCCATCCGCATCGAGGGCCAGAACCAGCTGCTCTCGCCCCAGATCAGCGGGTTGGTCTCCGCCTTAAATTCGGCGGTGCGGGGGTGCGGCGCGGAGTTGCGCACCACGTCGCCCTTGCCTTCGTCCAAGCGGAGCCGAACCTCGAGACCCTCGGTCGAGACCGGCTGGGGGCAATTGCCGGCCGCCAGCCAGCCGCCGGCAAGCTCCCGGGCCTGGGCACGGCGGCGCTGCAGCCGTTGCTGCACGTCGGCCCTCGCCTGCAGCAGGAAGGTGGCTGCGGCGGACTGCTCGGGCCGGGGCACGCGGACCACTGGTAACGGCTCCGCGATGTTAAGGTCCCACGGCTTCTCCGCGGTGTTTCCCAGAAAGGCCGCGAGGCCGTAGAAGTCCTTGGTCGTGATCGGGTCGAACTTGTGGTCGTGGCACGCGGCACACCCGGTGCTGAGCCCGAGGAAGGTCACCCCGAAGCCCTCCACGCGATCGCGGGTCTGGTTCACGAAGACCTCCTCGGGGATGGTGCCGCCCTCGTTGGTGGTGAGATTGCAGCGCATCAGGCCCGTGGCCACCAACTGATCGATGGTGCGCGCGGGGAGCAGGTCACCTGCCAACTGATCCCGGACAAACGAGTCGAAACGCTGGTTCGAATTGAAGGACCGCACGACGTAGTCCCGGTACGGCCAGATGGCGCGGTAGTTGTCGAAGTGGATGCCGTGAGTGTCCGCGTAGCGTACATAGTCGAGCCAGTGCCGGGCCCGGTGCTCCCCGTAGCGCGGGCTGCCCAGGAGGCGGTCCACGGCCCGCTCAAAGGCGCCGGGCGCTTGGTCGGCGACGAACGCCTCGATCTCGGCCGGGGCGGGGATTAGCCCAGTGAGATCTAGGGCGGCCCGCCGGAGCAGACTGCGCCGGTCGGCCTCCGGCGCGGGCACCAGACCTTCCCGGGCGAGACGGGCCCGGATGAACGCGTCCACGGGGTTGCTGCCCCCGGCCACCCCGGGCACCGCCGGCCGGCGGGGGGCGATGAACGCCCAGTGTTCCTCGTAACGCGCCCCCTCCGCGATCCAGCGGCGCAGCAGGGACCGCTGTTCCGCGGAGACCGTCTTGTGGGCCTCGGGCGGCGGCATCGCCTTCCGGGGGTCCGTCGACTCAATGCGCTGGATCAGAGGGCTGTCGTCGGGCCGGCCTGGGACGATGGCAGGCGGCCCATCGGGTCGCTGCGCCGTCGCATGCTCGAAACGGTCTAGGCGCAGGCCGGCCTTGCGCGACCCAGCGTCCAACCCGTGACACGCGAGGCAGGAGTCCGCAAGGATCGGCTGGATGTGCTCGTTGAACGACAGCTCCGCCGGGCCGGCCGCGGCGGCGTCGAGACCGCCAGGGGCTAGGGTCAGGATGGCGAACGAGGAGACGATCCGGCCGCGAGAAAAGGTGGGCATGCGTGGACGCGGAGAGTAAAGACGAGGCCCAACACCAAGCGGAGGACGGCGGGTTCCGCAAGCGCTCTCAGGCCAGAATCCCGCGGACCACCTTCGCCGGCACCACGCCGGTGAGGCGCTGGTCCAGCCCCTGGAACCGGAAGCCAAAGCGCTCGTGGTCGATGCCCATCAGGTGGAGGATCGTTGCGTGCAGGTCGCGGATGTGCACTGGGTCGCGGACCACGTTGTACGACATCTCGTCTGTCTCACCGTGGACCGAGCCGCCCTTGATGCCGCCCCCGGCCAGCCAGAGGGAGAAGCAGCGCGGGTGATGGTCACGGCCATAATTGGTCTCCGTGAGCGTGCCCTGGCAGTAGACGGTGCGGCCGAATTCCCCGCCGAAGACAACGAGGGTGTCGTCCAGCATCCCGCGTTGCTTTAGGTCCTGCACCAGACCCCAGCAGGCCTGATCCACGTCCTTGCATTGGGCGGCTAGGTCGCGAGGGAGGCTGGCGTGCTGGTCCCAGCCGCGGTGAAAGATCTGGACGAACCGCACGCCCCGTTCGACCAAGCGGCGCGCCATCAGGGCGGAGGCGGCGAAACTCCCGCGGACCCGCGCCTCCTCGCCGTAAAGAGCGTAGGTAGCCTCGGGCTCCCGGGTCAGGTCCGCGAGCTCGGGGATGCTCCCCTGCATCCGAAACGCCATCTCGTACTGCTGGGTTCGGGTCTGGATCTCCGGATCTCCGATCTCCTCGTAGCTCCGGCGGTTGAGCTGCTCCAGGCCATCGAGCATCTCGCGGCGCAATTCCCGTGGGATGCCCGGGGCGTCATTGAGGTACAGCACCGGATCGCCCGCCGAACGGAAGGACACGCCCGCGTGGCGGCCGGGCAGGAACCCGGAACCCCAGAGGCGCGCGGAGATTGCCTGCACATTGGAGAGGGGACTGGTGTGCTTCGCGTGCAGGACCACGAACGAGGGCAGGTCCTGGTTGAGCGACCCGAGCCCGTACGAGAGCCAGGAGCCGAGCGAGGCTTTCCCGTTCTGCATCGAGCCCGTATAGACAAGCTGGTTGGCCGGCTCGTGGTTGATGGCGTCGGTCTGCATCGACCGGATGATGCAGAGGTCGTCGGTCATCCGCGCGGTGTAGGGCAGCAGTTCGCTGATCCACGCCCCGCCTTGCCCATGCTGCGCAAATTTAAACCTTGAAGGGGCCAAGGGAAACGCGGCCTGCCGCGCGGTCATTCCCGTGAGGCGCTCGCCCTGGGTCGCCAGCCAGTCCTTGAGGTCCTCCCGGAAGCGCGCCTCGAGGCCGGGCTTGTAATCGAAGAGGTCCAGCTGTGACGGGGCGCCGATGAGCGAGATGTAGATGGCCCGCTTGGCCCGGGGCGCGAGCCGCCAGGGCTCCGCGGCGGCCGGGCCGGCCCCCGCCCGGGGACCGAGCAGGGAGGACAACGCCGCCACGCCCAAGCCGGTACCCGTGCGGCGGAAGAACTGGCGGCGTGTTACCGCCGCGTTGTAGGCGGAAAAGGTATCGTGCCAAGCGGGAGGAAGAGGGGTCATGGCGCGGGGATCACTTGCAGAGGGACTCGTCGAGATTGAGCACTTGGCTGGCCACCAGCGTCCACGCCGCGAGCTCCGGGCCGGGGGTCCCGGCGGAGGCCGGGGAGGAACCGACCGCCAGCAGGGCCGCCGCGGCCGCGGGTTCCCGGGTGTATCGGGCCAACGCCGCGTCGAGGGTGCGGCGGACGATGCCCCGTTCCTCCGGCGCGAGCCGCCTCGCCAGCAGCCGCAACGTGATCTCGTCGAGCCGCCCGTTGAAGGCCCGCGCTTCCGCCAGCGCCAAGGCCGCCAAGTGCCGCGAGGCCTCGATGAAGACGGGATCGTTAAGGGTCACCAGCGCCTGAAGCGGCGTGTTGGTGCGGTCGCGGCGGACGCACGTCACCTCGCGGCTGGGCGCGTTGAGGATGTCCATCGCCGGCGGTGGGGCGGTGCGTTTCCACAGGGTATACAATGAGCGGCGATAGAGAGCGTCGCCGGTGTCCTCCTGGTAGTAGCGGGTGGTCGACTCCTTCATCGCCACGTCTTCCCAGATCCCCTCCGGCTGGTAGGGGCGGACGGGCGGGCCGCCCAGCCGGTTGACCAGCAGCCCGGAGACCGCGAGGGCCTGGTCGCGGATCTGCTCGGCATCGAGCCGGAACCGCGGGCCGCGCGCCAGCAGGCGGTTGCCCGGGTCACGCTCCAGCAACGCGGGCGTGACCGCCGCGGACTGACGGTAGGTGGAGCTGGTCACGAGCAGCCGCGTCATCGCCCGGTGATCCCAGCCGGACTCGATGAAGCGCCGCGCCAGCCAGTCGAGGAGCTCGGGATGCGAGGGACGAGCGCCGGTGACGCCGAAGTCGCCGGCCGACTCGACGAGGCCCGCGCCGAAGAGGTGCTGCCAGAGCCGGTTCATCGTCACGCGGGCGGTCAGCGGGTTCGCCGGATCGACCAGCCAGCGGGCGAGGCCGAGCCGGTTGCGGGGCGCGTCCGCGGGCAGCGGCGGCAGGACCGCCGGGGTGTTGGCCCCGACCTTCTCGCCGGGTTGGCTGTATTCTCCCCGGTTCAGGATGTGCGCGAAGGGTTCCGAGTCCTTCTTCTCCTCCATCACCAGCGTAAGGCCACCCCGTGCGCGCAACGCATCCGCCTCGGCCAGCACGGGCCGCAGCCGCGCAGCGATGGCCAGCGTCGGCCCGTCGACGGCGGCGAGGTAATGACGCCGCAGGGAGCGGCGATGCGCGGCGGTGCGCTCCGCCGGCGCCACCTCCAAGGCCGCGAAGGCCTCCAGTTCCTCCGTGAACTCCTTCAGGTCCGCCGCGAGATACCCCCGCCGGGAAACGCGCAGGTCCTGCGCCCAGACGCGCCCGCCGGTAATGCCCTCCCAAGCGCTGACGCCCGCGCGGGCGCCGAGCCGCAGCCCCTCGGCGGGGCGGATATCCGCGGGCAGGAACGTCGAGACGCTGGAGTTCACCACCATCTTGCCATCGACGAACACCTCCACCGTCCGGCTGCGCATCGCCGTGGTGTCGAAGCTTACCAGGACGTGCCGCCACGCCCCGGGGGCAAGTGCGCCTCCGACGTTGCGCACCTGCACGCGTCCGGTCCCATCCGCGATAAACAGGCCCACCTTGCCCTCCTCGAGGAACACCTCCCAGCCCGGGCCCTTTTCCGCGGCGGAACGACTGGAGAACAAGGGGCCGGAGGGCTTGCCCTCGACGCGCACGAAGGCCCCGGTGCTGCTGGATTCGCCTCGCAGCCAAGGCACCGGCGGGCCGGCCAGCCGGTCCGCCCGGCCAATCTCCGGCGCGAGGCCATACGGCCCCGCCACGGCGTCCGGGGTGCCCTCGGAGACAACCAGCGGCTCTTGCCGTCGCACCGCGTGATCGGCGGGCGGGACGGCGAGGCGCGGGGATTGGTCCATCCAAACCTTGAAGTCCGCCTCCGCGGCCGTCGCCCGGTTCTTCTCCTCGCCGCGCATTCCCTTGACCAGCGCCTGCAGTTCCGACCAGCGAGGCTCGTCGCCGGCCATGGGCACGAACAGGGTCGGCGGCGTGTCAAAACGATTGCCGTCCATCGCCGGCATCGTGTTGTTCCGGAAAAACGCCGCGAAAGCGTAGAAGTCCTTCGCTGAGACGGGGTCGAACTTGTGGTCGTGGCAGGCGGCGCAACCCAGGGTCAGCCCCAACCAGACGGTCGCGACGGTCTCCACCCGATCCTTAGCGTAAATCGCCTCGTATTCCTCGGGGATGGACCCGCCCTCATTGGTCGTGGGCAGACACCGGTTGAAGCCGGAGGCCACCTGCTGCGCCAGCGAGGCGCCCGGGAGCAGATCTCCCGCCACCTGCTCGACGGTGAACCGGTCGAACGGTAGATTATCCCGGAAGGCCCGGATCACCCAATCCCGGTAAGGCCAGATGGAGCGGTAATTGTCGACGTGGATGCCGTGGGTGTCCGCGTACCGCACCGCGTCGAGCCACTGCCGCGCGAAATGCTCCGCAGACGCCTCGGATGCGAGCATCCGGTCCACCGCGCGCTCAAAGGCCCCGGGGGCCTGATCCGCGGCGAACGCGGCGAGCTCGACCGGCGTCGGCGGGAGCCCGGTCAGATCCAAGGCCGCGCGGCGCAGCAGGCGGGCCGGAATTTCATCCGCGGAGGGACGCAGGCCCTCCCGCTCCAGGCGCTGGGCGATGAAGGCGTCGACGGGATTGCGGCCCCATCCGACCGCCGCGGGCGCCGCGGCGGGCCGCACCGGCAGAAAGCTCCAGTGCTCCTCGTAACGGGCCCCCTCGGCGATCCACCGCTCAAGCAGCGCGATCTCCTCCGGCCGCACCGTCTTGTGGGACTCCGGCGGCGGCATCACCTCCTCGGGATCCTTTGACTTGAGGCGTTCAATCAGCGGGCTGCGCGCCGGGTTGCCCGGCACGATCGCGGGCTCCAGGGCACCGTCACCCCGCGGCCGCGTGGCGAACTCCGCCCGGTCCAGACGCAGCTTGGCCTTGCGGGTCGACGAGTCCGGTCCGTGGCAGAGAAAACAATTCTCCGCTAAAATCGCCTGGATCTGGTCGTTGTAACTGACCGGAGACGCGGAGGTAGCCCAGGCGCTCAGGGGAAAAAAGGCAGCCGCAGCCGCTCGGACACGGAGGGGGAAAGCCATCGAGGCCCAAAAGAAGTGCCGCCCCCGCGGCGCGCCAAGTCAAAACGGCCGAAATCTGACCCGATTATCAAGCCTCGCCCCTTTTGCTCCCGCCCAGGCCGCGACCGCGACTCGGAGGGCGGATCAGCCCGCGCAGCGCCTCAACGGCTGGCTAGTCGCGCGAGCTTGGTTACCCGCCCGGCGAAGTTCCAGTCCTGCACGAACAGATTGCCCGCGGCGTCAAACGAGATCCCATGCGGCGCGATGAATATACCGTCGCGCCAGTGCTCAGGGGCCAACTTGAACTGCGCCCACTGCTTCTGGTCCGGGTTGTCGCCAAGGGTGGCGACGACCGCGCCGCCCTTGTCCACGATCGCGACCCGGCCCTCAAGTTCGGCCACGGCGACAAAATCCCCGTGGATCGAGGCCGCGCAGGGCCGGCGCAGGCCGGTGGTGACCACGCCTAGCCACTTGCCCTCAAGGTCCGTGTGCACCAGCCGGCGGTTCTCGCGGTCGGAAATCAGCAGGCGGGGCGCGCCAAAGCGGGTGTCGAGCGCGATGCCGTGGCAGGTTTTGAATTGGTTCTCCCCTTCCCCGCGGGTGCCGATCGTCTTCTGGTAATGGCGCTCCGGGCTGAAGACGTGGACCACGCTGGCCCCATAGCCGTCCGCCACGTAAATCCGCCCGTCCGGCCCGACGGTGACCGCCGTGGGGCGGAAGGCGGTGGCCTTGGCCTTCGGGTCGGCCGGCTGGTTGTAGAAGCCGCTCTCCTTAGGCATCCCCAAGGTCCACTCCGCCTTGCCTTCGAGATCGAGCTTCACGATCTGCGGGCCCTTGACGTGCGCGGCATAAATGAACTCCCGGCCACCCTCGCGGCGGATCATCATCCCGTGAATGCCGCTGAACTCGGGAGCGATCGACCGCAGGTAGCGGCCCGAGGCCTCGAAGACCAGAATGCCCGTCTTGTCCGCGTCGGTGGAGACGTAGATCCGTCCAGCCGCGTCGACGACAATACCGCCGTGCGTCGGCCCGAGGGAAACCCCGGCGGGCACCTGTGCCCAACCGCCGGCCACCTCAAAACGCCAGTTACCGGTGCCCAGCGGGGCGGACGGCAGCGGGGTCGCGCTCACCTGCCCGAGAGGCAGCGCGAGATCGACGTGAGCGTGGACGGCCGTGGGCAGAGCCACGGCAAGCAGGAGAAGGGCGCGGGGGTACACGAGCCGACCCAAGCGGCCGCCGCCGCGGGCGTCAAGCGGCGGACGGCTGGCCGGTTGACGCGCCTTGGAAGCGAGCCCACGCTGCTCGTTCCGTCCAATGGCCGACTTCCTCACCGACAAACCCCCGAAGCTCGAACGCGCCTTCCTCGTGGGCGTGCAAACGCCGGAAATGCCCGCGGGCGAGGCGGCTGAGCTGCTCACCGAGCTCCGGGAACTGGTCGAGAACCTCCGCATCCAGGTCGCCCGCGCCGAGCTGGTGAATCTGCGCCGCCCGACTCCGGCGCTGCTCCTCGGCTCCGGCAAGGCGGAGGAGTTGGTCACGCTGGCTCGGGCCGAGGGCGCCGATGTCATCGTGTTCGACGAGGAGCTTTCCCCCGCCCAGCAGCGCAACTGGGAGGAACTGTCCGGCCTGGCCGTCATCGACCGGCAGGAGGTCATCCTGGAGATCTTCGCCGACCGCGCACACACCCGGGAGGCCATCCTGCAGGTGGCGCTCGCGCGGATGGAATACTCCCTCCCCCGCCTGACCCGCGCGTGGACCCACCTTTCCCGGCAACGCGGCAAGGGCGCGATGGGCGGCGAGGGCGAGACCCAGCTGGAGCAGGATCGCCGTATCGTGCGCGACCGCATCACCCAGCTGGAGGCGGACCTGGCGGCCGTCGTCCGCCAGCGCGATGTGCAGCGCCGCCGGCGACAGCGCGTGCCCGTGCCGACCTGCGCCATCGTCGGCTACACCAATTCCGGCAAATCCACGCTGCTGAACACGCTCACCGGCGCCCGGGTGCTGGCGGCCGACAAGCTCTTCGCGACCCTCGACCCCACCACTCGCCAGCTGGCGCTTCGCGGCAACCAAAAGCTACTGGTCACCGACACCGTTGGGTTCATTCGTCGCCTGCCCCACGGGCTGATCGAGGCCTTCAAGGCTACCCTCGAAGAGGTGGTGATCGCCGACTTCCTGATCCACGTGCTCGACGTGACCAGCCCGCACTTTGAGCACCACCACGCAACCACCCTCGGAGTCCTTAGGGAACTGGGCGCAGCCGGGCGACCGAACATCACCGTGTTCAACAAGATCGATGCCGCCACCCCGGCGATGCTGACCCGCGCCCGACAACTGGAGCCGGGGGCCCTGCTGGTGAGCGCCCGCTCCCAGGAAGGCCTTGAGTCCTTGGTGGAACGCTGCCTTGCACTCATCGCCGAGGCCCACGCCGTGACCGAAATGATGGTCCCTCACTCCCGGTACGACGTGATCGCGCGCCTCCACGCGGTCGGGCACGTCCAGAGCGAGGAGCAACTCAATGACGGCGTGCGCCTCATCGGCCACTATCCGCCCGCGCAGGCCGCGTTCTTCGCCCCCTTCGTCGTCCCCTGAGCACAGGTCACTCGGCGGCCATCGCGCCGTCCTCCGCCAGCCGGCGTGGCAGACTCAAAACTGGCTGAGTCCACGTTGAGGATCTGGGACCGTGAAGCTCCAAATTCCGCGCAACCCGGGAATCCAATCCGCGATTTGGCGACCGCCCACCCCTGCTCTCCGATCGCTTTAGTCCTCCATATGCAACTTGGTCGGAGCTCTTCCCCAGGAGGCTCATGACTGGTGCCCCTTTGAACCCGGATCGCTTCCCCCTCAAGCCACGGGCAGACTTGTGAAGAGAGCCAGGTCGCCCGGAGCCGCCCGATCCCCTGCACAACTCCAGTGCCAAAGCGTCCCGAAATATCCCGCGCAGGACGCATCTACTCCTAGTTTTGGCGCGTACTTAACATCACACGATCGTGAGCGGATTTAATTGAACGGCCCCCCCTTTTCCTCTCAACTTAACCTCCCTCCATGCCTACGAAGCGACTCAAGCCCCGCGCCCTACACGCCACGGATGATTCGGCCGGGACCGATTCCTCGACCGCTACGACCACTCTAACCGCCCCCGCGCAAGACGCCCCGCCTTCTTTCCTCGAGCGCAACGAGACCGCCGCCACGGCCTCGATCCCCCATGGCGAGCGCAGCAGCCTCCAGATCTACTTGCAGGAGATTGCCAAGACCCCCCTCCTAACGATCGAAGAGGAAGTCTCCCTCGCCCGCCGGATTCGCCGCGGCGACAAGGCGGCTCGGGACCATATGATTTCAGCGAACCTTCGCCTCGTGGTAAAGATCGCGATGGACTACAAAGACTTCGGCCTGCCCCTCCTCGACCTGATCAGCGAGGGTAACATCGGGCTCGTGAAGGCCGTCGAGCGCTTTGACCCGCGTAAGGGCGGCAAGCTCTCCACGTATGCTGCGTGGTGGATTAAGCAGTCGATCAAGCGCGCGCTCGCCAACCAGGGGAAGACCATCCGCTTGCCCGTCCACCTCGTAGACAAGATCTCTAAGATGCGGCGCACGGCGATGCAGCTGACGGAACAGCTGGGCCGCGAGCCCACCGATGAGGAGCTGGCAATTGAGCTGCAGGTGCCGACCGCCAAAGTGGCCCATCTGAAATCTGTCAGCGTCCGTCCGGCCTCGCTCGATGCCCCGGTGGGCGATGAAAGCGATTCCGCCACCTTCGGCGAGATCGTCGGCGACGAGAACGCCGTGGACCCACACGAGGGTCTTCGCGAGAAGAATCTCAACCAGGACCTTCACGCGATGGTCAACTCGCTGGACTCCCGCGAGGCCGAGATCATCCGCCTCCGTTTCGGGCTTGAGGGCCGGGAGGAGCTCACGCTCGAAGAGGTCGGGCGCCGCTTCAAGGTGACCCGCGAGCGGATCCGTCAGCTCGAATACCTAGCCCTGAACAAGATGCGCCGCGCGATGGCCCGGAACGAGTCCATCCGAACGACCGACGAGATCGAGCAGGAACAGCGCCAGCGCGAACGGATGGCCGTGATCCGCGAGTTCGTCGAGAGCCGCTCCGGAAAGTCGGGCAGGCACGATTGAAACTGAACCTTTGCCCATGCCGCCGCACCGACTCGGGCGGCGTCGTTTTTGCTCTCGCTTTTCCTCTGCCCGCTTAGGGCAGCGAACGTACCCAGATGTTACGCAGCCGCACCGGGGGCTCGTTCTTGTGATCCTGAAACCGCAGGGGGGCTTTCTCGGGGAAAGACCCCGCCCACGAAGCGGCCTTCTTGTGGAGCGTGGGGCCCATTATGGTCGTATTGTTCTGCACCAAGACTCCATTGATGAACGTCGTGATCCGGGCGGGCTCGACCACCTTCCCATCTTTTAGCTTCGGCGCCGTGAAGACAATGTCATAAGTCTGCCACTCGCCCGCCTTATGCACCGCATTCACCATTGGCGGAGTCTGGCCATAGACTGAACCCGCCATCCCGTCGGCATAGGTCGGGTTGTTGTCGCAATCGAGGATCTGGCTCTCGTAGCGGTCCATAAAAAACACGCCGCCGTTACCCTTCTTCTGGGACTTTCCCTTGGTGTGCGGCTCGCTCTTCCACTCAAGGTGCAGCTGGCAGCTCGCGAACTCGAGGTGGGTCCAGCAGTCGCCGCCATCGACAAGCAGCTCCCCATTCTCGATCTTCCACGGGGAGGGGTGCTTGCCCGGGACATCCTTCTTCTTGGAAAAAAACTGGGCCGTGCTGGTACCATCGAACAAAATCATCGCATCGGATGGCGCGCCGCCCGCACGACCCGAAGGGGTGACGACCGGCGGAGCCGGGCGCGCGATGTCGTGGACCTTCCAGTGGGTGCCGGGGATCAGCGGGGTGTCGTCATAACCGATTGGATGGGGCTTGTTGTCGGCGGCGGCCCCAAAGGCGGCCAGCGGGAAGCAGAGGGTAAGGAGCAGGTGGGTCTTCATGCGCAACGGCGGGAGCACGGACGGAATTCACGCATTTTGCACGACGGAAATCACCCGCCCGCCGCGTGGGCCAGTCCCGTTTGCAGGCCCCGCAACTCCGCTAGCCCACGGAGCCGGCCGATCAACGGGTAACCGGGGCAGGCCGGCGCCGGGCGCCGGAAATCGTCGAGCATCCGGTGCCCATGGTCCGGCCGGAACGAGATCCGCCAATCCAGCCGGCCCTCGGCGCGTCGCCGCGCCTGCTCCGCGAGCAGCGCGGCCACGACCGGGGGCAGGGCCACATCCCCTTCCAGGTGGCCGGACTCGTAGAACGCCCCGCCCGGCTCCCGTGTGACGCTCCGCAGGTGGGCCGCGTGAATCCGCGGACCCAACTGGCGCACCAGATCCGGCAGATCCGTCTCCGCCCGCACCCCCAGAGAGCCGGTGCAAAAACAGATGCCGTTGGCGGGGGAAACCGACAGTCCGAGGATCGCCTTCAGGTCGGCGGCCGTGGACACGATGCGCGGCAGCCCCAG
>VHCI01000041.1 GCA_016871775.1 Verrucomicrobiota bacterium | reverse complement strand
TGCCCGCCCCCACCACCCGGCCCACCTCTTCCTGCAGGGCCGCGGCCACGGCCGGAGCAGCGGCCGCGAGCCGGGGCGCCAACGCGGTCTGGAAGGCCTCCAGCCGCCCGCCCACCCCGCTCAGCACCGCCGCGCGGGTCCACCGCTCCGCGCCATCCCGCACCGCGACCGCCACAAGGCCTGCCACCGCCCGCGGATCCGGCCACGACCCCAAGGCCAGCGCCGCCAGGAAGCGCACCCGGGCGTCCGGATCCGCCGCCGCCGACAAAAGCAGCGCTCCCAGCGCAGGCTCGGTTGCCAGCCGGGCGCCCGCGAGGGTCACCGCCTGCTCGCGCACGCCCGCCGCCGGGTCCCGCGCGGCCGTCTCCATCTCCGCGGGCGGCAACTGGCCGAGGCCGGAGAGGGTCCAGAGCGCCCGGGCCCGCGTCTCCGGCCGGGCGGCGGTGCGGACGAGTTCCACCAACCGGGGCGCGGCGGAGGTCTCACCCCGTTCCACCAGCAGGCGCTGCGCCCGCGCCCGCACCCACGGTTCCGGCGCCTCCAGCCCCGCAACCAGCGTGACCGCATCCCCGACGGAACGCGGCAGCGCGACTGGCGGGGCGTCCGCGCGGACGAGGCGGTAGATGCGCCCGCGGTCTCGGCCGGAGGTGAAGTCCAGCCCGCTCCGCGATTCCTCCGGCACATACGCCGGATGATCGATCTCCCTCCGGTACATATCCGCGACGTAAAGGGCGCCGTCCGGGCCGTCGGCCGCGAAGACCGGCCGGAACCACGAGTCGGTCGAGGCGAGGAACTCCGCGCCGCGCGTCGCCAGTTCGGCCCGGAAGGTCGGCCCCTCGGCGCGCAGGACCTGCCGTTGCACGAGATTCTGCGCGGGCTCGCAGATGTACGCGCTCCCGATCCGCTCCGCCCCCAACGCGGGACCCGCGTGCAGAGCAAGGCCGCACGCCGAGGTGAACGTCCCGGAGTGCGGCTTGCTCAGCAGCGCCGGGATGAAATCGGCCGTCACCCGCGCACGCGCCGCCGGCCAGACCACCGCCTCGGCCTCCACCCGCGAAACCGCCTGCACCGTCTCCGAGAAGGCGAACAGCGGGTTGCGCCGCAACTGGGCCGGCTCGAGTACGATCTGCTGGATGGGATGCCGGTTGGAGGTGTTGAACCGCCGCCCGAACTCGTCGAACGCCAGCCCGAACTGGCCGCGTCCGCCCACCACCTCGAACTCCAGGGTCTCCGGGTGGAAGCGCGCGTCGGCGGGGGTGTAGTTCACCTCGGGCCGCTCCGGGTGGCGCGGCGAACGCACCTTGCCGCCATTGAGGCCGCTGGTGACGTAAACCCAGCCGTCAAGCCCAAGGGTCGGGTGGCTGGTCCGGATCTGCGTCGTGCGCGAGGTGCTGAAACCGGTGAGCACCACGGTCCGCTCCTCCGCCACCCCGTCGCCGTCGTGGTCCTTGAGGAAGAGGATGTCGGGCGCGCAGGTGACGAACACGCCCCCGCGCCACGGCAGGATCCCGTTGGGGAAACCGAGGCCGGTGGCGTACTCGTGGCGGCGGTCAGGCCGTCCGTCGCCATCCGTGTCCTCGAGCAGGGCGATCCGGCCCTCGGCCGCCGCCGGGGCGTCGTCGCGCGTCTGATCCCGCTTCACCTCGCCGGGGTAGCCGCGGTTTTCCACCACCAGGAGCCGGCCGCGTTCATCGAAGGCAAAGGCGACCGGATCGACCACCAGCGGCTCAGCGGCGAACACCTCCACGCGCACGCCCGGCTCGACGCGGAACGCGCGCAGGGCTTCCTCGGGCGACAGCGGCCCGCGCTCCCCGGCGACGGCACCAGCGGCGGCCGCGGCCATCACGGCCGGCCTGAAACGGATGAGACGACGAAACAAGGCGGGGAACATCGGCGGGAAGAACAAGGTGTTGACACTTGAAGCCCGGGGCCTGCGTGGCTCAACCTCAAAGACCGAGCCTGCTCCGCCCCGATGAACCGGCCCTCCCCCACTCTGCCCGGCCGCCTGCTCCTGCTGGCTTGCGTCCTGCTCCCTTTCGCCGTCCAAGCCGCCGCCCCCGCGCTCACTCCGTGGCGCGCTGGAGTGGCGACGCGGAAGCTGAATCCGCCCGGACCCTTGTGGCTCGCTGGCTACGCGAGCCGCACCGCGCCGTCCGACGGCCTGGACGGCGACCTGCACGCGAAGGCGCTGAGCCTCGACGACGGCGCTAGCGGGCGGCTGGTGCTGGTGACCCTCGACCTGATCGGCATCACCGCCGAGCTGCGCGCGCACGTGGAATTGGAGGGCGCGGTCCGCTTCGGCCTGCGGCCCCACGAGATCCTGCTCAACGCGTCCCACACCCACAGCGGCCCGCTGGTCGACCCGGCGCGGATGCTCATCGAACAAGTGTTCCGCCGGTCCGCCCGCCCGGAGGACGTGGCCGCGACGGAGGCCTTCGCGGCCGGCCTGCGCGTGACCGTGGTCGAACTAATCGGCGCGAGTCTCGCCGCCATGGCCCCCGCTCGGCTTGAGTTCGCCCAAGCCCGGGCCGGTTTCGCAATGAACCGCCGTCGCCCCGAACCCGGCGGCGGCATCTCCAACAACCCGCACCCCGCGGGGCCGGTCGACCACGACGTGCCCGTCCTGCGGGTCGCGGGCCCCGAAGGGAAGACGCGGGCCCTCGTCTTCGGGTACGCCTGCCACAACACGACGCTCAGCGGCAAACTGCTGAGCGGGGATTACGCCGGCCACGCCCAGCGCGACCTGGAGGAGGCTTATCCGGGCGCGACCGCGCTGTTCATCACCGGCGCCGGCGGTGACCAGAACCCGTATCCCCGCCGGAGCGTGCCCGGCCAGACCTCCGAGCAACTCGCCCGCCAGCACGGCCGCGCCCTCGCCAACGCCGTCCACACCGCGCTTGCCGCCCGCCCGCGCGCTGTCGCCGGCCCGTTGCGTGCGGCCCTCGGCCCGGCGCTTCTCGCTTACGATCCCCTGCCTCCCGCGGCCCTCGCCGCCTACTCTCCGGCCACCCACACGCCCGAGGTCGTCGCCCGCGCGAAGGCCCTCACCGCCACCCAGGCCCGCGGTGAAATCCCCCCGCCCCTGCCCTGCGCGGTGCACGTTGTCCGCCTCGGCTCCGACCTGACCTTGGTGGCCATCGCGGGCGAGGTGGTCGTCGACTACGCCCTGCGCCTCAAGCGCGAGCTGGCCGGCCCCGCGGCCGTCTGGATCGCAGGCTACAGCAACGAGGTCTTCGGCTACCTGCCCAGCCGCCGCGTGCTGGCCGAGGGCGGGTACGAGGCGGGCGGCGCCAACACCCGCCTGCTCACCCACCCCGGCCCCTTCGCCCCCGACACCGAGGACCGCGTCGTAGCCCGCGCGCACGAACTGCTGCGCGGCCTTAAACCCTGACCCTGATGCGGCCCCGACTTCTGCTCCTCGCCCTGCTCGCCCTGCCCGCCGGCCTCCGCGCCGAATTCGCGGCGGGCACCGCCCTCCTCGATGTCACCCCGCCGCAGCTCCCCGTGCTCGTGAACGGCGGGATGGTCAGCCGCTCCGTCAACCAGGTGAAGACGCGGCTGCACGCGCGCGCCTTCGCCTTCAGCGACGGTCACGAGCGGCTCGCGATCGTGGTGGTTGACAGCTGCATGCTCCCGCGCCCGCTGGTCGACGAGGCCAAGGCGCTGGCGGCGGAACGCACCGGCCTCCCGCGCGACCGGATCCTGATCTCGGCCACGCACACCCACACCGCCCCGTCGTCGATGGGCTGTCTCGGCACGGACGCCGATCCCGCCTACGTGCCCTTCCTGCGCGGGAAACTCGCCGACGCGGTCGCCGCGGCCGTCACCGCCCTGGCCCCGGCACGGATCGGGTTCGCGCGGGCCGACGCCGCGGACTTCACCGCGCTGCGCCATTGGATCCGGCGCCCGGACCGCCTCGCCGCCGACCCGTTCGGCAACCCCACCGTGCGCGCGAACATGCACGCGGCCCGCAACTGGGACGACGTCACCGGCGAGGGCGGCCCGGAGGACCCGGAGCTGAGCCTCATCTCCATCCAGACCCGCGACGGGCGCCCCCTCGGCGTGCTCGCCAACTTCTCGATGCATTACTTCGGGGACAGCCTGCTGAGCGCCGACTACTTCGGGCTCTTCGCGGACGGACTCGCCCAACGCCTCGCGCCGCAGGGCGGCTGCCTCGCCGCGATGTCGCACGGCTGCAGCGGCGACATCTGGCGGGTCGACTACCGCGTCCCCGAGAAGGACCGGCCGAAACCGACGATCGAGCAGTACGCGGCCGGGCTGGTGGACATCGCGGCCCGCGCGCTGGCCCGGGTCGAGCATCGCGCCGACGCCACCCTCGCGATGGCGGAGCGGCGGATGACCCTGCGCTACCGTACGCCCGACGCGCAGCGGCTCGAGTGGGCGCAACGGGTGGTCGCCGCGATGGGCAATCGCCTCCCGGTGACCCAGCCGGAGATCTACGCGCGCGAGCAGCTCTTCCTGCACGAGCGCAAGGAGACGGAGATCGTCGTGCAGGCGCTGCGCCTCGGCGACATCGCGATCGCGACGACGCCGTGCGAGACTTACGCGATCACCGGGCTCAAGCTAAAGGCCGCCAGCCCGCTGGAGCGGACCATGGTGATCGAGCTCGCGAACGGCGGGGACGGCTACATCCCGCCGCCGGAGCACTACCTGTTCGGTGGCTACAACACCTGGGCGGCGCGCTCGGCCGGACTCGAAGTGAGTGCGGAGCCGCGCATCACCCAAGCGGGCATCGAGTTGCTGGAACAGGTGTCCGCCCGGCCCCGCCGCGCGTGGGAACTGCCCGCCGGCCCGGCGGCCCAGGTGATCCGCGCCGCCCGTCCCGCGGCCTGGTGGCGCCTGGACGAGTTCACGGGCCCGCTCGCCGTCGACGCGACCCCCGCGCACCGCGACGCGCACTACGAGCCGGCGGTGACCTTTTACCTCGACGGTCCGCGCTCCGAGCAGTTCTGCGGTCCCGGAGTGGTCAACCGCGCCCCGCACTTCGCCGGTGGGCGGCTCCGCGCGCGCCTGCCCGACCTGGGCCCGCGGCACACCGTCTCGTTGTGGATCTGGAACGGGATGCCGGACGGCGCCCGGGCGATGGCGGGCTGGTTCTACTCGCGCGACCACGACCACGGGCTGAGCGGCGCGGGCGAACACCTCGGGCTCGCCGGGCAGGGACCGCACGCGGGCCGGCTGGTGTTCCAACGCGGGCCCGCGGCGGACGCCCGCCTGGCCGGCCGGACCGTGGTCCCGCGCTGGACCTGGCGGCACGTGGCGCTGGTGCGCGACGCCGGCGCCGTCCGGGTCTACCTTGACGGGGAACTGGAGCTCGAGAGTGCGGCCGCACCCGGGACCGTGGCCGACACGATGTTCGGCGGACGGTCGGACAACGACTCGAACTGGGAAGGCCGGCTCGACGAGGTCGCGGTGTTCCCCCGCGCGCTGGACGCGCGGGAGATCCGCCAGTTGGCGCTCCGGTGAGCGCCGCGGCGCGGGCCGGCCAGGCCGGTCCGCGCGGGTCGCGGGGGAATCAGCTGCCCGCCGCCTCGTCCGCCTTGCGGCCGGGGTTGCGGAAGAAGATCACGAAGATCACGAGCACCGCGAGGGCGCCCCAGGCCGGCGTGAGCCAGATGGCCTTCCAGTCGTGGGCGATCCCGGCGACGGTGGGCGTCTTCAGCGCGTGCTGGGCGAGGACCTGGCCAGCGAGCAGCGTGCCGACGAAGGCGCCCACGCCCCAGAGGATGAAGGCGATCAGCCCCTGCGCGGCCCCGCGGATGCGAGCGTTGGCCTCCTCGTCGACGTAGAGCTGGCCGGCGATGAAGAGGAAGTCGTAGCAGGCGCCGTGCAGCAGGATCGCGGTGAAGATCAGCGCGGTCTGGGCCGCGCCGCCATCGGCGCTGTAGCCGAGGGCGAAGTAGCGGGCCACCCAGCAGGCGATGCCGAGGAAGATGGTGATCTTGTAGCCGAAGCGCCGCAGGAAGAGCGGCAGCAGCAGGAAGAAGATCACGTCCGAGACCTGCGCGAGGGAGGTCTTCTCCAGCATATTGGTCCACTTCAACTCGGAGAGGTACACCCCGAGGTTCACGAAGTAGAAGTACAGCGGGATGCAGATCAGGAACATGCAGAGGATGAAGATCGCGAAGGACGGCTTGCGCAGCAGCGCGAGGGCGTCGAGGCCGAGGATCTCACCGAGGCTGACGTTGGCGCCGGTCTTGCGCGGCGGGGTGTGCGGCAGCGCGAGGGAGAAGAGGCCGAATACGATCGAGGCCCCGCCCGCGAGGTAAAACTGCACCGGCGACTCCGCGCTCGCGATCAGCCCCAGGCCGAAGAGGCCCGCGATCCAGCCGACGGCAGAGAGCATCTTCACCCGTGGGAAATCGACCTTCGGGTTGGAAAGGTGCGAGAGCGACAGCGAGTTGCCCAGCGCCAGGGTCGGCACGTAGAGGGCGCAGTAGAGGATCAGCATCGGGTAGAACGACGAGAACGTCGTGCACCGCGGGATCAGGCAGAGCACCACGCCGCCGGCGAGGCCGAGGACGGCGAGGATCTTCTCCGAGGCGAAGTAGCGGTCGGCGATCAGCCCGACGAGGAAGGGCGAGATCATCGCGCCGATGGCGAAGGCGCCGTAGGCGAGGCCGATCTGCGCTCCCTCGAACTTTAGGGTGACCGCGAGGTACGGCCCCATGCTTACGTACCAGGCTCCCCAGATGAAGTACTGGAGGAACATGAAGACGCAGAGCTTGAACTTGAGGGCGGATTGGTCCGGTGAGGTGGACATAGGGTTGGGGGTGGTTTCCGGGGAGGGCGGGGAAGCGGGGCTCAGTGCATCTCGACTGCGCAGGTGCCGAGGCCGCCGCGGAAGAAGTTGAACTGCACGTTCGGGTGCTCGGCGAGCAAAGACATCGGGACCGCGCTGTCAGCGATCCCTCGGCTGATCATCAGGGTCGTCAGGCGCTGGCCGAGCGGGTTGTCGTGCGTGCCCGCCTGCCAGATGGAGACCTTCTCCGCCTGCCATGTCTCGACCGGACCGACCGTGATCGCCTGCGTCGGCACCATCGTGATGTTGCCGCCGCCGGAGGTGCGGGCGTTCTGGGCGAGGGTTACCGGGTGCAGCTCGACCACGCGCGTGGCGAGGCGGCGGTACTCGGCGGGTGTCGGGGGCGCGTCGCGGTGCCGGCCGCGGCGCCGCACGGGATCGTTGAAGGCCCAATGCTTGATGTCGCCCTGGCCGCCCTGCATCACCGCGCAGCGCACTCCCTCCCAGCTGCGCCGGTAGGCCGCGAGGTCGGCCTTGGGGAAGTGGAGGTTCGCCTCCGGCATCGCGAGCTCGCGGCGGATGCGGTTGAAGCAGAGCTCGCGGTCCGCCCGCTCGAAGGACAACGGGTGCGTCACCGGCACCTCGCGGCCGTTCTCGTACCACTCGTCCATCCCCCAGAAATGCGCGTGGCGCAGGGAGAGGCCGAGCTCGTTGACGAGCCGGGCGACGAGCGGCAGCTGCTCCGTCGGGCCGATCGGGCCGCAGATGCCGACCGGGTTGTCCGCCGTGGCCTGGCGCCACGCGGTGATGTACTCCAGCGCCTCGGCGAGGTAGAAATCCTCCAGCGAGTCATAGAGAACGACGCGGAAGCCGTCGCGGGACAGGCGGACGAGCTGGGCCGAGGTGAGGCGCGCGGCCTCAGCGATGAGCTCGGAATCAAGGGTGGTGTAATCCCACCAATCGGGGGCGATGGTGCTGAGCTTGCGGGGCATAAGATCAGGGGGCGCCGCGCCGCAGCACGCGCTCCTGGGCGGCGTTGACCCAGCAGAGCGGGCCCAGAGCGGCGCGGAGCGGGTCGGTGTCTGTGGCGCTGAAGCCGGGGTGGCTGTGTCGCCGCCAGCCCTCGGCGTGGCGGAACCGGCCGGACTGGCGGCCGACGGCGCGGCTCATCCGCTCCATATCGCGCAGGTAGGAGTTCATCCCTTGGGACGCCCGCAGCCACGCGTGCTGGCTCTCGTGGCAGGCGAGCGCCTCGAGCTTGCGGGCGTGCACGGCAGCGGTGTCGACCCAAGCGCCCGCGACCACGCGGCGCCGCAGCGGATCGTGCAGGCCGTGGGGCATCGCGTGGTAGACCACGGTCTCCCCGCCCCACGCCTCCCGGCGGGGGACCGAGGGGAAGTTGGGGATCCCGCGGACGAAGGCGGCGGACACCGCCAAGCGGCAGGTCTCCGTGTGGTCCTCCATATAGTCCTGCGGCGGATGGGTGAGGACGATCGCGGGCCGCACCTCGCGGATGACGGCGGCGAGGCGGCGCAGCAGCGGCAGCCCGTAGAGGATCTGGATATCGTCAGCCAGGCTGGGGTGGTGCGTCGCGCCGAGCACGGCGGCGGCCCGGCGGGCCTCGGCGGCGCGGATCCGGCGCAGCGCGGCGGGACGATGCGCGAGGCTGCCGCAGTCCCCGGAGGAGACGTTCAGGCAGTGGATCTGCCAGCCCGCCTCCCGCAGCCGCAGGAGCGTGCCGGCCATCGTGAACTCGATGTCGTCCGGGTGCGCCGCGATGGCGATGGCCGCCCGCTCAGCCATGCAGCTCGGCCAGCGCGACGGTCCGGTTCTCGGCGGCCGAGCGGTCGGCGGCGAGGCAGGCGAGGTGCGACCGCATCGCGTCGTCGAGCGACGTCAGCGGCATCTCTCGGCCGGCGTCGAGGGCGTCGAAGAAGGCCTGGAACTGGGTCTGGTAGGGGTGATCCGAGACGTCGCCCGAATCGAGCAGCTTCATCGAGAGCTCGCTCCAGCGGTGCTTGTCCGTGGCGAGCTTGGCCGAGTGGAAGCGATGGTCGAGGAGGCTGCCCTCGCTGCCCACGAGGTGCGTGTGGAAGTAGTAGGGCTGCAGGCAGTCGATGACCGAGGCGACCTTGCCGACCGCGCCGTGGCGGAAGCGCACGAGGGTGACCGAGGTGGTCGGGTACTCGTAGGGCGCGAAGGTCGGGCTGCTGGAGCGCGTGGCGACGCTGGTGACGCTCTCGACCTCGCCGCCAAGGCAGAGCAGCAGGGCGTCCATCGCGTGGCAGCCGGCCGAGAGCAGGCTGGTGCCGCCGCCGTCGCGCCGGACGTTCCAGCGGAACTGGCCGTACCAGGGGCCGATGCCGTGGTAGTAATCAACCTCCCCGTAGTGGAGCCGGCCGAGGAGGCC
The DNA here is from genome assembly GCA_016871775.1 of Verrucomicrobiota bacterium. GTDB lineage: Bacteria > Verrucomicrobiota > Verrucomicrobiia > Opitutales > Opitutaceae > ER46. Next base: position 17,711 of record VHCI01000041.1, on the reverse strand, counting down.
GGCGTCGAGGACGGCCTTGGTGGCGAGAAACTGGCTGGAGAAACGGCACTCAAAGCAGACGCAGACCCTCACGCCGGCGGCCTTGACCGCAGCGGCAACCGCCCGCGCGTCCTCCAGCGTCAGGCTGATCGGCTTCTCCAAGATGATGTGCTTGCCCGCGCGGGCGGCGGCGATCGCGTGGGCCGCGTGTTCCCGCGGGTAACTACAGATGGAGACCGCGTGGATGTCCGGCCGGCGCAACATCTCCTCGTAGCTCGTGTAGGTCGCGATGGGCCCGCTGTGCTGGGCGGAGAGGGCCGCGGCATCGAGCGGGCGGGACGAGCAGATGGCGGTGACGCGCGCCTGGCCAGTCGCATTGATCGCCGGGATGTGGGCGGTCGCGACCCAGCCGTAGCCGACGACCGCGACGTTGTACTTCTTCATAGGGGGCGGAGGGAGGGAAGGAAGGGGCCGACCGCGACGGCGCGACGGCCACGGTGGGTTTGAACCGCGCCACCCGCGGCAAGTCAATGCGCGAGCCCCGCCTCCGGGCTCGCCAGCGCCGCGACGGCCGCCCAGCGTGCCGCGCGATGCCCCGCCTCCTCAACACACTGACCAACGCGTTCCCCGTCTGGGTCGCCGCCTGCAGCGGCCTCGCGCTGGTCGAGCCGCGCGCCTTCACCTGGTTCAGCGGCCCGTGGATCGTCTGGGGCCTCGCCGCGGTGATGCTCGGGATGGGGCTGACCCTCACGCCGGAGGATTTCCGCGGGGTGGCTCGGATGCCGGCCGCCGTCGCCGCCGGTTTCGTTGGCCAATTCACCATCATGCCCTTGCTCGGCTGGGCCGCCGGTCGCGTCTTCGGGCTCGAGCCCGCCTTCGCGGTCGGGCTCATCCTCGTCGCCTGCTGCCCGGGCGGCACTGCCTCCAACGTCGTTACCTACCTCGCCGGCGCCAACGTCTGCCTCTCAGTGGTGATGACGATGTGCTCGACCTTCGCGGCCGTCTTCATGACCCCGCTGCTCACCTCCTGGCTGGCGGGCACGCTGGTGCAGGTGGACGCGTGGGGCCTGTTCCTGAGCACCTTCCAGGTCGTGGTCCTGCCCGTGGTGCTGGGGGTGTGGCTGAACCGGCGCGCGCCGCGGGCCGTGGCCCGGGCCCAGGCCGTGCTGCCGCTGCTCTCGGTGGTGGTGATCGCGCTCATCTGCGCGAGCGTGATCGGCGGGAGCGCGGCCGCGATCCGGCAGGCGGCCGGCCCCCTGCTGGCGGCGGTGTTCACGCTGCACGCCGGCGGCTTCGCCCTCGGCTACGCCTTCGCCCGGGTCCTCGGTTTTGACCGCGCGGCGGTGCGCACGATCTCGATTGAGGTCGGGATGCAGAACTCGGGCCTCGGCGTGGTGCTCGCGCGGAAGCACTTCACCGACCCGCTCACGGCCGTGCCCTGCGCGATCTCGAGCGTGTTCCACTCGGTGATCGGCAGCGTGCTCGCCGGTTGGTGGCGCTGGCGCGACCGCCGCGCGGCCGGTTAGGCCGGGAACTCGCGGCTGCGCACCTTCGCGATCGGCTCGCCGGCGACGTCGATCCGCGCGAGGTCCGCGGTGCCGAGGCCCGCCCGCTCCGCCATCACCAAGTGGTTGTCGCCCGGCTTGAACGGGATCGTGCCCCGCTCCGCGCGCACATTCCCGAAGCCCATCACCGCCGTGCCCACGGTGTCGGTCGCCACCGGGTCCAGGCCGGCGATGATGACCCCGGGGCGGGCCATCTTCTGCTCGCGGCCCTTCACCCACGGGCCTTCGGACCAGTTGAGGGTCGTGATGCCGTCGATGATGCCGAGGTGGATCGGGCGCGCGGCGCAGACGTCGGTCACGATCCGTGGGATGCGGTAGCCTGCGTCCTTCGGCTCGAAGAAGTCGCGCTTGCTCCCCGGGGGATCGAAGACGGCCTGATTCTGCCCGTCCCAGCCCTTGAGGTTGTGCAGCCGCCCGCGCCCGCGCACGCCGTCCTCGGAAGGGGCGTCGTCGCCGTAGAGTGCGTTGGGGGTGATGCCGAAGAGGTTCTTCATCGTGAGCGTGATGCCCGTGGTGATGTGGGTCTTCAGCTTGCAGAGGGAGACGAACACGTCGGTGTCCACGTACGAGCGGTTGAGCTCGAACTGCTCGAAGAGGTGCCCGCCGAAGCCGACCTTGAGCGTCGCGTAGGTGCGGCCGAGCCCGAGGTTGCGGGTGTCCTCGGCCTCGACCCGGCCCAGCGCAGAGAGCGCCCGCCAGTCGAAGCCGGCGTCGACGAGGGTTCGCTCGAGCGGCTGGCGGAGGCTGGTGGACTCGACGAGGCGCACGCGCCGCGCGCCGGCGGTGAAGAGCGAGGCGGTGAGCGCCATCACGGTCGCGGGGTGCGTGATGTAGCTTTCACCCACGGGGCGGCCGAAGAGCGGGGTGAAGTTGGAGCCGGTGAGGTTGAGCTTGATCGTGACGGTCTTGCCGCCGACGAGCGGGCCGAGGCCGCCGAGCTGGTCGAAGCTGCGGTCGAGCGCCGCCTTCACCTCGGGGCCGTAGCCGCGACAGGTCACGATGGCGACGCGGGCGTTGTTCGCGGCGGCGGCGGCGCGGGCGGGGGGCAGGCCGGCGGCGAGCAGGGCGCCGGCGCCAGCCCGGAGGAAGTCGCGACGCGCGGGATGACGGGGCGGGCGGATCATCCCCGTTTCTAGGCGCCCCGCGCCGCCCGACGCCATCCCGATTTTGCGCGGCCCGCCGCCCCCGGAAATGCCTTGGCCCGGCCCGCCGAGAGACTTTGCTCCGGGGATGCGGAAGATCCCTGCGTCCTGGGCGGCGGTGCTCCTGGTCGTCCTCGCCGGCTGCGGCGGGCGGGAGACCCCGGCGGAGGCCGGCCGGCGCACCGGCACCCTGCTGGTGGGCAACCAGGCGGAACCGGCGGACCTCGATCCCCACACCGTCGACGCGTTCACCGAGATGATCGTCGTCAGCGCGCTCTTCGAGGGCCTCACCGTGCTCGAGGAGCGAACCTCGCGGGGCCTGCCTGGCGCGGCCGTCCGCTGGGAAACCTCCGCCGAAGGCCGCGCGTGGACGTTCCACCTCCGGCCCGAGGCGCGCTGGTCGAACGGCGACCCGGTCACGGCCGCGGACTTCGCGTACGCCTTCCACCGCGTGCTCAACCCCGCGCTCGGCTCTCCCTCCGCCCACCTGCTCTGGGTGCTGCGCGGCGCGCGGGACTTCCACGAGGGGCGCACGCCGGACTTCGGGCGCGTCGGGGTGGAGGCGGTGGACGACCGCACGCTCCGCCTGCACCTCGCCCACCCCGTGCCCTACCTCCCCACCCTCGTGGCCCACCCGGCCTGGTACCCCGTGCACCGCGGGACCCTAGAACGCCTCGACGCCGGGGCGCGGCGCGGCACGGCGTGGACCCGCCCGGGCAACCTCGTGGGCAACGGCGCCTTCACCCTCGCCGAATGGCGGCCGCAGGCGCGGATCGCGGTTGCGCGCAACCCCGCTTACTGGGACGCGGCGGGCACCCGCCTGCAACGGGTGGAATTCCTGCCCATCGAGCAACCCGGCGCCGAGGAGCACGCGTTCCGCGCCGGCCAGCTGCACGTCACCTTCGACCTGCCCGCGAGCCGCCTCGGCGCCTACCGCGAAGCCGCGGACCCGCGCCTCCGCGTCGACCCGCTCCTCAACACCTGGTACCTCAACCTCAACGTCCGGCGCGCGCCGCTCGACCGGCCCGCGGTCCGCCGCGCGCTGGCCCTCGCCATCGACCGCGCCGCCCTCTCGCGCGCTGTCTACTCCGGCGCCCGCGCCCCGGCCCCCGGCTTCGTGCCCCCGGGCTGCGGCGAGTACACGCCCGTGGCCGGCACCCGCACCGACCCGGAGGCCGCCCGCCGGCTGCTCGCGGAGGCGGGCTTCCCGGACGGCCGCGGCCTGCCCGCGATCCCCCTCCTCGCCCGCAACGACGGCCACCTGCCCAAGGTCGCGGAGGCGATCCAGGAGATGTGGCGGCGGATCGGCGTCACGGCGATGATCGAGGTCGTCGAGCAGAAGACTTGGCTCGAGCAGCAGCAGCAGGGCGCCCACACCGCGGCGCTGCTAGGCTGGGTCGCCGACTACGCCGATCCCCTCACCTTCCTTGGCCTGTTCGTGACCGGCGGGGGCAACAACTGGACCGGCTGGGCGGATGCCACCTATGACGGGCTGCTGGCGGAAGCCCGCGGGACGGCCGATCCCGCCGCGCGCGCCGCGCTGCTGCGGCGCGCGGAGACGCGACTGCTGGAGGAGGCGCCGGTGACCCCGCTGGTGCACGGCGCGCAGACCTTCCTGCTGGATCCGGCCGTGCGCGGCTGGGAACCGGCCACCCTTGGCCTGCATCGCTTCCAGCGGGTCGAGTTCGCCGCTCCCTGACATCCCCGCGGCTTGCGGCGCGCGCGCCCGCGGCCACCATCCCCCGCGATGTCCCCGCTCCGCCTCCTGTTCCTCCTCTGCCTCGCCGGCGCCGCCATGGCCGCGCCCGGAACGGGGTTCGCCCTCGTGCGCGTGTGGCCGGGCTGGAAGGACGCGGAGGACTTTACGCGGCTGCGCGAGTACTTCGGCGCCGCCCCGGATTCCGGACCGCGCCGCGTGCTGCGGACCTCCGCCGGGGAGCGCGCGGGATTCTACTTCCTGGTGCGCACGCGCGGCACCGCCGCGCCGGAGGCCGTCCTCGAGCTGATGGTCCTCCGGCCCGACGGGCCCGAGCCGGTGCTCCACCGTTTCCCGGCCGCGCTGCGCGCGGGCGAGGAGGTGGTGGAACTGGGCCTGACCGGGGAGGCGTGGCCGGGCGGGAAGCGGGCGCAACCCGTCGCGTGGCGGCTGCGGGTGCTGGACGCCGGCGGACGGGAGCTCGCGGCGGAGCGCAGTTTCCTTTGGGTGGATCCGGCGCCCTGATCATGGCCGCCAATTCCTGGGCGCCACTGGAAGGCTTGCCGCCCCTGACGCCGGCGGTGCTCGCCGAGATCCTCGACCGCGGGCAGGCGTTCCGGTGGAATCCGGATCCCGCCGCCGGCCCCGCGGCCTTCTCCGGGCTCTGGGGTCGCCACGCCGTGCACGTGCGCCTTGGCGCGGGGGGCCGGCCGGAGTGGGCCCCGGCGGGCAGCGTCACCGGCCCGGCGGATCTTGCGGCGTACTTCGCGGCCGGCACAGACTTCGCGGCCGCGACCAACGCGCTGCCGTGGCGGAGTGACGCCCACCTCGCGCGGTGCGTCGCGGCGTTCCCCGGCCTACGCCTCCTGCGTCAGCCCTTCGGCGAGACCCTACTCGCCTTCCTTTGCAGCGCGACCAAGCAGATCGTGCAGATCAAGCAGATGGTGGAGTTGCTGGCGGCGCGGCTCGGCCGGCCGCTGTTCCCTGGCGGGCCCCACGCCCTGCCGGGCTGGGCCGAACTCGCGGCGGTGCCGGAGTCGGAGCTGCGGCGTTGCCTGCTCGGCTTCCGGGCGCGACACGTCGCCGGGACCGCCCGCTACCTCGCCGCGCGCCCTGGCTGGCTGGAAGAGACGGAGGACCTCCCTTACGCCGCGGCGCACGCCCGGCTGCTCGAGTTGCCGGGGGTGGGCACAAAGGTCGCGGACTGCGTGCTCCTCTTTGGCGCCGGCCGGCTCGAGGCCTTCCCGGTGGACACGTGGATCCTGCAGGCGCTCGCGCGCCACTACGGCCTCGAGGGCTGGTCGCCCGCCCAGGTGGCGCACTTCGGCCGCGCGCACTTCGGCCCGCAGGCGGGGCTCGCGCAGCAGTTCCTGTTCGCCTGGGAGCGCGGCCAACGCCGCCCCCTCAGCGGCGCGCCCGCTGGATCAGTTCCACCTCGTAGCCCTCGGGGGCGTCGATGAACGCAATGGTGGAGCCGCTGCCGGTCAGCGTCGGTCCGTCCGAGAGCGGGTAACCCTTGCGCGCCAGCTCGGCGGCGTACGCGGCGAGGTCATCCACCTCGAACGCGAGGTGCATCAGGTCCGGCTGGACCTGCACCGGCGGGCTGGAGGGCAACTGGCACAGCTCGATCTCCTCCTCGCTGCCCGGGGTCGCGAGGAAGGCGACCTGCGCGCCGCGCGGCGAGACGCTGCGGCGGGCGACCGTCAGCCCGAGGGCGTCCTGGTAGAATCGGACGGAGCGCTCGAGGTCGTTCACGCGGAGGCGGGTGTGGAGGAGCTTCTTGACCATTCCCGGAGGTTGCAGGCGGGGCGCGCCGCCGGCAAGCTGCGCCGATGAGCCTCGACCTCACCGCCATCCAGGCCGCGCACGACCGCATCCGGCCCCACGTCACGCGGACCCCGGTGCTGGCGAACGCCCGGCTCGACGCGGCCTGCGGCGGGCGCCTGTTTTTCAAGTGCGAGAACCTGCAGAAGGCCGGCGCCTTCAAGGCCCGCGGCGCCGCCAACGCCGTCTTTTCCCTCGGCGACGCGGAAGCGCGGCGGGGCGTCGCCACCCACTCCTCCGGCAACCACGCCGCGGCCCTCGCCCGCGCCGCCAAGCTCCGCGGCATCCCCGCGCACATCGTGATGCCGCGCAACGCCGCCCGCCCCAAGGTCCGGATGGTCGAGGCCTACGGCGGCCGGCTCACCTTCTGCGAACCCACCCAGGATGCCCGCGAACGCGCCTGCGCGGCCATCCTCGAGGAGACCCGCGCGAACCTCGTCCACCCATTCGAGGACGAGCGCGTGATGGCCGGCCAGGGCACCGCCGCGCTGGAGTTCCTCGAGGACGTCCCCGATCTCGACGCCGTGCTCTGCCCCGTCGGCGGCGGAGGCCTGCTCGCGGGCACGGCCGTGGCCGTCCGCGCGCTGCGCCCATCCACGCAGGTGATCGGGGCGGAGCCGACCGGAGCGGACGACGCCGCCCGCTCCTTCCACGGGACGGAGCGGGTCCCGATGACCGACCCGCGCACCATCGCCGACGGCCTGCGCACGACCATCGGCGAACCCAACCTCGCCCTCGCCCGCCGGCACGTGCACGACATCGTCACGGTCAGCGAGGCGGGGATCATCGCGGCGATGCACCTGCTGTTCGAGGCCCTCAAGGTGGTGGTCGAGCCCTCCGCCGCCGTGCCCTACGCCGCCGTGATGGAGGACCGCGTACCCGCCGCCGGCCGCCGGGTCGGGATCATCCTCAGCGGTGGCAACGTCGACCTCGATCTGCCGCTCCCTTGGGCCCGCGCCCAGCCCCCCTCGTGAAATCCCTGCTCCAACCCTCGCCGCGCTGCTCCCCGCCACCGCCGCGGACCTGCGACCGGGCGACTTCGTGGTGATCCAGTTCGCGCACAACAACGAGATGCGCGAGGACCCGAAGCGGTCCACCGATCCGGCGACGAGCTTCCGGGACCATCTCCGGCGTTTCGTGCGCGAAACGCGGGCGCGCGGCGCGGTGCCGCTGCTGACCACGCCCGTGTGCCGACGCAAGTTCGACGCCGCGGGCCGCCTGCGCGACACGCACGGGGACTACCCGGCCGCGGTCCGCGCGGTGGCGGCGGAGAAAGAGGTCTCGACGCTCGACCTCGAACGGGCGACCGCGGCGTGGCTGCAGCGGGAGGGTGACGTGCCCTCGCGGAGATTCTTTGTGTGGCTCGCCCCGGGCGCGCGCCCGCGCATCCCGGAAGGCAGGCAGGACGACACCCATTTCTCGGCGGCCGGGGCGGAGGCGGTGGCGGGACTCGCGGCCGCCGCGATCCGCGAACAGAACCTGCCGCTCGCCGCCTGGCTGCGCCCCTAGCCGCAGGACGGCTCAATCGAGGTGGAACACCTCGCGTAGGCCGCGGGAGACGGGCCGCGCGTCGGGCTCGGCCGGCATCACGTCCGCCATCCGCCTCCACCAGCGACGGCAGACGTCGGTCGCGGCGATCGCGGCCCAGCGCTCCTCACTCTCGATCTCCGCGTAGGCGAAGAGCTGGCGCGTCTCCCCGTGGAGGAAGATCGAGTAGTTGTGGACGCCGTGAGCGCGCAGCACGGCCTCGAGCTCGGGCCAGATCGGCTGGTGGCGCCGGGCGTACTCGGCCTCGGCGCCGGGATGCACGCTCATCACGAAGGCCTTGCGGATCATTTGCGGGCGGGGGGCGGGTTGGACGCCGGGGCGGGCGGGGTCGCGGGTCGCTCCAAGGTGGTCAGGCCGTCGAGGAACGACGCCGGCGCGGGCGCCGGTGCCACCGCGGGCGCAGGGGCTCCGCCCGGCGCGGGGACGTCGAGGGAGGTCCGGAGCAGGGCAAAGCGCTCCCGTTCGGCAGGGTCGCGGGCGAGCTTCACCCCGCGCTCGGCCATCGCCTTCGCCTCGGTCGGAAAACCGCGGCGGTGGGCGAGCAGGGCGGCCTGCTGCAGCAGCGCCAGATCACGCGGGAACCGGTTGAGGCCCTCGATCACCACGGCGAGGTGCTCCGCCTGTGGCGCGACCACGGACTGCATCCAGGTCTCTGCGATTAGCCCGTAGGCCGCTGCGAGGGGGGGCGGTTGCTTCAGCGCGGTGAAGAGCGGCTTCAGCACGGCGGTCACCTGCGCCTCGCTCAGGCCGCCGTCGGGCGCGCCGGGCCGCTGGCGGGCCTCCTCCAGCCGCAGGCGGGCCAGCTCGACGTGGGCGCGCGCCCGCATGGCCCCGGCCTGGGCCGCCGCCTCAAGGAAACGCCGCGCGCGGTCGCGGCGGCCGGCCTCCAGCTCGTCCAGCCCCAGCGCGGCGAGCAGACGCGGGTCGCGCTCGCCCCGCACGTAGGGTGCGATGAGCGCGTTGCGCGCGGAGTCGCCGTGGCCCCCGAGCCGCAGCACCTCGCCCTTGATGCGCCCGACGTCCGCGTCCGGGGCCGCCCGCAGCTCGACCGGCGGCGGCGCGGGCAGCGCCTCGCCCTTCTTCGCCTGGAACCGCATCGCGTTGTAGACCGTGAACTCGCAGTGGCTGCGGATCTCCAGCGCCATCTGCCGGTAGGTCCGGTTGAAGCACTCCTTGAACAGCGGCTCGGTCAGCGGCTCGCTGCCGAGGCGCGTCACGAACTGCAGGAACGGCTTCTGGTACTTCCGGTTGTTCCCGTAGAGGCAGAGGTGGACGAAGGCGTAGCACTGGGCCTTCCAGTAGCGCGTGCGCTGGCGGGGGCCCTCCGGGCGCAGCATCTCGCCGAGGGGCACGAGGGCCTTGCGCGAGAGCACCTGGTTGAAGTCGCCCAGCTTCTCCGCCCCAAATCCGTCTCCGATCTGGCCGAAGGTGATCGTCTCGCGCGAGAAATCGATCGCGCCGAACAGCTGCACAAGGCCCTCCTCGAACCACGCCGGCGGCGGCTGCGCCAGCTGGCGGCGGATGAGGTGGCGGAAGTACTCGATGTAAAACGAGCGGTACGGGTCGCTCTCCACCGTCTCGGCGTCGCTGAAGCGCAGCTCCTGCAGGGCAAAGTCGACGACAATCGCGGCTCGCTCCGGATTCTGGAGGAACAGGCTGTTCATCGCGAACCGTTCCGCGCGGTCGCGTACCGGCAGGAACTCGTCGAACCCCCGCCCGCGCCCGCACAGGATGAGCGCCGTCGGCACCGCGACCTGCCCGCGGGTCAGGCCCGGCATAATGATCTCGATCACCTGCTGCAGCAGCAGGAAGTCGGCCACGAAGCGGCGGGTCTCCCGCTCCGAGAGGCGGGACAGGATCTCGAACCCCGGGATCTCTGCATAGCGCCATTCCTCGGGCGGCGGTAGCACCCGCGAGTCGGTCACCTCGAACACCGGCAGCTCGACGACCGGGCCCGGCGGGGCCGCGACCACCGGCGCGAAGCCTAAGAGGAGCGCGAGACGGACCTGACGGCGAGACATCGGGTTCAGGGTCACGGCGGCGTCAGAACCGCACCGGCGGGCACGGTGGCGGCGGGGGGCGCGGGGGCCAGGGATTCCTTGAGGCCGGTGAAGCGCTGGCGGGCCTCGGGGGTGGGCGCGTACTTCACGCCGTGGTCAGCAAGGGCATGGGCCGACTGGAGGTCACCGGCGTCTCGGGCTAGTACGCCGGCCTGGAAGACCGTCCGCAGCCGCGTCGGGAACAGCATCGCACCCTCGACCATTAGTTTGGCCTCCTCGCGCGTCGGCGCGGCCGCACTGCGCGCCCAAGTGTCGCCCGCGACGTCGTAAACCGCCGCCAGCAGCGGCGGCTTGCCGTGCGCGAGCTGCAATGGCGCGAGGATCGCGCGGGTCTGGGCCGGCGCGAGCTGGGTACCCGCGCCCGGGGACGCGAGCGCCTCGGCCAAGCGCAGGCGGGCGAGCTCCAGGTTGGCCTCGGAGCGCCGGGCGCCCCCCGCGAAACCAGCCTCGAGGAACTGCCGTGCGCGGGCCGCATTGCCATGGCGCTGCTCGTACAGGCCAAGCGCCGCCAGCAGGTAAGGGTCGCGCTCGCCGCGGGTGTAGGGGGCGACGAGCTCAGCGCGGGCGGGCTTCACCCGGCCGGCCAATACCATCGCCTCACCCTTGATCCGCCCCACCTCGGCCTGCGTCGCGTCGCGCAATTCCACCGGCGGCGGCGGCACGATCACGTCCTCCTTGGACCGGTACTCGCGGTGCTGGTAGACCGTGAAGTCGATGTAGCCCCGCAGCTCCAGCAGCATCTGCTTGTAGGTGCGGTTGAAGACTTGGCGGAACAGCTCCTCGCTCGCGGGCTCCCGCGCCAGCCGCTGCAGAAAGGTCGCGAAAGGCTTCTGGTACTTCCCGTTCAGGCCGTAGAGGCACATATGGACGAACGCGTAGGCCTGCTTCGCCCAGCGGTTGTTCCCGAGCACGTTCGTCGCCTCAGAGGAGTCGTGGGCGGCGGCGAAAAACTTGTCCAGCGGCACGAGCGCCTTGCGCTGCAGCGCCGCGTTAAAGTCCCGATCCTCGGCCGGCGCGCCCGGCAGCGCCATCGACTCCGCCCCCTCCTCGCCCGCCCCCAGCGCGTTGAGCTGCTGTACCATCGCCGCCTGCGCGGAGATGGTGTTGGGGTCCTCGAGCTTGGCGAAGGAGATCCAGCGGCGGTCGAACTCCATCCGCATAATTATCTGCGACAACCCCTCCTCGACCCACGCTGGCAGCCGCGGCTCGTTGCTGCTGAGCAGGTACCGCACATACTCCCGGTACAGCTGCTTGTCGTGGTCGACCGAGACCATCCCCGAGTCCGTGCCCGTCGCCGCGTCGTTCAGGCCGTCGACGTTAAGGACGTTCAGCGTTGTGGCCTGGAGGTCGATCACAATCGCGGTCTGCGCCCGCTGCTTCAGAAAGACGCTGGCGAAGCCCGCGTCGGGCACGTAGCGGCCCGCGGGGATGAAGTCCTGGAACTTGCCCCGCTTCGCGCAGAGGATGAGCGACGTGGTCTGCGGGTGACGACCGGGCTGGGGCCAGACGTGGCCGAGCGCCTGGCGGAACATCGCGAAATCCCGCAGCAGCCGCTGCGTCGCGCGGTCGGACGCGTTGCTCAGGATCTCGAAGCCGGGGATCGCCGCGTATCGCCACGCCTCTGGCGGCGGCAACTCGCGGTTGTCGGTGACCACGAAGCGGGGCAGCTCGACGACGGGTTCCGCGGCGGGGACGGGTTCCGCGGCGGCTAGCGGGCCGGCCAGCGCCAGCAGAGCGGCGAGGAGCAGCTTCATGCGGGAGGAGACGAACGCCAAGGGCCGAAGTTGCCCAGCCAAAAGCGGGGCCCTCCCTCCGGGAGCTCCCGGGACCGCGGTCCGCACTCAGGGCGCGGCCCAGCGGAGCAGCGCGACGAACCGCAGCACGATCGTGCCCGGCAGCGCGCAGCAGCCGCGGAAGCCGAGGGTGTCCACCCGGTACCAGCGGCAGAATTCCCATTCGGAGCGCCGCCACAGCTTGGTGTGGTCGAAGCGGTCCGGCCGGTGCTCCGTCTCCGCGAGGGCCGCCCGCTCCAGCTCCGGGGACGCGCTCGCCGCGGGCTTCATCCGCCCGTCGAAACAGGCCGCGCGCGCGGGGTCGGTCGGCCGCGTCACTAGGCGCACCCCTCGCAGCGCGAGGAACGGGACCGCCGCGTCGAACAAGAACTGCAGGGTGACGCGCTCGGCGCGCGAACGGCCATCCATCCCGACGCCGCCGCGGGCAAGCTGCCGGCACTCAAGATGAAAGCGGTTCAGCTCGGGTCCGCGGGAGGAGCTGGGGGTGCAATGGACGGCCTCAGCCCTGCGCGGCCCGCGCGACCACCCGCCGCTGGCGGTCGCCGCCCGCTGGTCCGAACGCCCGACCCTGCGCGCGGCCGCTGGCTGAACCGGGACATTTTGCGGCTGGCGCCCCGCCCGCCCGGCCGCCTCTCTGGAGCCCGATGGCCGTCCCGTCCCGCCGCGCCCGCATCTACTCCGGCACCGCCCGTAATCTTGCCCACCTCGCGGGCGTGCTGCGGCGGGGCGGCCTTGTCGCCGTCCCGACCGAGACGGTCTACGGCCTCGCGGCGGATGCCCTCGACGCACGGGCCTGCGCCCGCATCTACCGCGCGAAGGGCCGGCCCGCGACGGACCCGCTGATCGTCCACCTCGCCGCCGCGGACGAACTGGAGACGGTGGCCGAGGGCAACTCCGCCACGCGCCAGCTCGCGGCGGCCTTCTGGCCCGGCCCCCTCACGCTCGTGCTCCCACGGCACGCCGCCGTGCCCGCGCTCGTCTCCGCCGGGCTACCGAGCGTCGCCGTGCGCGTGCCGGCCCACCCGCTCTTCCGCCGGCTCCTGCGCCTCACCGGGCGTCCCCTCGCGGCGCCCAGCGCGAATCCCTTTGGCTACGTCAGCCCCACCACCGCGGAGCACGTCCGTACCGGCTTGGGCACGCGAATCGGACACATCCTCGAGGGCGGTCCCTGCGCGGTCGGCGTCGAATCCACGATCGTCGACCTGCGCGACCCGGCGCGACCCGCGCTGCTGCGCCCCGGGGCGATCTCCCGCGCGCAACTGGAAGAGGTGCTGGGGGTACGTGTCGGGGACGGCAGCCCGGTGGGCGGCGCGCGCCAGGCCCAGATCGCGCCGGGCCAGCTCGTCCGGCATTACAGTCCCCGCACCCCGGCGACGCTACACGCAGGCCTCGATCCCGCCGCCGCGGCCGCGGGTCCGGCGGACGAGGCTTGGCTCTTCCTTGCTCGCCCGGCGGGCCGGGCTCGGCCGAACGTCCGTTGGCTCGACGCCCGCGGCGACCTGCGGGGCGCAGCGCGGCGGCTATTCGCGTGCCTGCGCGAGCTGGACGCGGCCGGCTACCGGCACCTTCACTTCGAGGCGGCACCGGGAGAGGACGGCTTCGCGCTGGCGATCAACGACCGACTCCGCCGCGCCGCCGCCCGCTGAAGTACGGGTGCCGCCAGGCCTCAATCCACCCGTCGGCACGGCAACAGGGCGGCGTCCTGCATCCCATGGATGATCTTCTTGTCCGCCGGACAGAACGTCGCGAGCGCACCCGTGAGCCGGGTCGCGCCAGCCTCGACGGTGAAATAGGGGCAGAGACGGAGCCGTCCCGGCTGCGGACGCGCGTCGTCGGTCGCGGAGGCGTCCAGCGGGTAGACCGGATGTTCCAACAGGCGCGGCTTGCGGAACACTTGGAGCACGCGGGGATGGTGCGACGCCTCCGCGAGAGCCTGCTCGATGGCGGCCTGCCAGACCTCGCGCGGGACATCGCTGCCGAGGGTGACGCCGCGCGCGCCCCACGCGGACTCGTGGAACCCGCTGATCTTGAGGATCAGATCCCTTTCCTTCTGCGAGGCGGTGGCCAGTTCCCGCCAGTCGTGGAGCGGGTGTCCGCCGACCAGCGGGCCGTCGAGCACCGCGCCGGGAGGCAGGGGGGCCGGGTCCACGATCCAGCTGGGCGGGATCAGCGCGGCCAGGATCCGCCGCGCGCCGGCGGGGAGCACCTCAGCCCAGAAGTCCCGCAGCCGGGGGTGGTGGAACAGGGCAAGCGCAAGCTTCTCCTCCTGAAAGGCGCGCAGCGGAGGGGCGACCGCCACCTCGCCCGCCGCCCACGCGTCGAGGATGAAGCGGTGCACCAAGATGTTTGGCAGGTCGAAGAGCTCGAAGAACCGATAGACGACGTCGATCCGCTCGGGATTCCCGTCGACCGCCAGGCAGAGGGTCGAGCCCAGCGGGAAAAGTTCCTCGGGCCGCACGCAGTGCACCCGCCGGCCCTGCAGCTGCAATTGCTGCGCCAGCCACTCCATCTCCGGGCGGTAGGTGGCCGCCTCCGCGCTGACCACCAGCGCGATCACCGGGTTGCGCACCGCGGGTCGCAGGGCCGCGAGGGCGGCGTGGAAGCGCGTCACCAGCGCGTCCCCCGCACCGAGGATCTTCCCCGTGCCGGCGTAGAGGCGGTTGAGGAAGGCGGTGAGCCCCACCCCGCCCGGGACGGAGTCGAGCTCGGTAAGCGCCCAGCCCTTCGCCGTCAGCAGCAGGTCGGGGCGCAGCAGGGTCGGCAGGGCGCCGCGGTTGGCGGGGTGCCGGCCGTGGGCGACAAGCTCCGGCGGCTTCCCTCGGTCGAGGTAGTCCGCGACCCACGGAGCCACCAAGGGACGGTTGCGCAGCAGGTTGCGGCCGGCCGCGGAACGCAGGTAAAGCGTCTCAAGCGCCACGTGGAACTCAAGGCAAGCCGCGCCGATCGCCTCCAGTTCGGCGACTTGGGCGCCCGTCAGCGGCCAAGCCTCGGGCGACAGGCGCCAGGTCTTGGCCTCGAAGAGGCTCTGCGCCGAGAAGGCGCCGCTGAGTTCCGCCGGGGACAGGGGCATCGCCGGGAGGGAGAGGACGGGGGTGAGCCGGCGCAGGCCAGGCTCACTCGTCGTCCATCTGGATCTCCTTGTTGCGGTGCCGCGGGCAGCCGGCGCGGAGCCACGCGTTGATGAACCGGTCGAGGTCGCCGTCGAGCACGCCCTGCGTGTCGCTGGTGCTGACGCCAGTGCGCAGGTCCTTGACCATCTGGTACGGCTGCAGGACGTAGCTGCGGATCTGGCTGCCCCAGCCGATCTCGCCCTTCTCACCGTAGAACTTGTCCATCTCCGCGCGCTGCTCGTCCTGACGTTTTTCGTACAGCCGCGCCTTGAGCACGTTCATCGCGCTGGCCCGGTTCTTGATCTGGGAGCGCTCGTTCTGGCAGACCACCACGATGCCGGAGGTCAGGTGCGTGATACGCACGGCGGAGTCAGTGGTGTTGACGCCCTGGCCGCCCTTGCCGGAGGAGCGGTAGACGTCGACGCGGATCTCCGCGTCGGGAATCTCAATGTTGATCTCCTCGTTGATCTCCGCGATCACGTCGACCGCGCAGAACGAGGTATGGCGGCGCTTATTGGCGTCGAACGGGCTGATGCGGACAAGGCGGTGGACGCCGCGCTCGGCCTTGACGTAGCCGTAGGCATTCTCGCCCTTCACCAACACGGTGGCGCGGCTGATCCCGGCCTGGTCGCCGGGCTGGACGTCCTGCAGCTCCACGGTGAACCCGCGGCGCTCCGCCCAGCGGTTATACATCCGAAAAAGGATGTCGGCCCAGTCGTTGGACTCCGTGCCGCCGGCACCGGACTGGATCGAGAGGATGGCGTTGTTGCGGTCGAACTGGCCGGTAAGGAAGGCCCCGATCTCGATCGCGTCGAGCTCGCGCATCATCGCGGTGACTTGGTCGCTGAGCTCGGCAGCGTACGTCTCCCGCTCCGCGCCGGAAGCGGCCTCGACCAGTTCCACCATCACGCCCACGTCGTCGACCTTTTTGCGGAAGGCGACCACGGGGAGCACGGCCTTCTTCAGGCCGTTGAGCTTGGCGATGTGGCGCTGGGCGCGCTCGCTGTGCTCCCAGAAGCTGGGCGCGCCCATCTCGGCCTCCATCGCCTCGATTTCGCGCAGTTTTTGTTCGCCGTCAAAGAAACCTCCACAGGTGACCGGCGCGCTTCTTGATGTTCTCGATGTGGTTGAAGGTCTCGGGAGGGATCATACGGACGAGGAGGCAGGCAACCGCGCCGGGCGGAAAGCACAAGCGTGCATTCCGCCCGACCGCGCCGCCGCTCAAGCCCGCGGTCCGCCCTGAGCGAGGTGGCGCGCGCGCAGGCGCAGGCCGTTCAGCCGGATGAACCCCGTCGCGTCGCTCTGGTTGTACCAGCTCTTGACGCCCTCCATCGAGGCGACGTTAAGGTCATACAGCGAGTAGCGGGACCTCCGGCCGCAGGTGATGATGTTCCCCTTGTAAAGCTTCAGCCGCACGGTGCCCGTGACGTAGCGCTGGCTCGCATCGATGAGCGCCTGAAGCGCCTCGCGCTCGGGGGCGAACCAGAACCCGTAATAGACCAGCTCAGCGTACTTCGGGATCAGCGAGTCGCGCAGGTGCATCACCTCGCGGTCGAGCGTGAGCGATTCAATCTGGCGGTGCGCCTGCATCAGGATCGTGCCGCCGGGGGTCTCGTAGACGCCGCGGGACTTCATCCCGACGAAGCGGTTCTCGACCAGGTCGACGCGGCCGATGCCGTGCTTGCCGCCGAGGCGGTTGAGCGCGCGAAGGACGCCCGCGGGGGAGAGCTTGCGGCCGTTGACCGCCACGCAGTCGCCGCGGACGAATTCGAGCTCCACGTACTCCGGTCGATCGGGGGCGTCCTCAGGGGAGACAGAGAGCTTAAACATCTCCTTGTTCGCCTTGGTGGTCGGGTCGAACCAAGGATCCTCGAGGATGCCCGCCTCGTAGGAGATGTGGAGGAGGTTGCGGTCCATCGAGTACGGCTTCTTCAGCGAGGCCTCCACCGGGATGCGGTGCTCAGCGCAGTAGGCGATCATCTCGGCGCGGCCCGGGAAGCGCTCGCGAAAGCTCTCCAGCTTCCACGGGGCGAGGATCTCCAAGCGCGGGTTGAGCGCCATGTAGGTGAGCTCAAAGCGGCACTGGTCGTTGCCCTTGCCGGTGGCGCCGTGGGCGACGGTGTCGGCCTTCTCCCGGCGGGCGATCTCCACCTGCGCCTTCGCGATCAGGGGGCGCGCGATCGAGGTGCCAAGGTAGTATTGGCCCTCGTACACGGCGTTCGCCCGGATCATCGGGAAAATGAAGTCGCGCGCGAACTCCTCGGTCAGGTCAAGGGTGTAGTGCTTGGCGGCGCCGGTCGCGCGAGCCTTGCGCGGCAGGCCCTTCAGCTCCTCTTCTTGGCCGATGTCAGCAGCAAAGGTGACGATCTCGGCGTCGTAAGTTTCACGGAGCCACTTGACGATGACGGACGTGTCGAGTCCGCCCGAGTAGGCGAGGACGATTTTCATTGGGAGAGGGAAGGTCCGGGCTCAGCGGCGCCGGCCGGCGAGGCGGGTAAGGATCGCCTTTTGGATGTGGAGGCGGTTCTCGGCCTCGTCGAAGATGAGCGACCGCGGGCTAGCGAGCACCTCGGCCGAGACCTCCTCGCCGGGGTGGGCGGGCAGGCAGTGCAGGAAGAACGCGTCGGGGCGGGCGGCGGCGAAGAGCTTGGGCGTGACGGCGTAGGGCGCCATCTGCCGGCGGCGGGCGCGGGTCTCCTCCTCCTTGCCCATGCTCACCCACACGTCGGTGTAGACGACGTCGGCATCCCGCACCGCCTCGTACGGGTCGGTGGTGAACGAGTAGCCGCCGGCGAGGCCGGCGCCCCGAAGCAGCGCGTTGACGGCGGGGCTGGGCGCGAAGGCCTTCGGGCCTGCGAGGGCGACCTTCATCCCGAAGAGGTTGCCGCCAAGGATCCAGGAGCTGGCGACGTTGCAGGCCGCGTCCCCAAGAAAGGCGATCTTGCGCCCGCGGAGGGAGCCGAACAGCGCCGCGCCGGAGGTGCCGCGCGTCCA